>CAZAEP010000101.1:0-8883 GCA_964484045.1 uncultured Sphingomonadales bacterium
CAGACGCGCGGTCTCGGGCGGCCGCGCCCCGAGCCGGCGCACGGTGCGCTCGCCGGCGCGGCGGCCGATGCACGCCGCATCCTCGAGATCGGCGAGATGCCGGGCCGAGGCGAAGTCGTAATCACGCTCCATCAGGCCGTCGCGTTCCGCCACCACCGAGACGCTGACCGAGAAGTGGGACCTGCGATAGGAGGCGCTGAATCCTTCCGAGGTCACAAGCGCGACGCGGCCATGCGACTGGCCGGCGCTGGCGCCGCCGCTGTTGGTGACGCCGGGCACCGCGCGAGCCGCATCTTCGGCCGCTGCCGCGCGGGCGCGCAGATCGTCTTCCGAGGCCTCATCGGGATCGAAGATATCGAGCATGCCGGCGTCTATCTTCCGCGCGAGCAGCGTGCGTTCGGCGAGCCCGGCAAAGGGGTCCTCCGGGGCGACGCGGGCCATGGCGATCGCCCGCTCGACAAGGGAATCGAGGGCTGCGGGGCTCGATTCGGAGGCGGAGACGATCGCCTGGCGTTTGCCGATGAAGACGCGAAGGCCGATTGCCTGCGATTCCGAACGCTCGATTTCCTCGAGCCGACCGAGACGATAGGTGACGCCGAGGCTCCGCTCCTCGGTGCCGATGACATCGGCGGCATCGGCTCCCGCACGCCGCGCGCGCGCGACGAGGTCGCCGGCGAGCGCCAGAATATCCTCGTCTGCAGTGCTGGTCCCGGTTCGTGTCATCAGCGAGCCTTCCTGCCGTCCCGTCAGGCTAGAGCATGTTGCGGCCATATGGAACCATGACGCCGGAGTCCTTTTCCGTCACGCCGGCGGACGCCGGAGTCCGGTGTGAAGCGCCGGTCCACGCCATCGAGATGGGGCCCCCGGTCGGGCCGGGAAACGAGGGCCTTCTTCAAGAGAGCGCCGGAACGTGAAAAGCCCCCGCAGAGGGCACTGCGGGGGCTAGTCGATCCATCGCGGGACCCAAGGCAAGTGGGTCGGAACAGGGGGAACGTCATGTGCCCCGCGACAGGCGCCGACGGATCTGGCGATCCGTCCCTGGCCCGCCGATTATGCCGGAATTTTGCGACATGTCGCATCACAGCTTGCTCTCCCTGTGTCACAACAGCGTGAAGCAAGCATATGGGATTCAAGAAGGTCTCGATGCCGGTGCCGCGATTCGGCGCGAGGGGCTGGGCAAAGACCGAATTCTGTGGTTTGACTATGGGCGCCCCCGCATCTTGCGGGCGCGGGACAAGAATACGGGAGAATGCCGCGGCCCCGCGGAGGGCGCGACGCCATCAGAGCAGGAAGGGATCGAGAGCACATGAGCGAGACGACGCAAGATCCGGCGCCGGGGACGCCGGCCAGATCGGGAGAGATCCTTGGTCATCCCAAGGGGCTCTATGTTCTGTTTTTCGCCGAGATGTGGGAGCGCTTTTCCTATTACGGCATGCGCGCGCTTCTCATCTTCTACCTCGTCAAGCACTGGCTCTTCGCCGAGCCCCGGGCCTACCTCATCTACGGCGCCTACACCTCGCTCGTCTACATCACGCCCGTTCTCGGCGGCTATCTTGCGGACCGCTATCTCGGACAGCGCAAGGCGGTGCTCTTCGGCGCCGTTCTGCTCACGATCGGTCAGTTTCTGATGGCCGTCGGCGGTCAGGGCGGTCAGTCCGACCCGACGATCAATATCTTCTGGCTGGCGCTCGCCATCATCATCGTCGGCTCGGGGTTCCTCAAGGCCAATATCTCGGTCATCGTCGGTCAGCTCTACCCGCGTACCGACGTGCGGCGCGACGGTGCCTATACGATCTTCTACATGGGGATCAATGTCGGCGCGGCCACCGGTGCGATCATTGCCGGCTATCTCGGCGAGACCTTTGGCTGGGCATACGGTTTCGGGGCCGCCGGCGTCGGCATGCTGCTCGGCCTCGTGGTCTTCATCTGGGGCAAGCCCTTTCTTGAAGGCCATGGCGAAGCGCCGGACCCCGAGCGGTTGCGGCGACCGGTGTTCGGCATTTCCTTCGAGTGGCTGCTCTATGCGCTGAGCATCGCCTCGGTGGTCCTGATCTGGACGCTGATCCAGTATCAGGAGGTGGTCGGCAGCATCATGCTCGCGTCGGCTCTGGTCCTGCTTCTCTACATCCTGGTCGTCGCGATCTTCCGCCTGCCGTCCGAAGACCGCGATCGCATCTTCGCGATCCTGTTCCTCATTGCCCTGCAGCCGCTTTTCTGGGGCCTCTTCGAGCAGGCGGGATCCTCGCTCAATCTCTTCACCGATCGCTATGTCGACCGGGCCGGCGTTCCGGCGTCCATCTTCCAGTCGATCAACCCGATCTACATCATTCTGCTCGGTCCGGTTTTCGCCTGGCTCTGGCAGGCGCTCGGGCGCCGCGGACTCGAGCCTTCGACACCGTTCAAGTTCGGCCTCGGCATCATTCAGCTCGGATGCGGCTTTCTCGTCCTCGTCTGGGGCTCCCATCTTGTCGGCATCGACAATCCGACGCCGGTGATCTTCATCTTCCTCATCTATTTCCTGCACACCACGGGCGAGCTGTGCCTGTCGCCGGTCGGGCTGTCGGCAATGAACCGGCTGGCGCCGGCGCATATGGCGAGCCTGATCATGGGAGCCTGGTTCTTCGCCACCGCGGGCGGCAATTACATTGCCGGCCTGATCGCGCGGGCCACCGGCTCGGAAGGCGGGGCCGGCACCGAGCTGGCGAAGGAGGGGGTGCTCTCGGTCTATCAGCAGATCGGGCTTGTCGCGGTCGCGATCGGGATCGGCGTGATCCTCGTCTCGCCGCTGGTCAAGCGCCTCATGCATCTTGAGACCCTGCGCGACGAGCCGGAGCTTGCCGGGACCGAGGAACTGGGCGAACCGGTGGCGGCCGGCGTCCACCCCGACCTTGAGACCGAGTAGGGCGGCGGTCGCGATTCCTGCGCAGGCTTCGGCATCGCCTTGCGTATCAGTGCCAAAGACATTGCTTTCGGGGAGGAGCGCAGTGAAGAAGCCGATCCGTGCACTGGCGGCCGGGATTGTCCTTGCGGGCGTCTTCGCCGGCCCTGGTTCTGCCGCGGCGGAGCCGCCCGCGGGGCCCTATCCCTCGACCTATCGTCCCTGGCCATCGGAGCCGACGGCGATCGTCCATGCCGTCGTCCTCGACGGTCGTGGCGGCCGCATCGACGACGGCACCGTCCTCATGCGCGACGGCAAGCTGGTTGCGGTGGGTGCGGAGGTGGCGATACCGGATGATGCCACCGTGATCGACGCCGCCGGACGCTGGGTGACGCCGGGGATCATCGACGTCCACAGCCATCTCGGCGTCTATCCCTCGCCGGGGCTGCGCGCGCATTCCGACGGCAATGAGGCGACGGCGCCGAACACCGCCGAGGTCTGGGCCGAGCATTCGGTCTGGCCGCAGGACCCCGGATTCATCCGTGCGCTGGCGGGCGGTGTCACCGTGATGCAGATTCTGCCCGGCTCGGCCAATCTCTTCGGCGGCCGTTCGGTGGTGCTGAAAAACGTGCCGGCGCGCACGGTGCAGGGGAAGAAGTTCCCCGGCGCGCCCTATGGGCTCAAGATGGCCTGCGGCGAGAACCCCAAGCGGGTCTATGGCTCGAAAGGCCGCGCGCCCTCGACACGAATGGGCAATTTCGCCGGGTACCGCGCGGCCTGGATCAAGGCCGCCGACTACAGGCGGCAGTGGGAGGAATACGAGGCCAAGAAGGCCAAGGGCGGCGCGGAGGCGAAGAAGGCCAAGCCGCCCAAGCGCGATCTCGAGCTCGAGACCCTGAAGGGCGTGCTCGAGGGCAGGATCCGGGTGCAGATGCACTGCTATCGGGGCGACGAGATGGCGCAGGTCATCGACATGTCGAAGGAGTTCGGCTATCACGTCGCCGCCTTCCACCACGCGGTCGAGGCCTACAAGGTCGCCGACCTTCTCGCCGAGAACGGCATCTGCGCCGCCATGTGGGCGGACTGGTGGGGGTTCAAGCTCGAAGCCTATGACGGCATCCGCGAGAACATCCCCTTCGTCGATCGGGCCGGCGCCTGCGCCATCGTCCATTCCGATTCCGCGATCGGCATCCAGCGTCTCAATCAGGAAGCGGCAAAAGCTCTTGCCGATGGGCGCAAGGCGGGGCTCGAGATCAGCAAGGCCCAAGCCTGGACCTGGCTCAGCTACAATCCGGCGAAGGCGCTCGGGATCGAGGACCGGACCGGCAGCCTCGAGGTGGGCAAGAATGCCGATGTGGTGCTGTGGTCGGGGGATCCCTTCTCGGTCTACACCAAGGCCGACAAGGTCTTCATCGACGGGGCGCTGATCTGGGACCGCCACGATCCGGCGCACCAGCCGGTGAGCGATTTCGAGCTCGGCCAGCCCGGGGAAGGAGATGTGAAATGACACGCATTGCGCTTCTCTTCGCCGCTGCGCTGGCTCTCGTCGTATCGCCGGCCGCGGCCGAGCGGGTGGCCATCGTCGGCGGCACCGTCATCACCATGGGCCCCAAGGGCAAGCTCGAGTCGGGCACGGTTCTCCTGCGCGACGGGCGCATCGCGGCGGTGCGCGCCGGCGACGCCGTTCCCGACGGCTATGCGGTCGTCGATGCCCACGGCAAGATCGTCACGCCCGGCATCTTCGCCGCCAATACGGCGCTCGGCGCGGTGGAGATCAGTCTCGAGGACTCGACCCGTGACAGCGGGGTCTCGAAGGAGGCGCCGTTTTCGGCCGCCTTCGACATCTCCTACGGCATCAATCCGCGTGCCAGCGCCATTCCCGTGAGTCGCATCGAAGGCATCACCAGGGCCGCGGTGGTGCCGGGCGGGCGCGATCATCTCTTCTCCGGCTATGGCGCGCTCATCCATCTCGGCGACGCCAAGGACGTGGTGACCCGACCGCGGGCCTTCGCCGTCGCCGCGCTCGGGGCCGCCGGCGGGGCGCGGGTCGGCGGGGCGCGCGGAGCGGCGGTCGTCTATTTCATCAACGCCATGCGCGATGCCGACCGCTATGCCCGCATGCGCGACAAGAACGACTTCCGGGGCCTCGTGCTCTCCGCTCTCGACGCCGAGGCTCTGGGGCCGGTGATGCGTGGCGAGGTGCCGCTGCTGATCACCGCCAACCGGGCCAGCGACATCACGCAGATCCTCAGGCTCAGGCGTGAGATGCCGAAGCTCGACATCGCCATTGTCGGCGCCGAGGAGGGCTGGATGGTGGCCGAGGATCTTGCCCGGGCAGAGGTGCCGGTGATCGTGCATCCCTTCCAGAACCTGCCCGGCGACTTCTCGCGTCTCGCGGCAACCCGGGCCAATGCGGCGCGGCTCGCGGCGGCAGGCGTGGCGGTCACCATCGCCGACGAGAATGGCGACGGGCACAATCCGCGCCTGGTGCTGCAATATGCCGGCAATGCGGTGGCGAACGGCATGCCCTGGGAGGCGGCCTTCGCGGCGATCACCATCAACCCGGCGCGGCTCTACAGGGTCGCAGACAAGCTGGGTTCGCTCGAACGCGGCAAGGAGGCCGATGTCGTGATCTGGGACGGCGATCCGCTGGAAGTGATGTCGAGCCCCGAGGCGGTCTTCATCCGCGGCGAACGCATCCCGCTGGTCTCGCGCCAGACGAAGCTTCGCGACCGCTACCGCGACCTCTCCGGCGACAGACCCTTCGCCTATCGGAGATAGCCGTAGTCGGACCCTTCCAACGGAGAACGGCTTGCGCAGCGGTGCGGCGGCGAGGGGCGCATCGTCTCAGGCGGCGTCCCGATGTGTCTGCTGCCACTCCCGGAGCGCGTCGGCGAGGAGGCGGTATTCGTCCGCCCGCGGCGAGTGCCGGCGCCAGATGAGGCCGATGGTGCGATAGGGCGCCTCGCCGGCGAGCGGGACGGTGCGCACGCCGGTGCCTTTGAGGATGCCGCCGTCGAGCGCCATCTTGGGCAGGAGCGTCATGCCGAGGCCGTTGTCCACCATCTGCACCAGCGTGTGCAGGCTGGTGCCGAGGATCGAGCGTGTGGGATCGACGCCGGGCAGGGCGCAGGCGGCGAGCGCGTGATCGCGCAGGCAGTGGCCTTCCTCGAGCAGGAGCAGGGTGCGGCCGTCGAGGTCCTCGGTGCGCACGGCTTCGGGCAGGGGATCGTCGCCGGGCGGATAGGCGGCGTAGAAGGGGTCCTCGAAGAGCGCGACTTCCTCCACCTCGCCGCAGCGATAGGGCAGGGCATAGAGGACGACGTCGAGCTCGCCCGAATGAAGCTCGTGGCACAGCACTTCCGACATCTGCTCCTTGAGCTGCAGCCGGAGCCTGGGGAAGCGGCGCCGCAGCGCCGGCATCGCGCGCGGCAGCAGAAAGGGCGCGATGGTCGGGATGATGCCCATGCGCAATGTCCCCGAGAGCGGCTCGGCGGCCGCGCGCGTGAGATCGACAAGCTCCTCGGCCTCGCGCAGCACGGTGCGCGCTTTCGCCGTTACCTCCTCGCCGAGCGGGGTGAAAAGCACATTGCGTCGCGTTCGCTCGACGAGATGCGCGTCGAGAATCGTCTCGAGTTCGGCGATGCCGGCCGACAGCGTCGATTGCGTCACATGACAGGCCTCGGCGGCGCGACCGAAATGAAGATGGTCGTGCAGGGCGACGAGATATCGGAGCTGTTTCAGGGTCGGCAGAATCATGATCGTTCCAATCGATCAATCTCATGAAATATATCCGTTTGATCGTTTGATGCAAGGCTGGCATCAAGAGCGCGAACCGCCCATGCGGCATTCATATCAAGAGGAGAACGAGACATGCTTACGGTTGGCGACAGGCTTCCCGCTTTCGACCTGAAGGCCGTCAGCGGCACGTCCATCCCGGCGGAGGACTTTCCCCGCCTGACCGAGAAGAGCTTTCCCGGCAAGTGGTTGCTGCTCTTTTTCTGGCCCAAGGACTTCACCTTCGTCTGCCCCACCGAGATCATCGGCTTCGGTGCCATGGCGGACGAGTTCGCGGCGCGGAACTGCCAGATTCTCGGCGCCAGCACGGACACCGATTTCGTGCACCTCGCCTGGCGCAACAGCCGCGAGGATCTGGCGAACGTGCCCTATCCCTGGCTCGCCGACAACAAGAAGGAACTCGCCGGCGCGCTCGGCATTCTCGAGCGTGAAGAGGGCGTTGCGCTCAGGGCGACATTTCTTGTCGACCCCGAAGGCATCATCCGCATGGTGCAGGTGAACGATCTTTCGGTCGGGCGCAATCCGCAGGAGGTGCTGCGCGTCCTCGATGCCCTGCAGTCGGGCGCGCTCTGTCCGTGCAACTGGCACAAGGGCGAGGCGACGATCGACCTTGCCGAAGAGGCGGCCTGAATCGCGCGCCCTTCGGGACGGGCCCCGTGCGGGGCTCTTCGGGGCGACGGGAACCGGCTTGCTCCGTTCGGACTGAGCTTGTCGACGCCCGAACGGGGCGCGTACGGTGGCGCGGCGGCGGAGGTCGGGATTGATCCTCGGCGCAAAAAGAGGCCGGGTTGCGATGCCACCCGGCCCGAGTCACGACAGCGAGGATATGCGACTTCTCGCATGAGAAGGCGCACATGGCCGCATTCATCGGACCTTGCGGTCGATGCCTGCGCCCGGACACATTGTCTCCGAAACATGGAGGAAGATCAAGGCTACGGCAACTATCTGTCTTTGCAGGAGTTTTTCGGCATTCCCGCCGCCCGCCGCGAGCTCAGCGATTGATCAGCTGGTCGGAAATCTGGCATGCGGCCGGGCCGAGCAGGACCACGAACAGCGTCGGCAGGATGAACATGATCAGCGGCACCGTCATCGTTGCCGGCAGGCGCGCCGCCTTTTCCTCGGCCTTCATCATGCGCTCGTTGCGATATTCCGCCGACAGCACGCGCAGGGCGGTGGCGAGCGGCGTGCCGTAGCGCTCGGTCTGGACGAGCGTTGTCACGACGCCGCGGATTGCGTCCAGGGGCACGCGCTGCATGAGATTGTTGAGGGCCTGGCGTCGATCGGGGAGAAAGCCGAGTTCGATCGCGGTGAGGCCGAATTCGTCGGCGAGCTCGGGCGCGCTCTTGGCCATCTCGTTCGTCACCCGACCGAGCGCCGTGTCGAGCGTGAGCCCCGCCTCGGCGCAGATCACCATCAGATCGAGCGCATCGGGCAGGGCCTTGCGGATCGCGTCCTGACGCTTTTGCGATGCGTTCTTGATCACCAGGTCGGGCGCCATGAAGGCGACGAGAACCGAGCCGATGGGGACGAGAAGCATCATCATCGGATCGCCCTCGAACATGCGGAAGCCGTAGACCATGACCATCGACGCGACGGCGATGATCGTCGGCAGGACGAGCTTGAAGAAGAAATAGATGACCACCGCATCCTTGTGCCGCCAGCCGGCCTGCATCAGCTTGGTGGAGACCTTGTTGGTCTGCTCGTTCTGCAGGAGCTTGAGCCGGGAGACCACCACGCGCATGAAATCGACGCTCTGACCGCTCTTCACCGGGCTCCTGCGCCGCTTTTGCGTCATCAGTCCGGCCTTGAGGGCCTCGCGACGACGATTGAGATCCTTCAGGCGATTGCGCATGGGATCGCGCGCGAGCGCCGCCTGCCAGATGGCCAGAATGGCCACGAACGCCGTGAGGCCGGCGGCGATGGTGGCAAGGTCGATGGCCGTGAGGCCGAATGGCAGGATCTCGTTCATATCTCGAAATTGATCATTTTCTTGATGATGAGACCGCCGAGGCTCATCCAGATCAGCGCTCCGATCAGCGCGATCTTCGCCCGCGGATCGGTGAAGAAGGTGCTCATATAGTCCGGATTCATCATGTAGATGATGCCGAACATCACGAAGGGCAGGGCGCCGATGATCATCGCGCTGGCCCGCCCCTCCGAGGAGAGGGCCCGGATCTTCAGCTTCATCTGCTGGCGCTGGCGCAGGA
>CAZAEP010000102.1:0-8838 GCA_964484045.1 uncultured Sphingomonadales bacterium
GACTTTCTGACCTCGGGCGGATTGCCGTAGATGTCGATGCCGCCGACGCCATTGACCGCCGCCCGCACCGACTTCGAGGCGTAGACCTGCACGTCGCCGGCCCCGTTGACGGCCACGCTCACCGATTCGCAGCGGAATTCGCGGGCATCGATGTCGCCGGCGCCGTTGGTGACCGCCGCAAACGAGGTGCAGCTCCCGTCGAGCCGGACGTCGGCGGCGCCATTGACGGTCAGCGCGAAGTCGTCGCTCCGAAGGCGCCGGAGACTGCCGTCGACCGCTCCGTCGACCGTGAAGGCATCGAGCCCGGGCAGACGGATCTTGAGGCTGATGCCCTCGTGATTCTTGAAGCGACGGCCCTTTTCCGGGCCGATCTCGAGCGTGCCGTCCTCGACCGCGATCTCGAGGGCATCGAGAATCGCCTCGTCGCCCGCGATCTCGACGTCGTAGTCGCCCCCGGCCTCGAGATCGACCTCATAGCCGCCACGCAGGTGAATCGCGTCGAAATCCCGGACCTCGAGCGTTCGACTGACGTGGTTCCCCGAGGGGGCCACGCGATCCGGGGCGCCGGTCTCGCGCGCGGTCACGGATGCGATCAGGGTCGCTAGCACCGCCGCCGCCAGAACGCCGGCGAAGACGCCATGCCGTCGCAATTGTTCGCGTTCCATCCGATCCTCTCCGTCGTCATATATTGATTCGATATATTGCGATCATAAACCCGTTTTCGATTGCCGACAAGCGTGAAGAGAGCCGCTTGCCAAGCGGGCGCGAGGGACGCACTATGAATGGCGATGATGGAAGAGGGTCAGATCGCAGATATCGCGGCCGGTCCGGCACGGCCTCTGCCGGTCGCGTTCGAACGCAGCGAGCTCAACCGCATTCTCGATCTCTACGGGCGCATGGTGGCGGCCGGCGAATGGCGCGACTACGCCATCGACGGCGGTCGCGAGGAAGCGGTCTTCGCGGTCTTCCGGCGGGCCTCGGAAGGCCCGCTCTTCCGCATCGTCAAGCGGCCGCGATCGGCGGGGCGGCAGGGGCCCTATGCGGTGATCGCGATGGATGGACGGGTGCTGCGCCGCGGGCGCGACCTGCGCTCGGTGCTGACGCTCTTCGAGCGACGCCTGATCAGGCTGGTGGACAGATGAGCGAACGCCTCGCGCTTGCCGACATCGAGGCCGCGCGCGGGACCATCGCGGACCATGTCCTGCGCACGCCCGCGGTCATGAGCCCGGGGCTCGGCGCGCTCCTCGGCGGGCCGGTGGCGCTCAAGCTCGAGCTCCTGCAGCGCTCCGGCTGTTTCAAGCCGCGCGGCATCGTCAACAGGATCCGCTCGCTCGACGCGGACGAGCGCGCGCGCGGCATCGTCACCGTCTCGGGCGGCAATCACGGCATCGCCATGGCCGAGATCGCGCAGGCGATGGGCCTCAAGGCGCGGGTCGTCATGCCCGAAGCCGCACCGGAGCGTTCCAAGGCGCGCATCCGCGCCAAGGGCGCCGAGCTCGTTCTCGTGCCCGATATCGGTACCGCCTTCGCCACCGCCGAAGCCGCGAGAGCGGAGGGACTTACCTATGTGCACGCTTTCGACGATCCGCTGATCATGGCCGGGCACGGCACGCTGGGACTCGAATTCATCGAGGACGTTCCGGAGCTTACCGACGTCATCGTCAGCATCGGCGGTGGGGCGCTGATCTCGGGCGTGGCGACGGCGGTCAAGGGAATGAAGCCCGAGGTCCGCATCTGGGGTGTCGAGACCGAAGGCGCGGATGCGATGTCGCGGGCACTCGCCGCCGATGCGCCGGTGGAGATGAAGGTGACCTCGATCGCCACCACGCTCGGCGCGCCCTATGTCACCGCCCGCACGCTCGACCATGTGAAGGCGCTCGTGGAAGAGGTCCTCGTCATCCCCGACCGCGAGGCCGTGGCGGCGCTCCTGACCCTGGCCGAGGAGGCCAAGCTGTGGGCCGAGCCGGCTGCCGCCTGCACCCTGGCCGCCGCCCGCACGGTGCGCGCGCGGGTCGGCGCGGACGCGGTGATCGGTCTCGTCATCTGCGGCGGCAATATCAGCGTCGATCTGGTGCGCGACTGGATCGTGCGTTTCGACCTCGGGTCGTAGCCTCTTCGCTGTCGATATCGATATGAATCCCGGGGTCGTCGACCGGCACGTCGACGATCGCGGAGCCGAGCCGGGGAAACAGGCGCCGCGCGCCGCGATCGCCCTCGAGGCGGCGCAGGGCCGCGAAATGTCGCCGGTGCCAGATCACCGGATTGCCGCGACGGCCGTCATGCACCGGCACGGCGACGGTGCGTCCGGCGGGCGCGTCGAGGGCGGCGATGAGCGCATCGAGCGTCGCGCGCCGCACATGCGGCATGTCGCCGAGAAGGACAAGCGCCGCCGCGCATTCCGCCGGCACCGCCGCGATCCCGACCCCGAGAGAGCTCGCAAGCCCGGACCCGTAACCGGGATTGCGGACCAAGACGAGGGGCAGGCCGGCGAGCGCTCCTGTGATCGCGTCCGCCTCATGACCGGTGACCACGATGACCGGCCGGGCACGACTTTCGAGCGCCGTCTCCGCGACCCGCCGCACCATCGGCGCGCCCGCGAGGGGCAGCAGCAGCTTGTTGGCCGCACCCATGCGGCGCGAGCATCCGGCGGCGAGCACGATGGCGGCGGTCTCAGGAGCGCTCATCGTCGGCCCTCAGCACGGCTGTGATTTCGGCCAGGATGGCGAGGGCGATCTCGCCCGGGCTCTCGGCCCCGATGGCGAGTCCCACCGGCGCATGGATGCGTGCCAGCGCGGCCTCCCCAAAACCGGCAGCCCGCAAACGCTCGATGCGGGCACGATGGGTCTTTCGGCTGCCCAGCGATCCGATGTAAAAGGCGTTCGAGCCGAGCGCCTCGACAAGCGCCGCATCGTCCAGTTTCGGATCGTGGGTCAGCGTTACCACGGCAGTGCGCGCGTCGGGGCGCTCGGTTTTGAGATATTCGTCGGGCCAGTCGTGAACGAGGCGGACGCCGGGAAAGCGCGCCGCGGTGGCGAAGGCCGTGCGCGGGTCGACGACGCTCACGGCATAGCCGAGCGCGGCGGCCATCGGCACCAGCATCTGCGCGATGTGCACGGCGCCGACAATGACCAGACGCAGCGGCGGGTTGAAGACATTGAGAAAGACCCGCCACCCGGCGACCGCGACGAGTCGCGGCCGGTCGCGGCGGAGCACCTCGCGCACCGTCTCCGAGAGGTCGCGGCCGGCGAAGACCGCCTTGCCCGCTTCGGGGAAGAGGAGCGCCGCCGCGTCCTCGTCGTGATCGAGGGCGCTGGCGAGGACGACCGGGCGGGCGGCGGTGCGCGCCGACTCCAGGCGATCGAGGAGAGAGCGCTTTTCAGGCGAGGTCCAGGGCTCGATCCGGAGCGTCAGACGTCCGCCGCAGGCGAGCCCGACCTCCCAGGCCATGGCGTCGCTGATCCCGAACTCCATGGTCTTCGGCGCGCCGCGCGCGATCACCGCCTGCGCTTCGGTGACCACCGCCCCCTCGATGCAGCCGCCCGACACCGAGCCCGCGAAGGCCCCGTCGGCGCGCACCGCGAGCTGCGCCCCGGCGAGACGCGGGGCCGAGCCGGCGGTCTCGATCACGGTGGCGAGCGCCACCCGGTGCCCGGCGCGGCTCCAGGCGGCGGCGGCGGCGATGGGATCGCGGGGGGCGGACCCGGTCATCGCGCCGGACCTCAGGCGGCGAAGAAATAGAGCAGCGCCAGCACCAGAAGAATGAGAAGCGCCGCCCACAATGCCGGCGGCAGGCCGGGCCGCTCCTCCGCCTCGACGGCGGGCGCTTGCGCGGCCGCCGGCGGCGCCGGGGCCCGTGCCGGCGTTTCCGCCGCCTCGGGCTCCGCGCGTTCGGCGACGAGGCGCGAGAAGGTGGTGAAGAAGTCTTCGGCGTATTTCTGCGCCGTGCTCTCGATCAGCCGGGCGCCGAGCTGCGCCAGCTTGCCGCCGACATTGGCCTCCACCGAATAGGCGAGATGCGTCCCGCCGTCCGCTTCGGGATGGAGCGCGACATCGGCCCGGCCGCGGGCGAAACCGGCCGCCCCCTTGCCCTGTCCGATGAGCGTGTAGCTGTGCGGCGGATTGACGTTCTCGAGCCGCACCTCGCCCTTGAAGGACGCCTTCACGGGACCGACCTTCGCCGTCACCGCCGCGGCGAGCTCGTTGTCCGCGAGGCGTTCCAGCGCCTCGCAGCCGGGGATGCACTGGATGAGCAGGGTTTCGTCATTGAGCGCCGCCCACACCCTCTCCTGCGGCGCCGGAACATGCCTTTCACCGGCGAGCTTCATACGCTGGACCTCCTTGCCATGGCGGGTGGACTTGATTTGGGGCTTTGCGGGCTCTACAAGCCCGAAGACCATCCCCACCATCGGACAGTCCGTCCGATTGTTCAAGAACGAGCGAGCGGCCCAACGCGATGTCCTCACGAGTCGATGCCTTCCGCGCCAATTTTCTCGGTCACGCCCCCGGCTGGTACAAGACCACCATCATCGCCTTTCTGGTTCTGAACCCCCTGCTCCTGTGGGCGGCGGGACCCTATATCGCGGGCTGGGCGCTGATCGCCGAGTTCATCTTCACGCTCGCCATGGCGCTCAAATGCTATCCGCTGCAGCCCGGCGGGCTCCTGGCGCTCGAGGCGATCCTCCTCGCCATGACGTCGCCGGAGACGGTCTACCACGAGGTCGAGATCGGCCTCGAGGTCGTTCTTCTGCTCATCTTCATGGTCGCCGGCATCCATTTCCTGCGCGACATGCTGCTCTACATCTTCACCAAGATCCTCGTGAAGGTGCGCTCGAAGCTGGCGCTGTCGCTGCTCTTCTCGCTCACCGGCGCGGTGCTCTCGGCCTTTCTCGACGCGCTCACCGTGACCGCCGTGGTGATCGCCATCGCGGAAGGCTTCTACGCGATCTATCACAAGGTGGCCTCGGGCAAGGACTTGCAGAGCGAGCACGACTACCGGTCGGACGACGGCGTCGAGGACCGGAGCCGGGCCGATCTCGAGCAGTTCCGCGCCTTTCTGCGCTCGCTGATGATGCACGCCGCGGTCGGCACCGCGCTCGGCGGCGTGACGACGCTCGTCGGCGAGCCGCAGAACATCCTCATCGGCGCCCGTGCGGAATGGGACTTCATCGAATTCTTCCTGCGCATGGCGCCGGTGACCCTGCCGGTTCTCGTCACCGGACTGCTGACCGTCGTCTTCGTCGAGATCACCGGCATGTTCGGTTACGGCGCCAAGATTCCGGCGCGGGTGATGAAGATTCTCGAAGACTATGAGCGTCACGAGGAGGAGAAGCGGACCGAGCGCGACAGGCAGGCGATTCTCGTCCAGGCCGTCGTCGCCGCCTGGCTCGTCTTCGGCCTCATGTTCCACCTCGCCGCCGTCGGTCTCATCGGCCTGTCGGTGATCGTGCTGTCCACCAGCTTCACCGGCGTCATCGAGGAGCACCGGATCGGCAAGGCGTTTACCGAGGCCTTGCCCTTCACCGCCCTGCTCGTCGTCTTCTTCGCTATCGTCGCGGTCATCAACGATCAGGGGCTCTTCGACCCGGTGACCGATTTCGTGCTCGGCCTCGAGGGCCGCGGCCAGATCGCCGCGCTCTATGTCGCCAACGGGCTGCTGTCGGCGATCAGCGACAACGTCTTCGTCGCCTCGGTCTACATCTCGGAGGCCATCAAGGCGGTCGACAGCGGCGTCATCACCCGCGACGTCTTCGACCTCATGGCGGTGGCCATCAACACCGGCACCAACATCCCCTCGGTGGCGACGCCGAACGGGCAGGCGGCCTTCCTGTTCCTGCTCACCTCGGCGCTCGCTCCGCTGATCCGGCTCTCCTACATGCGGATGGTGATCATGGCGCTCCCCTACACCATCACCATGTCGGTCGTCGGCTTCATCGGCGTCTATTTCTGGCTGGCGCCGATGACCGATCGGCTCTATGAGCAGGGGCTGATCAATCATCATGTCGAACTGCCGGTCGGCCTCGACGAGGAGGCGGGCGGACACTGACATCGCGCGCCGTATCCGCGGCCTCCCTGATGGGAGAATTCGCCAAGCGATGCCAAGGCCTTGGCGGATTTCTTGATCACCGGACAAAATTTTGCACCGACCGCAAGTCGTGCTACTGTACATGACTTCGTTTGGGAGCGAGGCCATGGAGACACTTGGGGAACGGCGCGCGCCCGCGGCTGCCGAGGCCTCGGCGGTCGAGGTGCAGGGCGTCGTCAAATGGTTCGACGCCGTCAAGGGATACGGCTTCATCGTACCCGACGACGGCGGGGGGGATGTCCTGCTTCACTTTTCCGTTCTGCGCGATGTCGGCCGGCGCTCGGTGCCCGAGGGCACAACCGTGATCTGCGAGGCGGTGACCCGGGCCAAGGGGCGGCAGGCCGTGCGCGTGGTGACGCTCGATCTCTCGACCGCGACGGCGCCCGACGCCGACGTCCATGTCCACCGCCGCGCCGGCAATGGCGCGAGCCATGATCGCGGGGTGCGGACGGACGGGGCGGACTTCGTCGACTGCACGGTGAAGTGGTTCAACCGCATCAAGGGATACGGATTCGTCTCGCGGGGGGAAGGCACGCAGGATGTCTTCATCCACATGGAGACCCTGCGTCGCGCCGGGATCGGCGAACTGCAGCCGGGCCAGAAGGTGCGGGCGCGCATCGGCGAGGGCGAGCGCGGCCTGCTCGTCACCGAGCTGGCCGTCGGGCCCGGACCCGCCGGGAGCGACTCGTGAACGTGGCGGGCCGGCCTTTCCGTCCGTCCCGCATCCGCCCGTCGCTTCTGCGGCGCGTGGCGCGTGCCGTGAGCCTGGCGGGCGCCGTGCTCCTGCTCGGCCTCGGCGTCATGTCCGACGTCCGAGCCGCGCCGACGACGGCGCAATCCCTGCCCACCGAGCCGCTGGCGATCGAGACCGCGGACGGCACGCTGCATCACTTCACGGTGGAGATCGCCGCCACCCCCGCGGAGCAGCGGATCGGGCTCATGTTCCGCCAGGAGATGGCGCCCGATCACGGCATGCTGTTCGAGTTCGCGATGCCGCGCCGGGCGCGCTTCTGGATGAAGAACACCTATCTGCCGCTCGATCTTCTCTTCATCCGCAGCGATGGGCGGATCGCCAATATCGCCCATGGCGAGCCGCTCAGGCTCGACGGCATCGAATCGCGGGGACGGGTGGCCGCCGTTCTCGAGCTCAATGCCGGCACCGCCGCGCGCCTCGGGATCAAGGCCGGCGACCGCGTGCGTCATCCCTTCTTCGACACTGTCGACGGCGGCTCCTGAGCGGCGTTGACGGCTCCCGTTTCTCCACCGCCGGATGGTGCGGACGGGCGGCCGGGGACGGAGAAGGCGACGTCTCGCCCCTGACCGTCGACCGGCGATCGACAGGCCATCCCTTGCATCGCCGCGCGGCACCTCCTAGAAAACGCGCATCGGGGAGTGGCGCAGTCTGGTAGCGCACCTGCTTTGGGAGCAGGGGGTCGCTGGTTCAAATCCAGTCTCCCCGACCATTCTCCGACGCCGTTGTTCTTTCCCGACCGGGACCGCCCGCCATGTCGCAAGACCGCTCCTTCGTCACCCATCTCGAATGCTCGATGACGGGCACACGCTACCCGGCCGATCGGGCGCAGGGGCTCTCGGACGCCGGCAGGCCGCTCCTCGTGCGCTATGATCTCGCGGCGCTTGCGAACGCGGTGACGAAGGCGGATCTGGCGCCGCGGCCGACGGACTTCTGGCGCTATCGCGAATTCCTGCCCCTCGCCCGAGCGGAGGACGCGATCCGTCTCGGCGAGACGATGACGCCGCTCGTCGCCTGCGACCGCATCGCCCGCGATCTCGGCGTCACGGGCCGCCTCCTCGTCAAGGACGAGGGGCGCCTGCCCACCGGCTCCTTCAAGGCGCGCGGGCTGGCGCTCGCGGTCGCCATGGCGCGGCATTTCGGCCTCCGTCGCCTGGCGATGCCGACCAACGGCAATGCCGGCGCGGCGATGGCCGCCTATGCGGCGCGCGGCGGCATGGAGAGCTTCGTCTTCTGCCCCGCCGACACGCCGGAGGTGAATGTGCGCGAGATCGCGCTTCATGGCGCGAAGGTCTTCCGCGTCGACGGCCTGATCGACGATTGCGGCCGGATCGTCGGCGCCGGCAAGGAGCGGATGGGCTGGTTCGACCTCTCGACCCTGAAGGAGCCCTACCGCATCGAGGGCAAGAAGACGATGGGCCTCGAGCTGGGCGAGCAGCTCGGCTGGGAGCTGCCCGACGCCATCTTCTATCCCACCGGCGGCGGCACCGGGCTCATCGGCATGTGGAAGGCGTTTGCCGAAATGCGCGCCCTCGGCTGGCTGGAAACGGATCGCCTGCCGCGCATGGTCGCCGTGCAGGCGGCGGGCTGCGCCCCCATGGTGCGCGCCTTCGAGGCCGGGGAGCGCTTCGCGGCGCCCTGGGAAAACGCCCATACCGTCGCCGCCGGAATCCGCGTGCCCGCCGCCATCGGCGACTTTTTGATCCTCGATGCGGTGCGCGAATCAGAAGGTTTCGCCATCGCCGTCGATGATGACGCCATCGAGGCGGCGCGCACAGACGTGGCCCGCAAAGAGGGCTTGCTGCTGTGCCCCGAAGGCGCGGCGACTTACGCGGCCTATCGCAAGGCCCGCGAAGAGGGCCGTGTGGCCACAGACGAGCGCGCGGTGCTTTTCAACTGCGCCACCGGCCTCAAATACCCCATGCCGGAGGCTGGCGAGGCGCTGGAGCTGGGCTAGGAGCAGCCCCATCATTTCCCCTTGCCCGACTCATCTGCCTGCCGTATT
>CAZAEP010000103.1:0-8830 GCA_964484045.1 uncultured Sphingomonadales bacterium
CGCGCTCGCTCCCATCGACCGCACGCCGAAGAACTATATCGGCGGCAGGCAGACGCGCCCCGACGGGGGCAACAGCCGACTCGTTCTCGATGCCAAGGGGCACCCGGCCGGCCGCGTCGCCGAGGGCAACCGCAAGGATATCCGCGACGCCGTGGAAGCCGCCTTCCTGGCCGCCGGCTTCGCCCGCACGACGGCGCACAATCGGGCGCAGATCCTCTATTACATCGCGGAGAACCTCGCGCTTCGCGAGGAGGAATTCGCCCGCCGGCTGAGCGCGCTCACCGGCGAGAGCGCGAAATCCGCGCAGCGCGAGGTCGAGGCCAGCATCTCGCGGCTCTTCAGCTACGCCGCCTGGGCCGACAAATATGACGGCCTCGTGCACACACCGCCGGTACGCAATATCGCGCTCGCCGTCAACGAACCGATCGGGGTCATGGGTATCGTCTGCCCCGACCGTCATCCGCTCCTGAGCTTCGTTTCGCTGATCGCCCCGGCCTTCGCCATGGGCAACCGCTCGGTGATCATCCCCTCCGAGCGTTTTCCGCTCGTCGCCAGCGATTTCTATCAGGTGCTCGAGACCTCGGACGTGCCCGCCGGTTCGATCAATATCGTCACCGGTGCACGCGATAGCCTGGCCAGGGTTCTGGCTCAGCACGATCAGGTCGAAGGCCTCTGGTATTTCGGCTCTGCCGAGGGCAGCCGCATGGTGGAAGCGGAATCGGTTCACAATCTCAAGCGCACCTGGGTGAACTACGGCCGTGCCCGCGACTGGTTCTCGCCCGAACATGGCGAAGGCCGCGAGTTCCTCCGCGAGGCGACGCAGGTCAAGAATGTGTGGCTGCCCTATGGCGACTGAGCGGGCGCCGTACGAAGACCGGGTCCTGCCCGGAGGGCATGGACCTTGATCGCACTTCTCGGCATCGTCGCGCTCCTCGCCATCGCCGTCGCCGCGTCCGGGGCACGGCGTCACATCAACCTGCGCGTTGTCACGAGCGCCTTCCTGCTGCAGGCCGGCATCGGCGCCTTCGCGCTCTACTGGGGGCCGGGCAAGGCGCTGCTGGAAAAGCTCGCCGGCGGGGTACGGAATATCGTCGGCTATGCCGACCAGGGCATCGTCTTCCTCTTCGGCCCCTTGGGCGGAGACGGCCTCGGCTACATCTTCGCCTTCCGCGTCCTGCCGGTGATCGTCTTCGTCTCCTCGGCGATCGCGGTGCTCTATCATCTTCGCATCATGCAGTGGCTGGTCCTGATCATCGGCGGCGGTCTCAGGCGGATCATCGGCACGCGGCAGATCGAGAGCCTTTCGGCGGCGGCGAACATCTTCGTCGGCATGATCGAGGCGCCGCTGGTGGTCCGACCCTATCTGCGCGAGATCAGTCATTCGCAGCTTTTCGCCGTGATGGCTGTCGGGCTCGCCTCGGTCTCGGGCGCCATTCTCGTCGGCTATGCGAGCCTCGGCATCCGTCTCGACTATCTCCTGCCCGCCGCCTTCATGGCCGCGCCCGGCGGCCTTCTCATGGCCAAGCTGCTCCTGCCCGAGGATCCGGATCTGCCGGCCGAGGACGTGAAAGCGTTGAAGATCGATTCCTTCGATCCCGACCATCGCCCGGCGAATGTCATCGAAGCGGCCGCCGACGGCGCCATGGCCGGGCTCAGGATCGCCGTCGGCGTCGGCGCCATGCTGCTTGCCTTCGTCGCCATTCTCGCGCTTCTGAACGACGTGTTCTCTTGGATCGGAGGCTGGTTCGGCTTTGCCGATCTCACGCTCGAAAAGGCGCTCGGCACGCTGCTCTCGCCGTTGATGTGGCTCATGGGGGTGCCCTGGAACGAGGCCGCGACGGCGGGCAATCTCGTCGGCCAGAAGACGATTCTCAACGAGTTCATCGCCTATGTCGAACTGGCCAGGATCCGGGACACGATTTCCCCCCACACCGAAGCGGTGGTAACCTTCGCGCTGTGCGGTTTCGCCAATTTCCAGGCGCTGGCGATCATCTTCGGCGGCCTCGGCGCGATGGTTCCCGAACGCAAGCACGAGATCGCGCGGCTCGGGCTCAGAGCGGTGCTCGGCGGCTTTCTGTCCAATCTCATGAGCGCGGCGCTGGCCAGCCTCCTGCTGACGCTCTAACAGACGCTGGCGCGCCAACGTAAGGAGTGACGGCCATGTATCATCCATCGACCACCTACGGCAGCCTCGAGGCCCTGCCGGCCGTCGGTCTGGCCCTGTGCGAGGATGCCGAGACCGCACTCGAACGGATGATCACCATCTACGAACAGGGCATCGCCATGATCAAGGAGGACTTCGAGGCCTTCCTCGAAGGTCGCCTCCAAGGGCGCGCCCGGCGCGCCGTCTATCCCTATCTTGCCGCCGAGATCGAGCCGGGCCCATTAAGGCGCCCGATCAGTCTCGCCTACGGCAAGGTCAACGCGCCCGGGTTCTACGGCACGACGATCAGCGAGCCGCGACTGTTCCGCGACTATCTGCTCGAGCAGATGAACCTGCTGATCGCCAATCACAAGGCCCGCTTCTATGTCGGCCGCAGCCAGACCCCGATTCCGCTTACCTTCGCCCTCGAGCGCGCGGCAGCGAGCCTGAGCCCCGAGCAGAGGGCCGAACTCCGGCAGCGCTTCGCCCTGCCCGATCTCATGTCGACCAATGACGAGATCGCCGACGGGCAGTACCCGACGGCCCCCGGACAGGTCGCCCCGCTTTCGCTCTTCCCCGCCGAGCGCATCGACTATTCGCTGCACCGGTTGCGTCATTACACGGCAACGGCCCCGGAGCACTTCCAGCACTTCGTACTCTTCACCAACTATCAGCGCTATGTCGACGAGTTCATCGAGTTCGGACACAAGGAGGTGGCGGCGGGGAATTACGAGATGCTCGTCGAGCCGGGCAACCGCATCCACCGCAAGGGCCGGAAACCGAACCGCGACCCCGTCGCCAAGCCGCCGCAGATGCCGGCCTATCATCTCGTGCGCAAAGGACGCGCAGGGATCACGCTGGTCAATATCGGCGTCGGGCCGTCGAACGCCAAGACGGTGACCGACCATCTCGCGGTGCTGCGCAGCCACGTCTGGCTCATGGTCGGCCATTGCGGCGGCCTGCGCGGCAGCCAGCGGCTCGGCGACTATGTTCTCGCCCACGCCTATCTGCGCGACGATCATGTCCTCGACCAGGTGCTGCCGCCGGCGATCCCGCTGCCGACCATCGCCGAGGTCCAGCTTGCCCTCGCCGGCGCCGTCAGCGAGGTGACCGGCCTCGAGGGAAAGACGCTCAAGGATCGCCTGCGCACCGGAACCGTGGTCACCACCGACGATCGCAACTGGGAACTGCGCATCCATGATCTCGGCGTCCGCTTCAACCAGAGCCGCGCCATCGCCATCGACATGGAGTCGGCCACCATCGCCGCCAATGCCTACCGCTTCCGCGTGCCCTACGGCACCTTGCTGTGCGTCTCCGACCGGCCGCTTCACGGCGAGATCAAGCTCCCCGGCATGGCCGACGCCTTCTACGAGAAAAGCGTCAGCCAGCATCTTCAGATCGGCATCCGCGCCATGGAACTCCTGCGCCGCGAGGCTGCCTCGGGAACCCTCCACTCGCGCAAGCTTCGCTCCTTCAACGAGCCGGCTTTCCGCTGAGGCCGTTCCCGCCGTCGACCGATGGCGCAACGGCCATGATCGTCCGTCGCGGGTGCGCTTCAGCCGGCGGGGAAAATGCATTAGAATAGCCGCATGACCCGCCGCCTGATTCTCGTTCTGGTCTTTTTCGCCGGTCTCGTGGGCGGAGTCGGCTATGCGCTTTCGCACGGGTCCACGCCGCCGCACGATCGCCTGACGCCGGACGCGGCCCATGCCGAGGCGAGAGCCGGCGAGCGCCTGCTCATCGACATCCGCACCCCGGCCGAATGGGCGGCTACCGGTGTTCCCGAAGGCGCCGTGACGCTCGACTTCAAGGCTTCGGGTGAGGGACCGGCCTTCGTCGACGGGGTTCTCGCGCTCACCGACGGCGACCGCGGCCGCCCGATCGCCCTCATCTGCGCCCGCGGCAATCGCTCGGGACGGGCGTGGCGCCTGCTGCACGAGGCCGCCTTCGGCGACGTCAAGGACGTCGCCGAAGGCATGCTCGGCAATGACCTCGGGCCCGGCTGGCTCGGACGCGGCCTGCCGACGAGGCCCTGGTCGTCCCGTTGAGGACGTCGCTCGCCGACCTCTCACGGTTGCGTGAGGACGCGATCTCGGCTCTTGATCCGCCCGCCTATGCCCTGCAACCTGTGGAGGTTTGGGACATGGGGGTGCAGCATGCGGACGATTTCGCTTCTTCTGTGGGCGCTCGTTGGTCTATGGGCGGGTATTCCGGGCTCCGCGCCGGCCGCGGAAGGTGAAGACTGGATCGAGATACGCTCGGATCACTTCCTGCTCCGCACCAACGCCGATGACGAAAAGGCGACCGCCCTCATCCGCGACCTTGAGCGATTCCGGACCACCGTCGGGCTCGTCGCGCATATCGATTTCAGTTCCACGGAGGACACGCCGCTGACAATTTTCGCCTACAGCCGCACCTCCGTTTATGTGCGGCGGCTGCGGGCGCAGGGCTCGGCCGGATTCTATCATACGGGAGCCGACGGCGATGTGGCGGCCCTGTCCGTGGAAGATGGAGATAAGAGCTGGAACCTGACGGGGCGTCAGGTGGTTTTCCACGAATACACGCACCACCTGCTGCACCATTACAGCCCGTACATCTACCCGGTCTGGTACGATGAGGGGTTTGCGGAGTATCTCTCGACCATCGAGTTCCAGGGCGACAAGGCGAAGATCGGCGCTCCTGTCATCAACCGGTTCCTGGCGCTCAAGCGCGCCGGCCACTGGCTGCCCCTGCGCGAGCTCGTCGAGGCCAAGAGCACTTATATCGGCCCAATGGGGACGGGGCTGCAAAGGGATCGGCGGCGCGGCTGGTCGGGAACCGCATTCCAGTACGCGCAGGGCTGGCTGTTTACGCACTTCCTCAACAATTCGGAACGCTTCCGCCCCGGCATCACGAAATATATCGTCGCCCTCAACACGCCGGGCATCGATGAAAAGGAGGCCTTCGAAAAGGCGTTCGGCGTTACCTATGGCGAGATGGACCACGCGGTCCGGAACTACTGGGGCACACGCAAACTCCCCTACATCCGCGTCGATCTGAAAGGCCGCATCCCGCATTACCGGCTCGAGACACGCACCCTGCCGCCGCTGGAAGCCGCCGCGGTCGATTACGAGGCGCGCCTCCTCACGGGTCGTCCCGGCGGAACAGGCTCGTCGGCGCGCGAGGCGTTTCAGGCGGCGCGGGACGCGGGAATTCGTCCCGCGGACATGAGCCTCTATCTCGCACGGATCGCCATGGCCGATGAACGCTGGGAGGACGCCCTGGCCGAGATCGACGGCCTCCTCGCACGCAACGAAAAGGAGGCGCGGGCGCTCGTGCTCAAGGCAACATTGCTGCGTGAGAAAAGCGGGGAGGCGGACCTCGAGCCCGCCCTGCGCAAGAAAATTCAGACATTGTGCGTCCGGGCGATCCGCGCCGATCCGCGTTATGTGCCGGCGCTCCTTGCCTATGCCGAGATCAAGCTGGGCGACGACGGCCCGGTCACCCGCACGACGGAAAAGATCATCCAATCCATTCGTTATCTGGCCCCGGAGCTCGGGGAGGGTCAAATCCTCGAAGCCAAGATGCTCGCAAAAAAGGGGAAGATCGCCGAGGCCCGCCGGCGGGTGTCCCTGATGATGAACTGGGCGGGCCGCATCTCCGAGAAAAGGAAATACCGGAAACTCCTCGAGGAGCTCGAAAGGCTCGCCGAAAAGGCCGGGTCAGGCTGAAGCCGGTTGCCGGCCCGGGGGATGGCGCGCCACCTGTGCGCCGGCTGGCACATGGCCATAACGCCGGATCGGACTTGACAATCGTCCATATGTCGATATTTCTCGACATATGGACATGTTAAACGCCGTCGAAGCCTTGCGCGCCCTGGCGCAGCAGCGCCGTCTTCAGCTCTTTCGCCTCCTCGTCCGCTGCGGTGAAGAGGGCATGGCCGCGGGCGAGCTGGCGCGTCATATGGGCGTGCCGCACAACACCATGTCCTCGCAGCTTGCCATCCTCAGCCGGGCGGGCCTTGTCACGGCAAGCCGCGAGGGACGCTCGATCCGCTACCGCGTCGATCTCGAGGGCACGCGCGCGCTTCTCGCCTTCCTCACCGAGGACTGCTGCCAGGGCCGTCCCGAACTCTGCGCGCCGTTCGCCACGGCGTGCGAGAATGCGCGAAGGATCACTCAATGAGTGAAGTCGCGCCGCGCCGTGTCCTCTTCCTCTGCACCGGAAACTCCGCCCGCAGCATCCTCGCCGAGGCGATATTGAACCGGATCGGCGACGGGCGCCTTATCGGTTTCAGCGCCGGCAGTCATCCCAGGGGGACGGTGCACCCACTGGCCCTCGCGGTGCTCGAGGCCCATGGACACCAGACGGCGAAGTTGCGCTCGAAGTCCTGGAGCGAATTCGCAAAAGCCGATGCACCGCCGATCGATCTCGTCATCACCGTCTGCGACAATGCCGCCGGCGAGGTCTGCCCGGTCTGGCCCGGACAGCCCGTCACCGCCCACTGGGGGCTGCCCGATCCGGCCGCCGTCGAGAGCCCGGAAGCGGATCGCCGCGCCGCCTTCGAGTCCACCTACGAGGCGCTCGAGCGGCGCATCGCGGCACTTGTCACGCTGCCCGAAGTCAGCCTCTCGAGCCCCGAACTGACCGCACGCTTGCGCACACTCGGCGCCATGTCCTCCCGAAAATCAACGGGAAACGCATCATGAATGACAAGGCTTCCCCCGGGCCTGCAGGCGGACTTGGCGTCTTCGAGCGCTATCTGAGCCTATGGGTGGCTCTCTGCATCCTCGCCGGCATCGCGCTCGGACAGTTTTTCCCCGCCGCCGCACGCGTCCTCGGAAATGCGGAGATCGCGCGCGTCAATCTGCCGGTGGCGATCCTCGTCTGGCTGATGATCATCCCGATGCTGGTGCGCATCGACTTCCGCGCGCTCAAGCGCGTGAGCGCCCATTGGCGCGGCATTGGCGTCACGCTTTTCATCAACTGGGCGGTGAAACCCTTCTCGATGGCGGCGCTTGGCGCGATCTTCATCGGCGGGATCTTCGCCCCGCTCCTGCCCGCGGATCAGATCAGCTCCTATATCGCCGGCCTCATCCTGCTTGCGGCGGCGCCCTGCACGGCGATGGTCTTCGTGTGGAGCAATCTCTCCGACGGAGAGCCGCATTTCACCTTGAGCCAGGTGGCACTCAACGATCTCATCATGATCGTCGCCTTCGCGCCCATCGTCGGCCTCCTGCTCGGGCTTTCGGCGATCACCGTGCCATGGGACACCCTGCTCCTTTCGGTCGCGCTCTATATCGCGGTGCCGGTGATCCTGGCGCAGATCGTTCGCCGCCGCACGCTCGCCCGCGGCGGGGAAGTCATGCTCGAACGCCTGCTCGCCCACCTGCAGCCGATCGCGCTCGTCGCACTCCTCGCCACGCTCGTTCTTCTTTTCGCCTTCCAGGGCGAGCAGATCATTGCCCATCCGCTGATCATCGCCCTCCTCGCCGTGCCCATCCTGATCCAGGTCTATTTCAATGCCGGGCTCGCCTATCTGCTCAACCGTGCGAGCGGTGAGGCGCATTGCGTTGCCGGGCCCTCGGCGCTCATCGGTGCGAGCAACTTCTTCGAGCTTGCGGTGGCAACCGCGATCAGCCTCTTCGGCATCTCCTCGGGCGCGGCGCTCGCCACCGTCGTCGGCGTGCTGATCGAAGTGCCGGTCATGCTGTCCGTGGTCGCCATGGTGAAGCGCAGTCGCGGCTGGTACGAAAGCCGCCAGAGCGGCCGCGTCCGGCATCGCATATCCTGACCCTCCGGGACGTCGCGTCTGGACAGCCGCGAGAGCGAGGGCCTATATCCCGAGACACGCCAAGGGTGCCGAGGGAGAAATCGAGATGCCCGCCAATCTGGACCGCATTCGCGAGACGCTGGAGGCCATCCGGGCCGAGAATCTGTGGAAGGTCGAGCGTCCGATCACGACGCCGCAGTCGGCCCATATCAGGGTGGCCATGGACGGGAAGCAGCGCGAGGTGCTCAATCTCTGCGCCAACAACTATCTCGGGCTTGCCGATCATCCGGCGCTCGTTGCGGCGGCGAAGGCGGCGCTCGACAGCCACGGCCTCGGCATGGCCTCGGTGCGCTTCATCTGCGGCACGTCGGACCTCCATATCCGGCTTGAAGAGGCGATCGCCGACTATCTGGAACAGGAAGCGGCGATCCTCTATGCCGCCTGCTTCGACGCCAATGGCGGCGTCTTCGAGCCGCTCTTCGGCCCCGAGGACGCGATCGTCTCCGACGCCCTCAATCACGCCTCGATCATCGATGGCGTGAGATTGTGCAAGGCGCGGCGCTATCGTTATGCCAATAACGACATGGACGAGCTCGAGTCGCGGCTCAAGGAGGCACGCAAGGACGGCGCCCGCGACATCATCGTCGTCACCGACGGCGTCTTCTCGATGGACGGCTATTTCGCCGATCTTGCAACCATCCGCGAACTCGCCGACCGGTACGACGCCTTCGTCATGGTCGACGACTGCCACGCCACCGGCTTCATCGGCCGTGAGGGGCGCGGCACGCCGGCCCGCGCCGGAGTCCGGGTCGACATCCTCTCGGGCACGCTCGGCAAGGCGCTGGGCGGCTCGGCGGGCGGTTTCATCGCCGCCGCGAAGCCCATCATCGACCTGCTGCGACAGCGCTCGCGGCCCTATCTCTTCTCCAACCCCC
>CAZAEP010000104.1:0-8796 GCA_964484045.1 uncultured Sphingomonadales bacterium
CTCTCGTTGCCGGAGTACCAACTTTCAGCATTGGCAGGTGTGGTAGCTCAATCATTGCATCCGCAGCACTTTGCGCGACTCGTTGCCGAAAATAGGGATATGACTGAGCTTTTGCCACATTCTCGAAGAATATACGGACATGATCATATTCCATATTCTTGGCATTATCGTATGCAGTGAGGTAGCTACACCTTATTTTCAGAAGTACTTTCCTTCCAAGCCTTACTCTAACGCGCCAAATTACAGTGCCAAGAATAATACCTTCCTCTTTGTCGTAGTAAAAATTCTCAATTACGTTATCGAGTTCTGGAACTAGGCGACCTTGTCCTTGCCGGTCCTCATTAAAAGAATGAAGTATGAATTCCGGCTTGACCTCAAATTCACTCATTACCAATCGTATTGCAGCAAGACGCGCGTCGTTAACTATCCTGTTGTATTCACTTGCATTAATACTAGAGCTACTGGTGACAGTGGCCGTCTTATCTTTTGAAATTTTTCCCATCAGGCCGCTTCACACTTTCCGCCGCGCGACTTTTTCCATTCATTCGCGGCTGCACATTGAACGGGAGGGGCAGATAGGGTGGTGCAAACAGTTTTCCACCCAGCCTCTGTTGACCCAGACGTGCGCGTCCTGCGCGTCTCGGTAGTCTCCAGTCGAACGCGCTCCTGCGATTCTTCCTCTTGCCGGACGGCCTCGCGAGCAATCTCGCGGTCGAATTCACCCTTCCAAGATCTTCGGCCAACGGTTTTCTTTTTGGGCTCAATCAAACGCGGGATTTCGGGCACGGTCTCGCTGTAAAAGAAAATTTCCTCATCAAGGACGGCGAAAGCCTTTGCAACAGTATCGAGGCGCAAATTTGCATCGTCCGCAAACATCTGCGAAACACGCGCGGGTGTGACGCCCAGCCGTCTTGCAAGTCCAGCTTGGTCGACGCTACGCTTTTTCATCGCTGCCTGCAGAGCGTATTGGACATCGAATTTCAGGCGTTCGACAGCCTTGATTACCCGCTCTTCAGACGTCTTACGCAGAAAGGGGTTTCTCATGTCGCTCATTCTTATAAACCTGTAACTTCGCCAAATTTCCGAGCTGCTTCGCTGAGCAGTGAGCGATCCGCTTTGTTTTTCTTCTTCCCCAGATCAAACGCGGTAAGGATAAAGCGACGACATTGACCGTCCCGGCAGCCGTAAAGGCGTGATTGATAGGCTTTCACCGCCCACACTGTGACTTTTCTTCCTTCCCGATTGCCAGTCAGGAAACGTCCTTCGCTCTTCATCTGCTCATCAGTAAACGCTGACTTGCCTGGTGGCGTGTCAGCGAAACGTTCCAAGATACGCAGTAACCTTCCCCTCTCTCTCAGTTTTTGCGCACCCCGTATCCCATCCAGAGCCGAGGCCACTTCTTCGGTTGCCAAGACCGTCCATTCACACCCTTCGATAAGCTTTATGAGGTTGCTCACGAGATATTCAGGCTTCGAGGTTAAGTTATTCCTAATGTGGGAGCAAGAAGAATCGATCGACCGGTAGAAGAATGCGACGAGGTGTCGCAACCATGCAACAGGACGATATTCTCAGGTCTACTCCAGATATTACAACAAAAAGCTGCAGACCAGAAGAGAATAAACAGTGAACATGAGGTGCCGTAGCCGATAGGTGTTTTCCTTCAGATGCTCTATAGAGCGGGTAGCGCGAGAAAGAGCACAAAAAGGATATTCTTATCTCGAAAAAATTTCATACGTTTCCAATCCTTCAGGAAATCGTCATGGGCACGGCCGTTTGCTATCTGTCTCGCGCGACGGTCCCACCGCCGTACCGCGCTATGGGATCATCGCGCCGTGGCGGCGATGAAGTGGCGTCAGTCCGCGAGCGCCTTCAGGAAATCGAGCACGAGGGCGTTGCCGCGGGGCTCGAAGAGGTCCCAGCCGTGGCTCGCGCCGGGGATGACGACGCGGCGGATATTGCTCCCGCCCGCGGCCGCGAGGCGGGCCGACTGCGTGACCGGTACCGTGGTGTCCGCATCGCCGTGGAAGATCAGCACCGGCTCGCGGACCGCGGCGATATGGTCGATGGAGTCGAACCGGTCGTCGAGCAGGAGATCGACGAACCAGTGGGGATATTGCGCATAGCCCATCTCCGCGATCGAGGCGAAGGGGGCGGCGAGGACGACGCCCGCGAGATCGCGTTCGGCCGCGAGCGGCACCGCGACGCCGGTGCCCAGCGAATAGCCATAGACGACAACCGTTTCGGGGGCGATCCCCTTGGCCGCGAGCCAGTCGAGCGCCGCTTCGGCATCCTGCACGAGCCCCTCGTCGCTGGGCGTGCCCGGATTGCCGCCATAGCCGCGATAATCGAGCATCAGCACGCCGTAGCCGGCCTCGACGAGAGGCCGGACCCCGCGCGTGTAATAGCCGACATTGCGGTAGTTTCCGTGCAGATAGAGAACCGTCCGCGCCCCCGCCGCCGGTGGATGCCACCAACTTTTCAGAGGCAGTCCGTCGGCGGTTTCGATCGTCGCCACCTCGACCGCGAAAGGGGCCTTCGCGGGGTCGGGCACGGAATCGACCGCGCGAAAGATCCGTCCCTTGTAATAGTGTTGCAGCCCGACGCCGGAGGCGCCGGTGAGAAGAGCGAGCCCGAGGACGGCGACGAGAAGACGCTTGAGCATGGATGCCGGCCCTTTGCTGCAGGAACGGAAGGGAATTAGAGCCGCCACCCGTTGCAAAAGCAAGCCTTGGCATAAGGCTTTTTTAAGTCTCTTCAGAGTAGCACAAGGAAAAGACGTCGGACCGCTCGAGAAGAGAAGATCACAAGGTGCTCAACGATTCGTTTGAACAGGCCGCCGAATATGCCGCGTCGGCCGTGCGCTTGATGCAGGAACATGGCATTGCGCCGACACCGGCGAATTTCCAGATCTGGTACAGCTATGCCAGCGGCCGCGATCCGGCGCTCAATCGCGCCATCGATATTCTCGACAGCAATGGCTGCGAGTTCAGCGAGGAGCGCAACGCGGAGATCTACGAACAGTTCTTCGGCGTCGACGCGCATCGCGCGGCGATCGAGGCGGTGGGCAACAGGCTCGAGGAATTCGTCTCCAGAATCGCCGGCGATATCGGCGAGGCGCGCGAGGGCGTCGCGGCCTTCGGCCATCGTGTCGCCGATCTGTCCGCCCCGATGGGCGAATCGATCACCGCCACCGAGCTGCGCGAGATCGCACGCAGGTTGATGGAGGAGGCGCGGGAAGTGGTCTCGCGGGGGGTCGTCCTGGAGCGCAAGCTGAATGCCGCGAAAAACGAGGTCATGGACCTTCGGCAATCTCTCGTGGAGACCCGCAAGGAAGCGACCACCGACAAGCTGACCGGCATCGCCAATCGCCGCGAATTCGAACGGCGCCTGCAACTCGAGGCGCAGGCCGCCGGCGAAACGGGTGCGCCGCTTTCCCTCATCTTTCTCGATGTCGACGATTTCAAGGACTTCAACGACAGGCACGGGCACAAGATCGGTGATGAAGTGCTCAAGCTTGTTGCCGGGAAACTGCGTAATCGTGTGCGCGACAGGGACCTTGTGGCCCGCTATGGGGGAGAGGAATTCGTGACCCTCCTGCCCGATACACCGCTTGAGGATGCAGCGCAGGTCGCGGAACGAATCCGTGCAGCGCTGGCGTCGAGCATCGTTCGCCACCGCACTTCGGGCGAGGCATACGGAACCGTGACCGCCTCCTTCGGCATCGCCACCTACTGTCCGGGAGAAGCCCTCGAATATTTCGTCCAGCGCGCGGACGAGGCGCTCTACCGCGCCAAGCGCGACGGACGCAATCGCGTCGAGCTGGCCACGAGCGAGGTCGCGGTCGAATCGGTGGACATCGAGGACGCCATCGCTCTGGACGTCTCGGTTCGCGACGAAGCCGCGGCGTCCTGATCGCCTTCCGCGAGCGGTATTTGCCTCCGCGGCGCGTGACGGCTACACAGGGACCGGAGGCGCCCTCTCTTCCGATCGGAAAGCATGAGTGAAGACCGTCCGCTGATTTCGCTTGTCGTGGCCGTCGCCGAGAATGGCGTCATCGGCGATCGGGGAGGGCTGCCCTGGCACCTTCCCGCCGATCTCGGACATTTCAAGCGCCTGACCATGGGCAAGCCCGTGCTCATGGGGCGCAAGACCTTCGAATCGATCGGACGCCCTCTGCCCGGACGGCGGAATATCGTGATCACCCGGCAGCCGGACTGGCGCCGCGCCGGCGTTCTGGTGGCGCACTCCTTCGATGAAGCCGTACGGCTCGCCGGGCCGGCGCCCGAAGTGATGGTCATCGGCGGAGCGCAGGTCTATGCCGAAGCCCTGTCGCAGGCGCAGCGCATCCACCTCACCCGGGTGCATGCGCGACCCGCCGGCGACACCCGGTTTCCCGATATCGACGACGGGCAGTGGGAGGAAATCGCGTCCCGGCATCATCCCGCCGAGGGGGACCTGCCGGCCTGCACGTTCGTGACGCTCGAACGCCGACGCGGGGCGAAGCCCGCCGGGGAAGAAGGAGCCCTTCGCGCATGATCGGGGTCTGCCATGAGACGGCGGTGCATCGGCCATGGCTGCGCTGACCGCCGCCCTCGGGGACATCGGCGACGATATGAGCGCGGTCAGGGCCCGGACCGGCAAGTCGGCCTGGCGGCAGATGCGGGAGATCCGGCGCTTTCGCCGGCGGGCCGTCCAGTGCGGCAGTACCGACTATTTCCGTTTCGGGGTCTATGACGAGGCCCATGTCTCGCCCGAGCACTGGTCGACCTTCCTGGGATGGCGTGATCAGCGCGGCCTGAGCCTTGCGCTCAATCCGCGCCGCGTGGTGCTTCCCGGTTGGGACAAGCTCGCCTTTCATGCGATCGCCCGCGACTTCGGCATTCCCCTGCCGACGATCCGGGCGTTCTTTCAGAGCGGCAATCGGGCGACGGCGGCGGCGGTCGGTCGGCCGCTCGACACGCCCCGCGCCTTGCGGGACTTTCTTCTCGAAGACGCCGATTATCCGCTTTTTCTCAAGCCGTCCTGGGGCGGGGAAGGAATCCGCACCGCTTATATCGAGAGGGTCGACCGGCGCGCAGGATGCCTCATGCTGGCCGGCCGGCGCCGCGTCGATATCGACGCCTTCATCGCCGATTGCTGCAGGCCATCCGATCGCTGGCGTTTCCGGGCGGAACACGGTCTGCTGCTGCAGGAGGTGCTGCGCCCCGATCCGGCCATGGCGACTCTCTTCGCGCTCCGTGTCGTTTCCAGCGTCCGTGTTGTCACCCTCGTCGACGACAATCGGGCGCATGTGCACCGGGCGATCTGCAAGATTCCCCTGGCCGGCAATGTCATCGACAATTTCGCTCTCGGGGAAACCGGCAATCTCGCCGTCGCCGTCGACGTGGCGAGCGGTCGGTTCGGCCACGGGGTCCGGGGGATTTTCCCCAAAGGAGAGGTCGTGCATCGCATTCCCGAGGCGGATCGTTCCTTCGAAGGGGAACCGGTCCCCCACTGGGAGAGGATTCGCGACATCGTGGCGCGCGGAGCCTCGGCCTTTCCCCTGATGCGGATTCAGCATTGGGACATCGCGCTCAGCGATCGAGGGCCGGTGGCGCTCGAGCTCAACGATCTCGGGGGAACGGAGATCCTGCAGATCCACGGCATCGGCCTGTTGACCGACCCGCTCCGCATCCATCTCCGCCGGTACGGAGACCCGTCGGTGCGCGACTGGGTCGCCCGCATGAAGCGATCATCCGGCGGCGCTTCAATATGATGGAAAAGTGCTCTATCAACGCCAGTCTTGGGGACTGGCAGACACGGCGCGCCGGACGGGCGCGCGGGATCGTGGAGTGGAATCGGATGAAACGCATATTGTTGCTCGGTGCCGGCAAGATCGGCGAGATGATCGCGACGCTCCTGCACGGGAGCGGCGATTACGAAGTGGTCGTCGGCGACAAGGACGAGGCGGCGCTCGCGCGGCTCGGCAAGATCACGCCCGTGGAGCCCCGCCTTATCGACGCCTCCTCGCACGACGCGCTCGTGGCCGCGATGGCGGATTGCTTCGCGGTGCTCTCTGCGATGCCCTTTCATCTCAATCCCGGGATCGGCGAGGCGGCGCGCACGGCGGGGTGCCATTATCTCGATCTTACCGAGGATGTCGCCTCGACGCGCGCGATCAAGGCGCTGGCCGAGGGCGCGTCGCGGGCCTTCATCCCGCAATGCGGCCTCGCGCCCGGCTTCATCTCGATCGTCGCCTATGATCTCGCCAAGCGCTTCGAGCGCCTGCAGAACGTCCATATGCGCGTCGGCGCGCTGCCGAAATACCCTTCCAACGCACTCAAATACAATCTCACCTGGTCGACCGACGGTCTGATCAATGAATACTGCAACCCCTGCGAGGCGGTGGTCGGCGGCGAGCTCAAGGAGGTGCCGCCGCTCGAGGAGGTCGAGCATTTCTCTCTCGACGGCATCACCTACGAGGCCTTCAACACTTCCGGCGGACTCGGCACGCTCGCCGAGACGCTGGCCGGCAAGGTGCAGAACCTGAACTACCGCACGGTCCGCTATCCCGGCCATCGCGACATCATCAAGGTGCTCCTGCAGGACCTGCGTCTCGCCGAGCGGCGCGGGCTGCTGAAAGAGATCTTCGAGCACGCGATCCCGATGACGCTGCAGGATGTGGTGCTCATCTTCGTCACCGTCTCGGGGTATCGCGAGGGGCGCTTTCTGCAGGAAAGCTACGCGCAGAAAGTCTATGCGCGCGAGATCGGCGGGCGCATGTGGAGCGCCATCCAGATCACCACCGCCGCCGGCATTTGCGCGCTCCTCGACCTTCTCGTCGCCGGCGCGATCCCGACCGCCGGCTTCGTGCGGCAGGAGGACGTGACGCTCGAGGCCTTTCTCGGCAACCGCTTCGGTGCCCATTACGCGCCCGATCAGCCCAATGTACGCGACGCCGCCGCGGGTATCGTGCGCGCCGTCCGGTGATGGACGACGCACCTTACAGCGGCGCCCGGGCCCTCGTCGACGCGCTCGTCGCCCATGGCGCGCGCATGGCCTTCGGCGTGCCCGGCGAGAGCTATCTCGCGGCGCTCGAGGCCCTGCGCGCGATGGCCGACGACCTCCCCTTCATTACCTGCCGGCACGAGGCCGCGGCGGCCAATATGGCGGACGCCTATGGCAAGCTCACCGGCTCGCCGGGGGTGGCCTTCGTCACCCGCGGGCCCGGTGCGACGCACGCCAGCATCGGACTCCATACGGCGTTCCAGGACTCGACGCCGATGCTGCTCCTCATCGGTCAGGTGGCGCGCCGCATGCAGGATCGCGAGGCCTTCCAGGAAATCGACTACCGTCGTTTCCTTTCGGAGGTGACGAAGTGGACGGGCGAGGTCGGCGACCCCGACCGCATGGCGGAATATGTCGGCCGTGCGATTTCCGCCGCCACCGCCGGGCGGCAGGGACCGGTGGCGCTGGCGCTGCCCGAGGACGTTCTCTCGGCGCCGGCGCGGCGGCAGGACGTTCTCTCCCACCCGCCGGTGACGGCGGCCCCGCATGCAGCCGACATGGACCGGGTCGCGGCGGCGCTCGCGCGCGCCGAGCGGCCGCTCATCCTGCTCGGCGGCGGACCCTGGACGGCGGCCGCGGCGCGGGCGCTGCGCGGCTTCGCCGAGCGCCATCACATCCCGGTCGCGGTCTCCTTCCGCAGCCAGAGTCTCCTCGACAACCGCAGCCCCGTCTATGCCGGGCATCTCGGCATCGGCGCCAACCCGGAGCTCGTCGCACGCCTGCAGGCGAGCGACTGCCTGCTCGTCGTCGGTCCCCGGCTCGGCGAGATGACCACCGCCGGCTATCGCCGTCTCGATCCCGTCGAACCGCAGCCGCAGCTCACCCATGTTCATGCCGGGGCCGAGGAGCTGGGCCGCGTTTATCGGGGCGGGATCCTGATCGCTGCCGCACCGGCGGCATTCGCGGAGGCGCTTGCGGCCTGCGATATCCGCGGCGACTGGTCCGATTGGTGCGCTGCCGCGGCGGCCGAGGAGATGGCCTGGCGGACGCCCGTGCCCAATCCCGGTGCGGTGCAGTTGGCGGAGCTTTACCGCATCCTGCGCGCGGCGCTGCCCGAGGAGGCGATCGTCACCAACGGGGCGGGGAATTACGCCGCCTTTCTGCATCGCTTCTTCATTTATGAGGGCTTCCGGACGCAGGTCGCGCCGACGGCGGGCGCCATGGGCTACGGGGTTCCGGCGGGGATCGCCGCCTCTCTTGTCCACCGCGACCGGCCGGTGGTGACGCTCGCCGGCGACGGCTGCTTCCTGATGAGCGGCAACGAGATCGCAACCGCCGTGCGCTACGGCGCCCGCACCGTCTTCATCGTGATGAACAATTCCATGTATGGCACCATCCGCATGCATCAGGAGCGCAGCTATCCCGGTCGCGCCTTCGCCACCGACCTCACGAACCCCGACTTCGTCGCTTATGCGAAAAGCTTCGGACTCGAGGCATCGCGGGTGGCGCGCACGGACGATTTCGCCCCTGCGCTCGAACGCGCCCTGGCGAGCGAGGGGCCGGCGCTTCTCGAGGTTATCGTCGATTCCCGTGCGATCGCGCCGGGGCGGAGTCTCGACACCCTCTAATCGACGTCCGGAATTTCCGTCGGCGCTTCGGCCTGCGCGGCCCGGAAGGCATCGAGCCGGGCGGCGATCCCGGCATCCGAGAGCGCCAGGATCGCGGCAGCGAAGAGCCCGGCGTTCTTCGCTCCGGCCTTGCCGATGGCGAGCGTGCCGACGGGAACGCCCGCAGGCATCTGAACCATAG
>CAZAEP010000105.1:0-8762 GCA_964484045.1 uncultured Sphingomonadales bacterium
CTCGTCGAGCTTTCGCCTGGTCAGGATATCGCCGAGCCCGCCCGAGAGCGCCCCGGTGGTGCGCCGCAGCCCCGCGCGCAGACGCGCAAGCCAGGACGGTCGCGTCCTCTCCGTCTCCGCCATCGTCACACCGCCTCGCGCAAGGGGATTGCCGCGGGCTCGGCGAGAAGCATGCCGTCCCGCTCACCGGTGACGCGCGCCGGAACGAGATCGCCGGGCCGCGCCGCGCCCTCGAGTCTTATGCTCGCGAACTCTTCGGAATGCCCGAGCGCCGTCTCCCCGTCGCTGCGCTCGACGAGCACCGCAACGGCGCGTCCCAGAAGACGCTCATGGAGCCGTGCCACCTGCGCCTTGCCGAGGGCGCGCAGGCGTGCCGCCCGATCCTTGCGGACCGCCCGGGGCACCTGCGGCATGCGTGCCGCCGGCGTGCCTTCGCGCGTGGAATAGGGAAAGACATGGAGCCAGGTGAGATCGCATACGCGCACGAGATCGAGCGTGCGCGCGAACATCGTCTCGCTTTCGGTGGGAAAACCGGCAATGAAATCGGCCCCGAAGACGACCTCCGGACGCCGTGCCCGCACCGCCGCGCAGAAGCGGATGATGTCGTCGCGACGATGGCGCCGCTTCATGCGCTTCAGGATCAGATCGTCGCCCGCCTGCACGGACAGATGCAGATGCGGCATCAGCCGCGGTTCGCCCGCGATCTGCGCGAAGAGCGCGTCGTCGACCTCCACCGGATCGAGCGAGGAGAGCCTGAGGCGCGGCAATTCGGGCACGGCGTCGAGAATGCGCGCGACGAGATCGCCGAGGGTCGTCCTGACGGACAGGTCCGCACCATAGGCGGTGATGTCGACGCCCGAGAGCACGACCTCGCGACAGCCGTTCGCCACCAGCCGCCGCACCTGCGCGACGACGGTCTCCGCCGGCACCGATCGCGACGGCCCGCGACCATGGGGAATGATGCAGAAGGTGCAGCGATGATCGCACCCGGTCTGCACCTCGATGAACGCCCGCGCCCGACCCTCGAAGCCCTCGATCAGATGGCCCGCGGTCTCGCGCACCGAGGCGATGTCGTTCACGACGACCCGCGCGCCCCTGCCGCCGGCGAGCGCCCGGTAACTCTCGGGCCGCATCTTCTCGGCATTGCCGAGCACATGGTCGACCTCCGCCATGGCGGCGAACATCTCCGCGGCGACCTGCGCCCCGCAGCCGGTGACGATGAGCTTCGCGCCGGGATGTGCGCGCCGCGCCTTCCTGATCGCCTGTCGCGCCTGACGCATGGCTTCCGCGGTCACCGCGCAGCTATTGACGATGACCGCATCGGCGAGCCCGGCGGCCGTCGCGTGGCGGCGGATCACCTCCGACTCGAAGGCGTTGAGACGGCAGCCGAAGGTGATGACCTCGGGCCCCTTGCGCGCGCTCATGCCGGCATCTCCTCGCGCACGGCGACGGCCGCGAGGTCGACCGTGCCGGTGAAACTGACCGCGACCGGACCGGTCATGAACAGGTGATCGTCCGCCGCCCATTCGACCTGCAGGCGGCCGCCGGGCAGCATCACGTCGGCCGCGCGTCCGGTGAGCCCGCGGCGATGGGCGGCGACGAGCGCGGCGCAGGCGGCGGTGCCGCAGGCGCGGGTCGGCCCGGCCCCGCGCTCCCAGACCGCGAGCCGGATCGTTCCCGCATCCGGAACTCGCGCCACCGACACGTTCGCCCCTTCGGGAAAGAGCGGGTGGCGCGCGAGCCGTGGCCCGAGGCGCACGAGATCGACGCTCGCCCCGTCGTCGACGAAGAAGATCATGTGCGGATTGCCCATCGACACCGCCGCCGGACGCGCAAGTCCGTCCTCGGCGATATCGAGTTCGCGGGTATCGGCGGCCGCGGCAAGCGGGATGTCGCGCCAGTCGAGCCCGGGGCGCCCCATGTCGACACGCACCTGCTCTCCGGCCCGCGCCACCTCGAGCACGCCGGCACGGGTCTCGATCCGCCCGGCATCGCGCCCGGCCTCGTCCATGAGAAGACGTCCGACACAGCGGCTCGCATTGCCGCAGGCCGACACCTCGCCGCCATCGGCGTTCCGGATCTCCATGAAGAGATCGGCCTGCGCACTCGGCCTGAGGATGATCAGTTGATCGCAGCCGATGCCGGTCCGCCGGTCGGCAAGCGCACGCACGGCAGGCCCATCGAGCGCGAGCGGCACCTCCCGCGCATCGAGAATGACGAAGTCATTGCCGAGCCCGTGCATCTTCCAGAATGCCCGTCCGGCGTCCTCGGCTTTCGCGATCATGGTGCCGCCTTATATGGTCGCGGGCCGCTCCAAGTCCAGTTCAGTGCGCGAACAGCCGGGGCACCAGCGCATAGCCGAGCGCGGTGATGACGAGCGTGCCCAGAAGATTGAGGCGGAAGCCCGCCTTCACCATGTCGGGCACGCGCACCTCGCCGGTGGCATAGACGATGGCGTTGGGTCCGGTCGCGACCGGCAGCATGAAGGCACAGGACCCCGCAAGCGCCACCGGCACCGCGAGCAGCGCCGGCGCGATATGTCCGGCCCCGGCGAGCGAGCCCAGGATCGGCACCAGCGCCGCGACCGTCGCCGTGTTGCTCGTCAGTTCGGTGAGAAAGATCACGAACAGGACCAGAAGGGCCATCTGCAGCAGAAGCGGCGCCGCGGCCAGCGGCGCGAGCGCGGTGCCGAGCCAGGCCGCGAGTCCGGTCGCCTGAATGGCGGCCGCAAGCGACAGCCCGCCGCCGAAAAGCAGCACCACGCCCCAGGGAAGCGCCGCCGCGGCTTCCCAGTCGAGAAGGCGGCGATCGGGATTCTCGGTGTCGCCGGCGGGGATGAGGAACATCGTCACCGCGCCGGCGACGGCGATGATCATGTCGGAAAGGCGGGAAAGCCCGGGCAGCGTCCTGAGCAGGATGCTCGTCGCCCAGGCCGCGGCGACGACGAGAAAGACGGCGGCGACGCGCTTCTCGGGTGCGCGCATCGGACCCAGCGCCGCGAGCGCATCGGCGACGACACGGTGGCCGCCCTCGACCTCTGCGGGATCGAAACGGAAGCTCCAGCGCACGAGCACGAACCAGGCGACGGGCACCATCAGGAGCACCACCGGCACGCCGACCGCCATCCATTCGACAAAGGCGATCTCGCGTCCCGTGGCCTCGCGGATGAAGCCGACGACGAAGGCATTGGGCGGGGTGCCGATGATGGTGCCCAACCCGCCGATGCTGGCCGCATAGGCGATGCCGAGATAGAGCGCGACGGCGAAGGGGTGGTGATGCGTGTCCTCGCCGAGCACGGTGGTCGCGACCGACAGCGCGATGGGCAGCATCATCAGCGTCGTCGCCGTGTTCGAGACCCACATCGAAATGAAGGCCGAGGCTGCCATGAAGCCGAAGAGGAGCGCCGCGGGATGCGCGCCCGAGCGCGCGACGATCGAGAGCGCGATGCGGCGCTCGAGACCCCAGCGTTTGAGTGCCATCGCCATCACGAAACCGCCGAGAAGAAGGTAGATGACGGGCTCGGCGAAGGGTCGCGAGGCCTCGGCCGCCGTGGTCACCCCGGCGAGCGGCAGCACGATCAGAGGCAGGAGCGCGGTCACCGGCACGGGGATCGCTTCCGTCGCCCACCAGGCGGCCATCCAGACACCGAGCGCGACGACGACCCAGGCCGCAGGCGTCAGTCCCGCAGGGACCGGCAGAAGATAAAGGAGTGCCGCCAGAGCGGGACCGGCCCAGAGTCCGACCCGCTGATAGCGCGCTCGCGGCCTCGCCGCCGGTTCTTGTGTCCCGATGCCGTCCGCCACGGGCCCTCCCTCGGTCTTCTCCCGGCGGCGAGGCTAGCGGCATGAACCCGGTCGGGCAAGGCGTGCACGCTCCCGGCAATTGACAATGTCGCCGTTCGCGCCTAAAGAGCGCGGCGTGCGGTCGAGGCGTCTCGGCCGCTCAAGATTGACACCCCGGCTTGACCGTCGGGTCCCGCCGCGGCGGCGGGATCTCCACCAGTCAGCGAAGGCTCGCCCACTGGTGCCATTGGTGTTTGCCGGCAAACGGGATCATGAGCGCGCGATGTTCGACACCCTGAGCGAACGCCTCTCCGGCATTCTGGACAAGCTCACCCGCCGGGGTGCGCTGACCGAGGCCGACGTCACGGCGGCCATGCGCGAGGTGCGCATCGCGCTCCTTGAGGCCGACGTCGCGCTGCCGGTGGTGAAGGATTTCATCGCCCGCACCCGCGAGAAGGCCGTCGGACAGGCGGTCCTGAGATCGGTCTCGCCGGGTCAGCAGGTGATCAAGATCGTCCATGACGAGCTCGTCGCCATGCTCGGCACAAAAAGCGCCGGGCTGGATCTTGCCGGCGTGCCGCCGGTGGCGATCCTCGTCGCGGGCCTGCAGGGCTCGGGCAAGACGACGACCACCGCCAAGATCGCCCGGCGGTTGACGGAAAAAGAGCGCAAGCGCGTGCTCATGGCCTCGCTCGACACCCGGCGGCCGGCGGCGCAGGAGCAGCTCCGCGTGCTCGGTGAAGAGATCGGCGTCGCGACGCTGCCCGTCGTCGAAGGCCAGCGGCCGGTGGAGATCGCGCGCCGCGCGCTCGATGCGGCGCGGCTGCAGGGCTATGACGTGGTGCTGCTCGACAGCGCCGGACGGCTGCATGTCGACGAGGCGCTGATGCACGAGGTGCGCGAGGTCCGCGACGCGACGAGACCGCTCGAGACCCTGCTCGTCGCCGATGCGCTGACCGGTCAGGACGCGGTCACCGTCGCCAGGGCCTTCGACGAGGCGCTCGGCATCACCGGCATCGTGCTGACCCGCATGGACGGCGACGCCCGCGGCGGCGCCGCGCTCTCCATGCGCGCGGTCACCGGCAAGCCGATCAAGCTCATCGGCACCGGCGAGAAGCCCGATGCGCTCGAGGCCTTCCATCCCGAACGCATCGCCGGTCGTATTCTCGGCATGGGCGACGTCGTCTCGCTGGTCGAGAAGGCGGCCGAGACGATCGAGCGCGAAGATGCCGCGCGCATGGCGAAGAAGCTCAAGAAGGGCGAGTTCGACCTCGAGGACCTGCGCGATCAGTTGCGGCAACTGAAGAAGATGGGCGGCATGAAGAGCCTGCTCTCCATGCTCCCCGGGCTCGGCCGCATGGGCAAGGCGCTCGGCAAGGCGAGCGTGGACGACACCGTGTTTCGCCGTCAGGAGGCGATCATCAATTCGATGACGCCGAAGGAACGGCGCAATGTCCGCATTCTCAACGCCTCGCGCAAACGACGCATCGCCGCCGGCGCCGGAGTGAGCGTGCAGGAGGTGAACAAGCTCCTCAAGATGCACCGCGACATGGCGACGATGATGAAGCGCATGTCGAAAGCGAGCAGGAAGGGCGGCCGCGGCGGCCTGCCCGGTCTGCCCGGCATGGGCGCCCCCGGACCGGGGGCTATGGGTCCCGGCATGCCGGGACCCGGCGGCGGTCTGCCCGGCATGGGGGACGGCGGATTGCCGGGTCCCGATCACCTGCCGCCCGAACTCAGGGACCTCCTCGGCAAGAAATAGGTTTTTTCGGCTTCACTTCAGACGGCAACGGAAAGGACGAACGAGAGATGGCACTTGCAATACGTCTGGCGCGCGCCGGCGCCAAGAAGCGGCCCTATTACCGCATCGTCGTGGCCGACAGCCGCGCCCCGCGTGACGGCCGCTTCATCGAAAAGCTCGGCACCTACAATCCGCTCCTGCCCAAGGACCATGAGGACCGCGTGCGCCTCGTCGAGGACCGCATCAGACACTGGCTCGAGATCGGCGCCCGGCCGTCGGACCGGGTTGCCCGTTTCCTCGAGGCGCGCGGCATTCTGGAGAAGAAGACGCGCCACAATCCGAAGAAGGGTCAGCCCGGCAAGAAGGCGCTCGAGCGCCTCGAAGAAAAGAAGAAGCAGGCCGCCGGCGCGAGCGAGGAAAGCGGGACGGGCGAATCGGCGGAGGCTTGAGGCTTGCCCGACCGCCGCTGGATCTGCGTCGCCGCGATCTCCGGCGCCCAAGGGCTCAGGGGCGCCGTGCGTGTCCTGCCTTTCACCACGGAGCCGCAGGCGCTCGAACGCTTTGCGGCGCTGCATCTCGGCGAAGGAGGGCCAACCGTCTCCCTGCGTCTCGAGCGCCCGCTCAAACGGGGCTGGGTGGCACGGCTTGCGGGCATCGACACGCGCGAGGCGGCCGAGGGACTCAAGGGCAGAAAGCTCTTCGTGCCGCGTGAAGCGCTCGGCGATACGGCCGACGAGGACAGCTACTTTTGCGTCGACCTCGTCGGCCTTGACGTGCACGACCCCGGGGGCGGGCCGTTGGGCCGCATCGCCGATGTCCCGGACTACGGCGCCGGATCGCTCGTCGAGATCGCGCTCGCGGAACCGGTCGCGGGATTCGGCAAGACCGTGCTCGTGCCTTTCACGCGCGACTATGTGCCGGAGATCGACCTTGCGGCCGGCCGTGCGGTGGTCGATCTTGCGGCCTGGCTCGACCGGCAGGCGGAAAGCAAGGCGCGATGAGCTTCACGGCGCAGATTCTGACCCTCTTTCCCGAGATGTTTCCCGGTCCGCTCGGGCATTCGCTGGCGGGAAAAGCGCTTGATAAGGGCATCTGGCGCATCGAAACACTGGACATTCGCGATTTTGCATATAATAAGCATCGCTCCGTCGATGACACGCCGGCGGGCGGCGGACCGGGGATGGTCATTCGTTGCGACGTGGCGGCGGCGGCGATCGATGCGGCGCGGAGCCGGGCGGCCTCCGGGTGGCCTCTCATCTACCCGAGTCCGCGCGGCCGTCGTTTCGATCAGGCCATGGCCCGGGCCTGGGCCGCGGCCGGCGGAGTGACGGTGTTTTGCGGGCGTTTCGAGGGACTCGACGAGCGGGTCATCGAGGCGCGCGGACTGGAAGAGGTCAGTCTCGGCGACTTCGTCCTCTCGGGCGGCGAGCCTGCGGCGATGGCGATGCTCGATGCCGTGGTGCGGCTCCTGCCCGGGGTGGCGGGAAAGGCCGAGAGTCTGAGCGAGGAGAGTTTCGAACGGGGCCTTCTGGAGTACCCGCACTATACGCGCCCACAGATGTGGGAGGGGCGCGCGATACCGCAGGTGCTGCTCTCGGGCCACCACGACAGGATCGCCCGATGGCGACGCGAGAAGGCGGAAGAACTGACCCGCTTACGTCGGCCGGACCTGTGGTCGACCTATGAGCGCGGCGGTCAAGACAAGAAAGGTGACGGACCATGAACATCATCGAGAAGCTGGAGCAGGCGGAGATCGAGAAGCTCACCGCCGAAAAGTCGATCCCGGATTTCCGGCCGGGCGACACGATCAAGGTCATGGTCAAGGTGGTCGAGGGCGAACGCGAGCGCCTGCAGCCCTTCGAGGGCCTGTGCATCGCCCGCAAGGGCGGCGGCATCAACGCCTCCTTCACCCTGCGCAAGATCTCCTTCGGCGAGGGCGTGGAACGCGTGTTCCCGCTCTATTCGCCGTCGCTCGCCTCGATTGAGGTCGTCCGCCGCGGTCGCGTGAGGCGGGCCAAGCTCTATTATCTGCGCGGCCGCACCGGCAAGGCGGCGCGCATTCCGGAGCGACAGGACCATCGCGCCCGGGCGAAGAAGAAGGCCAGGACCGCCGGAACCACGGCCGACAAACCGGAGGCCGCCGGCAAGGAGAGCTGATCGCGAACGTGATCGCGACTCCGAGCAGGGCGGCCCGAGACATCGCGCCGCCCTTTCTCATGAACGACAGCCCGCATTGAACGACAGGAACCCTGGAACGATGAGCTATCATGTCGCCGTTGTCGGAGCGACCGGCCTTGTCGGGCAGGAAATGCTCACCATCCTTGCCGAACGCACCTTTCCGGTGCGCGCCGTGACCGCGCTCGCCTCGCGCAAATCGCTCGGCCAGGAGGTGCATTTCGGGGATCGCACGCTCAAGGTCAAGGCCCTCGACACGTTCGATTTTTCGGACGTCGACATCGCCTTCTTCTCCGCCGGCGGCAGCGTGTCCGCCGAATATGCGCCGAAGGCGGCGGCGGCCGGTGCCGTCGTGATCGACAATTCCTCGCACTTCCGCACGGACCCCGAGGTGCCGCTCGTCGTGCCCGAGGTGAACCCGCAGGCGCTCGCCGACTACAGGAAGAGGAACATCATCGCCAATCCCAATTGCTCAACGGCACAGCTCGTCGTGGCCCTCAAGCCGCTGCATGACGTCGCCCGTATCCGTCGCGTCGTGGTGGCCACCTATCAGGCGGTCTCGGGCGCCGGCAACGCGGCGTCGGACGAGCTCTTCCGGCAGACCCGGGCGATCTATGTCAACGACCCCATCGAGCCGGAGACCTTCACCAAGCAGATCGCGTTCAACGTCATCCCCCATATCGACCGCTTCCTCGCCGACGGCGAAACGCGGGAGGAATGGAAGATGGTGGTGGAAACGAAGAAGATCCTCGACCCCGGGATCGAGCTCGTCGCCACCTGCGTGCGGGTGCCGGTCTTCGTCGGTCATTCCGAAGCCGTGGTCATCGAGTTCGCGCGCGAGATCACGCCCGGCGCGGCCCGCAAGCTCCTGCGCGAGGCCCCGGGCTGCCTCGTGATCGACAAGCGCGAGGACGGCGGCTATGTGACGCCGGTCGAGTGCGCCGGCGAATACGCGACCTACGTCTCGCGCATCCGGCGCGACCCCACCGTGCCGCACGGACTCGCCATGTGGGTGGTCTCGGACAATCTGAGGAAGGGCGCGGCCTTGAATGCCGTGCAGATCG
>CAZAEP010000106.1:0-8722 GCA_964484045.1 uncultured Sphingomonadales bacterium
ACCATGGACGAGCTCTTCGAGACCCTGACGCTCATTCAGACGCGCAAGATCGAGCCCATTCCGGTGCTGCTCTACCGCCGCTCCTGGTGGGAGCGCGTCGTCGATTTCGAGGCCATGGCCGAAGCCGGGATGATCGCCCGCGCGGACCTCGAGATCCTTCGTTATGTCGACAGCCCCGAGGAGGCGTGGGAGATCATCCGTGACTACTGCCTGTGCCGGCATGCACGGAGCGACTGACGCGCTCGCGGATCAGACGGCGCGACTGTGACGGCCGGGCGCCGCCCTTGATGCGGCATCGAAGCAGTAGGCGACATGGCGCACGAAACGGCGCCCGCGCGGCGTCACGGCAATGTGCCGGCCCGCGATGCGCACGAGGCCGTCGGTCGCAAGCGCGGCGAGGCCGTCGAAGGCGTCGTCGAGCGCATCGGGCGCGAAGCCGTGGCGGCGGCAGAGCGTCTCCATATCGAGTGCGAAGTCGCACAGGAGCCGCTCGATCGCCGCGCGCCTGAGGCGGTCCTCGGCACCGAGCGCGACGCCGCGCACCCCGGCCAGTCCGTCGTCCCCGATCGCCTGCGCATAGGCGGCCAGATGCGGCGCGTTCTGCACATAACCCTGCGGCAGAGCGCTGATCGCCGAGGCGCCGAAGCCGATGAGGACGGGCGCCGGATCGTCTGTATAGCCCTGGAAATTGCGATGCAGCCGGCCCGCGTCCGCGGCGCGCGCGAGGGCATCGTCGGGAAGAGCGAAATGGTCGAAGCCGATCGCCCGATAGCCGTGGGACGTCAATGTCGCCGCGATCGCGTCCGCCGCCTCGAGGCGCGCCGCGGTGTCGGGCAGGCGCGATTCGTCGATCGCCTGCTGGTGCTTCTTGAACCAGGGCACATGCGCGTAGCCGAAGACCGCGAGACGCGCCGGCCGCAGCTCCGCCGCCTGTCGCGCGCTCCGGGCCACCGATGCCGGCGTCTGGCCGGGCAGGCCGTAAAGCAGATCGAAGGAGAGATGCGCGATCCCGACCCGGCGCAGCAGGGCGACGCTCGCGGCCACCTGCTCATGAGGCTGGATACGGTTGATCAGACGCTGCACCACGGGATCGAAGTCCTGCACACCGAGGCTCGCGCGCGTCACCCCCGCGCCCGCAAGCGCCGCCGCCATCTCCCGGTCGAGCGTTCGGGGATCGATCTCGATCGCGATCTCCGCCGCCTTGCGGAAGCGGAAACGGGACGTCAGACGCTCGATCAATCCGACAAGATCGGCAGGCCGCAGATAGGTCGGCGTGCCGCCCCCGAAATGGCAGTGGACGACGGGCCGGTCGGCGGGCAGGAGCGCCGCCACGGTCTCGATCTCCCGATACAGTCGCGCAAGATAGCGCCGCGCCCGCTCATAGAGATGGGGCACGGTGGTGTGGCAGCCGCAATACCAGCACAGGCTGCGGCAGAAGGGGACATGGACATACAGCGAGAGCGGGGTGCCGGGCGCGATGTCCGCCAGCCAGGCGCGCTGCTCGGCCGCCCCCACCGCTGGACCGAATTGCGCCGCCGTGGGATAGCTCGTATAGCGCGGCACGGTCGCCGCCGCATAGCGAAGAAGCGCCTCGTCCATCATGCACGCATCATCTGCGCGCCCCGACCGCATACACTGATCTGGATCAAATGCCCCCGCAATGGCGTCTCATTTTTTCGCCTGCCGGCCACGACCGCCGTGTCGCCGCGGCAGCCGGCGCGCCAGTTTGCGCAGATTTCGCCGGACGCGGTCGGGATCGAGTCGGTCATACCGCATCAGCGCGACACAGATCGGATCCGAAAGCAGGCTCTCGAGTGACGGCTCGCGATCGTCGATCCCTGTCGATGCCATGACGCTGCTCCTTGATCGGCCTTTGCGCTGCGGACCTCCATCGCTTCCTCCTCGATAGCGACGGTGGCTCTCCGGGTGCGGAGGCATCTTCTCACAAAGCTCTGAAAGCTTGGTGAAACTATGTGCGAATTGATGCGATTCCGGGGCAAATGGGGCGTTTTCGCGATGCTTGTCAGGTGCCGGAGCAGCGGCTAAGAAGGAGCGCGGTGGAAACGACACGCGCCACGATCAGGAACGAGGGAAGGAGACGGGGCTTGGCGAGTGGGGGCAGGATCGGCAGCGGACGCGCCTCCATCTTCCCGGGCCTTCTTCTGATCGTCCTTTTTCTCTCCGCCGCTCTCGCCCCGGCGCGCGCCGGACCCTGGGTCGAGCCCGGCGACGCACAGCTTCGTCGCGACATCGAGCTGCTCGCCGCCTACCGCATCATCGACGGGCCGATCATCAGTTGGCCGGTCTCCTGGGCGCAGATCTCCGCCGGGCTCGCGACGGCGCGCGAGCGGGTCTACCCGGCTCATGTCGAGGCGGCGATGGCGCGGGTGCGGGCGCGGATGCCGAGAGCGTCGGACTATCGGCGCATCGGCGGCGAACTGCGGGGCGCGGCGACCAACGAACCGGCGCTCGTGCGCGGCTTCGACGCGGTGGCGCGGGAAGACGGAGAAACCTCGCTCTCGCTCGACAAGCACTGGTCGTCCACCTACCTCAAGGCCTCGATCGGCTGGCGCGACGGCCAGGTCGGCAATGACGTCCATTACGACAACAGCTATCTCGCCCAGGCCTGGGGCAACTGGGTCTTTTATGCCGGCACGCCCGAGCAATGGTGGGGCGGCGGCTGGGACGGCGGCTTTCTCGTCTCGACCAATGCGCGACCGATCCCGCGGATCGGCTTCCAGCGCCTCAACCCCAGGCCCTTCGAGACCCGGTGGCTGAGCTGGCTCGGCAACTGGAACATCATCGTCTCGCTCGGGCGGCTCGAGAAGAAGCGCGGCGATTTCGCGCGGCCGCTCCTGTGGGAGACGCGCCTCGAGCTGAGCCCCATCGACGGCCTCGATATCGGGCTCAGCCGGACCTTCATCCTGTGCGGCCGGACGCGGCAGTGCTCGCCGGGGACCTTCGCCCGCGCCTTCACGCCCTTCGGCCGCTTCGACAATACCGGCACCAACAACGAGCCCGGTGACCAGATCGCCAATGTCGATCTGCGCTATGGCGGGCACTGGGGCCCGGTCGCCTATGCCGTCTTCGGCTCGCTCATCGCCGAGGACAAGAACCCGCCGCTGTTTTCCAAATACAGCGGGCAGCTCGGGATGACGCTCAATGGCCATGCGGCGGCCTACGATCTCGACTGGGGCTTTCGCATCGAGGCCAGCGATTCGCAGGCGCATTCCTTCTTCGGCGTCACCACGGGGCCCGAGAAGGAGCCCGGTGTGACCTTCAACCATTTCCTCTTCACGGACGGCTACACCTTCCGTGACCGCACGATCGGCTTCTCGCTCGATACCGACAGCCGGCTGCTCACCATCGAGGGCACGGCCTTCGACGCCGCCGCGCGCTCCTACTGGCTGCGCTACCGCTACGCCATCGTCAACGAGACGAACAGCAAGAACGCGATCTCGGCCAATCGCGAAGGCATCAACATCGCCGAAGCCGGCATCGCGCTGCCGACGCCCTATGGCGACCTCAGGCTCGAACTGCGGGCGATGGACGACCGGCCCGACACGCCCGGCCGCAGCAAGGGGCGGGTCGAGGCCGAGGCCTCGTTCCGGATTCGCTTCTGACCGCACTCACCCTCCTGCCCCTCCTGCAAATGCGATCGTCTCGCGGGCCCCGTCGGCAAATCGCGCGCTCTCGGGATCATAGACGCGGTGTCTGATCGCGAGGCGGACCGCGCCGGCGCCCGCGTCCGCTTCCACAGCGAGAAGATGATAATGCGCCGGCGGGCCGTGGCGTCCCGCCCGGCTCGCGGCCCCGGCACCGCGCACGGCGATCGCGCCGGTGCGACCCGGCAGATTGGCGCGCAGGGCGCGATGCGCATGGCCGTGCAGGACGAGATGGACCGGCCACCGCGCGAGCAGGCGGGCCAGCGCGCGCCCGTCCCACAGAGCGGCGCGCCAGGGCTCGACTCCCTTCAAGGGCGGATGGTGGATGAGCAGGATCTTGAAAGCGGGAACGCGGTCGAGATCGGCGAGCAACGTCTCGAGCCGCCGCAACTGCCGGCGGCCGAGCCAGCCGGCGGCAAATCCCGGCGGCGTCGCCCGGGCGGTGCAGACGCCGATGAAGGCGACGGGTCCGCGGCGCCGAAGATAAGGGAACCCGCCCGCCCCGCCGTCATCACGCATCCAGCGCTCCCAGAGTGCACCGCCCTTCGCAAGGGCGCCGGGGACATAGGCGTCGTGATTGCCGGGAACGACGCTGATCCGCCGGTCCGCGAGGCCGAGCGCCTCGATCCAGCGCCGGGCGCGCACGAACTCGTCCCGTGCGCCGAGATTGGTGAGGTCGCCGGTGATGCAGAGATGATCGATCGGCGCGCGATCAAGATCGGATCGCAGGGCATCGAGAACCTCGATGCCGTGCTCGTGCCGTCGATGCCGGAGCCAGTGCAGCCGCCCGAAGATCTCCTTCGTCACGAAGCTGCGCGACCGTACCGGCGGCAGCGGCGGAATATGCAGATCGGAGATATGGGCGATGTGAAACATGTATACGGGTCCGACAGGGACGCGCGAGCCCCCCCCAGCAGACCCTATCAGGCGCTGCTCGCGCCAGCCATCTTTGACTTGACGCCGGTGACGGGGCATGGGCATAGCCGCCGCTCGGACCAGGAAGAAGGCAGGGGCCGAAGGGGCGAAGGATGCCGTCGGTGAGCGAGGAGCAGGAGAACGGCGCAGGCGCCTGGCTGCGCGCCCGTCTGCAGCGGCACATGGCCGAGCTCGTCAAGCTGGCGACGCCGGCGATGGCGTCGCGGCTCGGACTGCTCGCCATGGGCTTCGTCGACACGGTGCTCGTGGGCCATTACGCGACGGCCGAGCTCGCCTCCCTGTCGCTTGCCAATCGTTCGATCATCCTCCTGCTTCTGGTCATCGCCATCGGTCTCCTGATGGGGGTCATCGTCACCACGGCGGCCGCCTTCGGCCGTGGCGACACGGAAGAATGCGGCCGCGTCTGGCGGCGGACGATGCCCTATGCGGCGCTGATCGGCGCTGCGCTCTTCGCCGCCACCCTGCCGGCGCATCTGTGGATGCGTCTGCTCGCCCACGACCCGGCGATCGGCGCGCGCGCGGCGACGCTGGTGCTGATCCTCGGGCTCGGACTGCCGGCGCATGTGCTCTTCTACTGCTCCACCGCCTTCCTCGAGGGCATCCGCCGGCCCTATGTGCCGATGCTGCTTCTCGTCATCGCCAACGGCATCAATGTCGCGCTCGACTACGGCCTCATATACGGCCATGTCGGGCTGCCCGAACTCGGCGCCGCGGGCTCGGCCTGGGCCACCACCGCGGTGCGCTGGGCGATGCTGGCGATGATCGTCGCCTATATCTGGTACGCGCCCTCCATGCACCCCTTCGCGGTGCGCCGGCCGAACCGCGAGAGCTGGCGCTCCTGGCATCATCAACGCTCGATCGGCTATGCCTCGGCGGTCAGTATCGCGGCGGAGGTGAGCGCCTTCGCCGGTCTCGCGGTGATCGCCGAGAAGCTCGGCGCACGACCTCTGGCGGGTCAGGAGATCGTCATGAACGTGCTCACCGTGCCCTTCATGTTCGCGGTCGGCATCGGCTCGGCGACCGCCGTCCGCGTCGGCATCGGGCACGGCCGCGGCGACCGGAGGGACAGCGCCCTTGCGGGCTGGACCGGGCTCGGCGCGACGATCGTGCTGCTCGGCGGCGTCGCGGCTCTGATCGCGATCTTTCCGAAGCAGATATTCGCGCTCCACTCCGACGATCCGGCTCTTGGCGCCATCACCGTTCCGGCCATCGCGTTCATCGCCTATGTCACGGTATTCGACGGCGGGCAGGCGGTGATTTCGATGGGATTGCGCGGACTCGGCGAGACCTGGTGGCCGACGGCGATCCAGGCGCTTGCCTATATCGGCCTCATGCTGCCGCTGTCGTGGTATCTGGCGATGGATCTCGATCGCGGGCTCATCGGGCTCCTCGAGGCGACGCTCGTGGCCAGCATCTTCTCGGTCGTCGCGCAGTCGCTGCGTTTCCGGTACCTCACAGCTCAGCGGTGATCGGCGCCGACCGCGTCGGCAATGCACGCAAAGCCGTCCCGTCGCAGGAGCGCACGCAGCTCCCGCTTGACCCGGGAGACGACCCCCGGCCCCTCATAGACGAGCGCGGTCAGGAGTTCGACGAGGCTCGCCCCGGCGCGGATCTTGGCATAGGCATCGGCGCCGCTCATGATCCCGCCGACGCCGACGAGCGGCAGCCGGCCCGCGGTCAGACGATACATCTCGGCGAGAAGCGCCGTGCTCGGAGCGAACAGCGGGGCGCCCGAAAGTCCGCCCGCCTGTCTGCGATGTCGCCCGCGGAGCCCTTGCGGACGCGCAAGCGTGGTGTTGGCGACGACCAGGCCGTCGAGGCCGTTCTCGCACGCGATCCGGGCGATGTCCTCCCGCTCCGCGGGCGCGAGATCGGGGGCGACCTTGAGCAGCACCGGCACCCGGCGCGGCGCGGCGTCGCGCGCCGCAAGGACACGCCGCAGAAGCGCATCGAGGGCGTCGCCGGCCTGAAGCGCGCGCAAGCCCGGCGTGTTCGGCGAGGAGACATTGACGGTGAAGAAATCGGCATGGGACGCAAGCGCCGCGACGCCCGTCGCATAGTCGGCGATGCGATCGGCGCTTTCCTTGTTGGCGCCGAGATTGACCCCGATGGGCCCCACGCCGCGCGCCTTGGCGGCAGCGAGCCGGGACGCGATACGGTCCAGCCCCTCATTGTTGAAACCGAGCCGGTTGATCAGCGCCCGGTCGGCGACGAGGCGAAAGAGGCGCGGACGGGGATTGCCGGCCTGCGGCCGCGGCGTCACCGCGCCGACCTCGACGAAGCCGAAACCCAGCGCCCGCATGGCGCCGGGCACGCGCGCATTCTTGTCCAGACCGGCGGCGAGACCGACGGGATTGGAAAAGCGGAGCCCGAAGAGGTCGACCGCGAGCGCCGGATCGTCCTTGCGGGCCGGGCACCGGTTGAAAAGGCGCAGGCCCCCCAGCACCGCCTCATGCGCGGTCTCCGGCGGCAGCGCGAAGAGAAGCGGACGCAGAAGCGGGTAGAGATCAGCCATCGTCGAGGCCCCAGGGCAGGCGGTGCCGGCCGTCATCGCCGAGCGGCAGCGTGGCCACGGCCATCACCGCCGCGCAGTCGAGGCGGGCATAGAGGTGCGGGAACAATTGTCCCCCGCGCGCGGCTTCCCAGCGCAAGGGCGCGGCAAGCCGCTCGGGGTCGACCTCCAGCAGCACCAGCTCCGCGCATCCCGCGAAGTGGCGGCGCAGCGTTTCGGCCACCTGCGTTGCGGTCGAGAAATGGATGAATCCGTCAGCACGGTCGAGGGCGCTGCCTGCATAAGAGCCGGCCGCCTCGGCCGCCGCCCATTCGGCGGCGCCGAGAATCTTGTAGATCGGCTGTGCCATCCGCCCTCCCCTCGGGGGCGCGCCGCTCTAGTAGCGATAGTAGTCCGGCTTGAAGGGGCCGTTCCGCGGCACGCCCAGATAGTCGGCCTGTTCCGGTGTCAGCTTCGTCAGTTGCACGCCGAGCTTGTCGAGATGCAACGCCGCCACCTTCTCGTCGAGATGCTTGGGCAGGACATAGACCTTGTTCTCGTACTTGTCCGAATTCTGCCACAACTCGATCTGGGCCATCACCTGATTGGTGAAGGACGCGCTCATCACGAAGCTCGGATGTCCGGTGGCGCAACCGAGATTCACCAGCCGCCCTTCGGCGAGCAGGATGATGCGCTTGCCGTCGGGGAACTCGACCTCGTCCACCTGCGGCTTGATGTTGTTCCATTTGTAATTGCGCAGGGCGCTGACCTCGATCTCATTGTCGAAATGCCCGATATTGCAGACGATGGCGCGGTCCTTCATGGCGCGCATGTGGTCGATGGTGATGACATCGCGGTTGCCGGTGGCGGTGACGAAGATGTCGCCATGCGGCGCGAGTTCCTCCATGGTCCGCACCTCGTAGCCTTCCATCGCCGCCTGCAGCGCGCAGATGGGGTCGACCTCGGTGACGGCGACCCGCGCACCCTGGCTGCGCAGGGCCTCGGCCGAGCCCTTGCCGACATCGCAATAGCCGGCGACGATGCAGCGATTGCCGGCGATCATGACGTCGGTGGCGCGCTTGATGCCGTCGATCAGACTCTCGCGGCAGCCGTACATGTTGTCGAATTTCGACTTCGTGACGCTGTCATTGACGTTGATCGCCGGGGCCTTGAGCGTGCCCTCCTTCTCCATTTCATAGAGCCTGTGGACGCCGGTCGTGGTCTCCTCGGAGATGCCGCGCACGTCCGCCATCAGTCCGGAATAGTCCTCATGCATGACGCGGGTGAGATCGCCGCCGTCGTCGAGGATCATGTTGGGACGCCAGCCATCGGGTCCCTCGATGGTCCGGCGGATGCACCATTCATATTCCTCTTCCGTCTCGCCCTTCCATGCGAAGACCGGAACTCCGCCCGCCGCGATCGCCGCCGCCGCCTGATCCTGGGTCGAGAAGATGTTGCACGAGCTCCAGCGCAGCTCGGCGCCGAGCGCCGTCAGGGTCTCGATAAGCACTGCGGTCTGCACCGTCATGTGCAGACAGCCGGCGATGCGCGCCCCCTTGAGCGGCTTTTTCGCACCGAATTCGCTGCGCAAGGCCATGAGACCGGGCATCTCGGTCTCGGCGAGCGAAAT
>CAZAEP010000107.1:0-8707 GCA_964484045.1 uncultured Sphingomonadales bacterium
CTTCTCGGTGAAATCGTACCAGCGGAAGCCGTAGGTGAGATCGAGGCGGTCGGTGACGCTGTAGGTGCCCTCGCCGAAAACCGCGAACTGGTCGAAATTATAGGGGATGTCCGAGAAGAAGAGCACGTCCTTGGGCGCGAGCGGCCCTGCGGTGGGTATGTCGGTATCGAGAAGGCCGCTCATCAGGTCCTCGAAGCCGAAGACGTCGAGCGACTGCCCGTAGCGACGGTCGATGCTGCTGTAGAAGACGCCGAGAACCCACTGGAAGCGGGCGGCCGGGTCATTTGAGGAGATGCGGGCCTCCTCGGTGAACATGCTGACCGCCGTGGCGTCGAAGAGCGGCGCGTCGAGGGCGAAGATCGCTTCGGGGGCGCCGAACACCTGGAAGGTGATCGAGCCGGTAAGCTGCGTCGCGTCGCGCACCTGCAGGATTTCGCGGTCGGTGTAGGAGCTGATCGATTTGAAGGTGACCGGCCCGAAATCATATTCGAGTTCGAGATCGGCGAGCACGAACTCGTCGGTGAACTTCTCCTCGAGCTGGGTGAACTGCTCCCGCTTGCCGAGCGTCACCCGCGGCCGCGTGGTGGTGAAGGGATTGGCCAGAATGTTGAAGATGTCGACCCGGTTGAAGCCGTCGACCTCGACATTCTGATAGATGACCCGCGGCCGGATGGTGAGCTCGGGGGTCGGGCGGAACTCGAAGGCGAGTCGGCCGCCGAAGCGCGACCCGCTGTTCACGTCCTTGGCGAGTCCGCCGCGGAAGTTCGGTCCGGGCCGGCGCGAGCGGCCTTCGGGCTGGACCGCGTTGATGAAGCCGCCGAAACGTGTGGCGTATCCCACCGCGCGTACGGCGACCTTGTCGCTCAGCGGAACGTTGAAGGCGACGCGAATGTCACCGCCGACATCGCCATGGTCGATGACATTGCCGCTGGCCTCGGCGACGACTTCGTAGTCGTCGAAATCCGGCTTGTTGGTGATGTAGCGCACGGTTCCCGACAGCGATCCCGAGCCGAAGAGCGTGCCCTGCGGTCCGCGCAGCACCTCGACGCGGTTCATGTCGAAGAGATCGATGTCGGGGGTGAACAGCGACAGCGAGATCGGGGATTCGTCGAGATAGATCCCGACCTGCTCCTTGACCCCGGGCTGGTCGCGCACGATCTGTCCCGCCGACACGCCGCGGATGGCGACCTGGCTCTGACCGGGACCGAGATTCTGGATGGTGAAGCCGGCGATGCTGCGCGCCACGTCCTCGAGATTCTGCACGCCGCGGTCGCGCATGGCGGACTCGGTCAGGGCGTTGACCGAGAAGGGGACGCTCTGCAGCGTCTCCGCCCGCTTGCGCGCGGTGACCACGATCTGCTCGATGGTCGGGCCTTCCTCGCTTGCGCTCGCCTGTGCGGCCGCAGGCGTCTGCGCCGCACCGGCGTCGTTTCGCGCCAGCACGGTCCGGCGCTCCTTGCTCGCCCGCGCATAGCGCATGCGGCCGCCGTCATAGGCCCCGCGCTGCACGGCGGCGCCGACGATCGTCACCTGGCCGTTGCTGCCGCGGACATATCTGAGGCCGGAGCCGGCGAGCAGACGCTCGAGCGCTTCCGCGGGCGACATGTTGCCGCTCACCGGAGGCGCCTGCTTGGCATCGAGCAGGTCCGAGGGAACCGTGACGATGATGTCGGACTGCTCGGAAAACTCGAGCAGGGCGGTGGCGAGCGGTTGGGCCTCGATCCGGAACGGAAGCGGTGTATCGCCCGTGCCGCGCGCCGTGGTCTGTGCGGCGGCGCCGCCCGAAGCGAGGGCCATCGTCAGGGCGATTGCGGAAACGGCGCCGCGGGCGGTGATCCGGCGCGGCGGGTGTGGGTGAGATGCCTTGGCCATAGCTGTTCCTTCCCTGGTCGAACATGATTGCGGCCGCGTTCTTGTTTCCGGTCCCGGCCCGGTTCTCTTCGTTCGGCCTCATCCTCAAAGACGAACCGGACGTCCCGATCGGACATCGTTTATCGAGAAACACCGGAAAACGTGACAAATCTGCCACGCTTCTCATTGCAAACGGTCTGGGTCCCGAAGGCGTTCAGTCGCCGGGATGCACGTTTTCTTGTGTTCCGGGGACCAGCAGAACCGTCCCGTCCGGTTGTCGCTCGATCCGGAGCGGCAGGGCGAGGCTCAGTGATTCCAGCATCTGCTCGATCTGATTGGCGCGAAAGGACGTGGTGACGCGCAGATCGGCGAGCCTGGAATCGGCAATCCGGATCGGTCGTGGCGAATAGCGGTTGGCGTCGGAGACCACCTCGATAAGAGGAGCGCCGTTATAGACGAGACGCCCCCGCCGCCACTCGCCGGCCCGCTCGGCCGGCAGTGTGGCGAGTCGTTGCAGGGACGTGTCCCGGGGAGCGACGATCGCCTCCCCCGCACTGACGAGTCGGCGCGGGACGTTCGGCGTGGCGGGCGCCCGCGACGGGGCGACCTCGACGACGCCCTCGACGACCGCGACGCGGACGGTCTGCGGGCCCTTGTGCACGTCGAACTGGGTGCCCACGGCCCGCACCAGCGTATCGCCCACCTGGACGATGAAGGGGCGGTCGGGATCCTTGGCGACGGAGAAGAAGGCCTCGCCCTCGTCGAGCCGGAGGCGACGTTCACGGGCGCTGAAGGCCAGTGCCACGCGGGACCGCGCGCCCAGTGTGACGACGCTGCCGTCGGGCAGCGGGATCTCGCGGATTTCCGCGATCCGGGTCGCGAGTGTCGCCCGTGGCCCGATGGCCGGCGGATAGAGGACCGATAGCGCGACGACAAGCCCGAGCAGAAGAACGGCGGCGGGGGTCGCGACGCGCCCCATGCGCCACACCGGCCGTCCACTTTCCCGCCACGACCGACGAATCCGGGCGACCAGCCTTTCGCGCCATGTCGGGGCCCCGAGAAGGGCGCGATATTCGGACATCTCGCCCATCGCGGCGAGATCGGACCAGGCCCGCTTGGCGGCCCGATAGGCCCCGGCATGGCGCCGGTCCGAGGCCAGCCAGGCGGAAAAGGCCGCTTCGTCATTCGCTGCCTCGAACGCCCGCCGCGTCACCCAGCGCGCGGCATCGCGCCGAACCCGCGCGGGCAGCTCTGCGGTCTCGTCTCGACTCATCCCTTGTGTCCTTCGATGGCGGCATCGATTTCGCGCATGCAGCGGGCAAGTGCGCGCTCGATCTGCTTTTGCACCGCGGCGCCGGTCATGCCGAAGCGGCGACCGATCTCTTCGCAGGTCAGGCCCTCGAAGCGATTGAGCAGGATCATGCGCCGTCTTGCGGCCGGCATGCGCTCGAGCGCCGCGGCGAAGAGCGCAAAGCGCTCTCTCTCTATCAAGACGCATTCCGGACTCGATTCGGACAGGCCCTGCGGATGAATCCGCCCGTCGAGATCGCGTCGGCAGGCCTTGCGCCGCTCGTTGCGACGCAATTCGTCGATCACGAAGTGGCGCGCGGCGGTGTACAGATAGGCTCGCGGATTGCTGATGCTCTGCGGTTCGTCGAGCGCCGCGAACTTGGCGAACGCCGCCTGCGCCGCGTCCTCGGGCTCCGGCGGTCCGGCTCCGAAGGTAGCCGCAAGATAGCGGCACAGGTCGTTCCAGTGGGCATGATAGAGATCGCGCAGGAAACGCCGCTTGTCGCGTGTCCTTGTGTGGTCGCGGCTCTCCGCCCCGGCAGCCGAGATGATCTCGACGCCCGCCGGCACATCATTCATCAGCCTTGCCCCCGGCCGTTCCCTCCAACATTGAAGCCATCTTAACGTCGCTCGCCGGCTCTGTCACGGAGTCGCGACTCAGCCTTCGCCCTCGATGGCGCGGCGGATGGCGAGGTGCTCCATGAGATCGCGCAGGGTGAGGATGCCGAGGAGGTGATCGCCCTCGGTCACCAGGATCTGCGGAAAGCGGGTGCTCTGCATGCGCTCCAGCGCCTCTTCCGCCGACCGTCCGGGGGCGATGGTCGGGACGCGATCGAGCGGGTGCATGATCGCCGTGATCGGGGTCTGCGGCCATGCGTCGGCGGCGATCCGGCCGATATCGCGGGTGCGCACGGCGCCGAGCAGGTGAGCGCCGTCGGTCACCGGATAAAGGCTGAAATGGTGGCGATAGGCGTAATCCGAGACGAAGCGGTCGAGCGGCAGGTCGGGCGCAAGCGTGACCGGTGTGGGGTTCATCAGGCGGCCGACGGTGATGCCGCCGAGCGTCTGATGCGCCAGCATCTGTGCGTAGGAGGCGCGGGCGGCGCTCAGGAGGAAGAGTCCGATCAGCACCCACCACATGCCCCCGAGCCCGGCGCCCGACAGCAGGGCCCACACGCCGAGCGCGATGAGCAGCATGGCAAAGCCCTGTCCCACCTGCGACGCGGTACGGGTGGCGGCCAGAAGGTCGCCGTGGCGGGACCAGAGAAAGGCGCGCAGCAGACGTCCGCCGTCGAGCGGGAAGCCGGGCACCAGGTTGAAAAGGGCGAGGATGAGATTGATGGTGCTCAGATAGGCGACGAGCCCGACCGTCGGTGCGGCGACCTCGAGGCCCCCGAGCGCTTGGGCCAGGAGATAGAAGAGCCCGGCCAGGGTGAAGCTCATCAGCGGCCCGGCGGCGGCGACCTCGGCTTCGATGCGCGCCGTCGGCGGCTCTTCCTTCAATTCGGCCACCCCGCCGAAAAGAAAAAGCGTGATGCCGCCGATCTTCATGCCCCGGGCGCGGGCCACCATGGCGTGGCTCATCTCGTGCAGGACGAGCGAGGCGAAGAGCCCCGCCATGCCGAGAATGCCGAGGCTCCAGTAGGTGCTCTGCGGCAGTCCGGGATAATAGGTCGGGAAATAGCCGGCGGCGAGCGACCAGGCGACGAGGATGGCGAGCAGCACCCAGCCCAGATTGGCGCGCACCTCGAACCCGAAGAGCCGAAACAGCGTGATGTTATGTCCGGGCATGGGAATGCACTCCCTTGGTCGTGGCCGTTTCGACGGAGTCGTCGCACGCTGCATCATAGACGAAGGCGGTGCGGTCGGGATAGCGCAAGCGATACCAGTATTCGAGGGTCGATCCCGGCCAGTGCGTGGGGATGCGGCCGTTTTCGGCTCTGTACCAGTTGCGGCAGCCGGCGGCCCAGACGCTTTTCGCGAGACGGGCCGTGATCTCGGCATTGTAGCGCGCCATCGCCTCCCTCTGCACATCGACGGTGCGCGCGCCGCGGGCCGCGCGTGCGGCGAGCAGGCGCAGGACGAGACGATACTGGCACTCGAGCATGAAGAGGATCGAATTGTGCCCGATATTGGTGTTGGGCCCATAGAGCAGGAAGAGGTTGGGGAAGCCGGCGACCATGATCCCGTTATAGGCGTGGGCGCTCTCGGCCCACGTCGTGGCGAGATCGCGACCGCCCGCGCCCCTGATCTCGAGGCGGGGGAGAAAGTCGGTGGCCGTGAAACCGGTGGCGAAGAGCAGCGCGTCGAAAGCGTGCGCGCGTCCGTCCGCGGTCTCGAGTCCGCCGGGCGTGATGCGTGCGATGGATGCGGTCTCGAGGGTGACGTTTTCCCGCATCAGTGCCGGATAATAGTCGTCCGAAAGAAGGATGCGCTTGCAGCCGAGCGGGTCGTCGGGCGTCAGTCTGGCGCGCAGGTCCGGGTCCGGGATCTGGCGTTCGAGATGCCGGCGCGCCTTGGCCTCGACGCGCCGTGCGATCGCCGTTCCGGGCTGAAAGCCGAGATAGAGGAGCTCGAAGAGGGCGTATATGCGCGCCCGATGAAGCCGGCGCAGCCCCGGTACATGGGCGTAGAGCCATCGCCGCCACGCCGGGTAGGGGCGGTCGCCGCGCGGGATGATCCAGCCGGGCGAGCGCTGGAACACGGTGAGCGCGCGGGCCTGTTCGGCGAGCGCGGGCACGAGCTGGATGGCGCTCGCGCCGGTGCCGATGACAGCGATGCGCTTGTCCCGCGGATCGAAGTCCGGCTTCCAGCGTGCGGAATGAAAGGCGGTGCCGGCGAAGCTGTCGCGCCCCGGAATGTCGGGCAGTTTCGGTTCGCAGAGCTGACCGCGCGCCATCACCAGAATATCGGCCTCCGCCGCCCCGCCGTCGGCGAAGCCGAGACGCCAGCAGGCGCGCGCGTCGTCGAAGCGGGCCGTGCGCAGGTCATGTCCGAAACGGATGTGCGGTCGGATGCCGAACTCCGTCACGCAGCGTTCGAGATAGGCGGCGATTTCGGGCTGCGGCGCGTATTTCCGCGACCAGTGGGGATTGGGGGCGAAGGAAAAGCTGTAAAGATGCGCCGGCACGTCGCAGGCGCAGCCGGGGTAGACATTGTCGCGCCAGGTGCCGCCGGGCCGGTCCGCCCTGTCGTACAGGAAGAGATTGCGGTAGCCCGCCCGACGCAGGCGGATCGCCAGACCGATGCCGGCGAACCCGGTGCCGATAATGGCGATCCGGGGCGCGATTGCGGGATCTCGAGCCGCTGCGGGCATGGCGCTCCTCGATGGCTGCCGACCAAGACTGCGGCGAAGGCGGTTGAATGGCAAGGCTCTGGACAAGCATGCGGCGCTGTCGCAGCATGTCCGCGTCGACACAGCACCGAAGAAGGGGGGTAAGCCATGAACACGGCGCTGATTGCACTTGCCTGGACGGCGGTCTTCTGTCTCCTGCTCTGGATCCCGTATGTCCTGGCCCGGATCGGCCGGAAGGGGCTGATGGGGGCGATGGGAAATCCCTCGCCCGAGGACCCGCCGCTGCCGGCCTGGGCCGACCGTGCCCAGCGCGCGCACATGAATCTGGTCGAGAATATCGCTCCCTTCGCCGCGCTGGTGCTGATCGCCCATGTCGTGGGCGTCAGCGATCCGGCGGTGGGCGCGGCGGCGGTGGTCTTCTTCTGGGCTCGCGTCGCGCACTGGCTCGTCTACACGCTCGGCATTCCGGTCGTGCGGACGCTCGCCTTCGTGGTTGGCTGGATTGCCAATCTGTGGATCTTCTGGCTCCTCATCGGCGCACTCTACGGCGGCTGAGGAAAGCGGTGCGCGGCCGCGGGGCTTCGCCCCGAAAAGATCGTCAAGGAGCGGCGAAAAGGTCCGTCATTCGACGGCTCGGACGGCGAATCCATGGTCGAGCCGGGCGCTCCGCGACCCCGGTGGACCCGCCGGTCAAGCCGTCGGGTGACGATCAAAGAGGGCCGTTGGGTGACGAAAGAAGCGGGCCGTCTTAAAGCGCGGTGGGTGAGGGCTTCAGGCAGCTTTTACCGTGAGGGTGATACCCTCGTGCTCCTGGAGCGCTTTCAGGATGGCGCACAGATTGTCGGCGCGCGGATTGCCCTTCACGGACAGCATGCGCATGAGACTTTTCGGCGATTTGCCCAGACGTCGACCAAGCTCTTCAAAGCCGAGCGTGGCGTTCACATAGTCGCGCAGCAGGAGCTGTGCGGTCACATGATCGCCTTCGAGGAAATCGCGCGCCGCACCTGCGAGCACGGCACGGGCGAATTCCGGGTCTGCTTTTATGCGCCGCCAGACGAGAGCATTGAAATCGCCCCGCCTTCTCTCCGGTGGTGTGTTACCGTCGCCTTTCTGGCTTGAAAGGGGGAGGCCTGCCTCTGCCGTGCGAAGCATCGATGTGTCTTCTGGCATTACGGATATCTCTCTTTTGAGTGCCTTTGCTGCCGAAGCCGACGATGACGAATGTATCCGAATCAAATGTTCCATATATCCGATAGCCAGGCCGGCGAAAGATGCGAAGCTCGAAAAGGCCCCTACCAAGGGGCTTCAAGCGATTCTGTCCTCCCTCCAGTTTCCTCAGTTCATCCAATACTGCCTCGGCGGCGTCCGTCGGTAGTGCGTCGAACCATTTTTCGAACTTCCGCTCATCAACGTACTCGATGAAAATCGACATCAGTATATTCCTCTCTGGTAACGAAAATGTTACCTCACGTCAAGGTCCATTAGGGTGCGCCCGCATCCCCGGAGGCTTCTCCCGATCCATGCCGGGCCACGGACGTGATCGTCCATCCAACGGTTCGCCCACAATTCTTGAAATGCGGACTGTGGGACAAGGCGGCCGAAAGGGACGCGACCGCATTTGCGCCGCCGATGCGAATTCCCGCTGTCTGTAACGCGTTGACAAGATCGCGTGTCAAAACCGGCTTTCCGTCGTGACGCGCGATCTCACGCCACGCCGCTTCTTGACGTCCATCGCGGCGATCTCCTAGCGGCGTCTTTCGGCTCCCGAACTGCCCGGTCCCTGCCTGACTCAGAGCGGGATATTGCCGTGCTTCTTCCACGGATTCTCGAGGCGCTTGTCGGCGAGCATCGCGAGGCCGCGGCAGACGCGCTTGCGCGTTGAATGCGGCGTGATGACCTCGTCGATGAAGCCGCGCGCGGCGGCGACGAAGGGGTTGGCGAAGAGCTTCTCGTACTCCGTCTGATGGCGGGCGAGCTTCTCCGCGTCGTCCCTGTCGGCGCGATAGAGGATCTCGACCGCGCCTTTCGCCCCCATCACCGCGATCTCGGCGGTCGGCCAGGCGTAGTTGACGTCGCCGCGCAGGTGCCTGGAGCTCATCACGTCATAGGCGCCGCCATAGGCCTTGCGCGTGATGACGGTGATCTTGGGCACCGTTGCCTCGCCATAGGCATAGAGCAGCTTCGCGCCGTGCTTGATGATGCCGCCATATTCCTGTGCCGTGCCGGGGAGAAAGCCCGGCACGTCGACGAAGGTGAGGATGGGGATCGCGA
>CAZAEP010000108.1:0-8588 GCA_964484045.1 uncultured Sphingomonadales bacterium
ATGCGCTCGGGGCTGTAGCCGACGAAGAAGTCGCGGTTGAACGCGAGCCCCGAGGCGCGTTCGAGGATCGGCACGCAGATCTCTTCCGTGGCGCCGGGATAGACGGTCGATTCGTAGATGACGACATCGCCCCGTCCGAGCACGTGCCCGATGTTTTCGCTGGCGCGTTCGAGGGGGCCGAGATCGGGCCGATTGTGATCGTCGATCGGCGTCGGCACGGTCACGATATAGACCGTCGCGTCGGCGATCCCGTCGGGCGACGAGGTGAAGCCGAGCTGTCCGGCCGCCGCCAATTCTTCGCCGGTGACCTCGCGCGTGCTGTCATGCCCCGCCCGAAGCTCGGAGATGCGGCGCGGGTTGATGTCGAATCCGGTGGTCGGCAGACGCCGGCCGAAGGCGACGGCAAGCGGTAGGCCGACATAGCCGAGGCCGATGATGGCGAGTTTCGCGTCGGTTGGTTTCTGCATGGGATCTCGTGTCTTGAAGCGGTCGCGGGCGCACCATAGAGACGACGATGGCAGGCATCAAGCGCGCTGATCAGGGAGCGGCCGGTGCGCGGGCCCGTGAGCGAGCGTGACTTGCAGCCGCGGACGCCGGGACCGATATATGGTAGGATCGCCTGTGGCGAGACCCGGCCGGGAGACATGGAGGTGACGATGACGTTGCGCGAGATTCTCGAGGACAAGGGCACGGGCTATGTGACGACGCGGCCGAATGCGTCGCTCCTCGCCGTGACGCGGCTCTTTCACGAGCGCGGCATCTCCTCGGTGATCGTCACCAATATGGGGGGACGGCCGCTCGGCATCGTCACCGATCGTCTGATCATCGAGGCTCTGGCGACGCAGGGGCGCGCGGCGCTGTCGCTGACCGCCGCCGATCTCATGGAGACGCCGATTCCCACCGCCGATATCGAGGCCCGGGTCGGCCATGCGATGGAGCTGATGACGCAGCGCCGGGTGCGCCACCTGCTCGTCACCGAGAACGGGCGACCGACGGGGATCGTCTCCATCGGCGATCTCGTGAAGGCGCGGCTGCGCGATGCCGATCTCGAGACCCGCGTGCTGCGCGATCTCGCCGCGGCCCACATCACCGCCGCCTGACGCGGCATCTGCGTCCGCACCCGCCGCTAATTCCGCTGCAGGCTCCGATAGACCATGGTGAGCACGTCCGCTTCGCCGACCACCTCGCCGGCATAGCGGGGATTGAGGTCGGCGAGCGGGCTCGCGGCGATCAGGTCCTCAAGCGAGGTGCCCGCGGCGACCGCCGCCGCGACACGGTCGCGAATGGTCATGAGATCCGTCCTGTAGGCGATCACGTCCGCCCGTCCGGCGACCGGCCCATGACCGGGGATGATCTTCGTCTCCGGTCCCGCCATTTTCGCGAGATCACCGAGAAAGGCGATCATGCCGTCGATGTCGCCGCCGTTCTCGACATCGATGAAGGGATAGTAGCCGTTGAAATAGGCGTCGCCGACATGGATCACGTCGGCCGTTGCGAAATGGACGATGGCGTCGCCGTCGGTGTGCGCCGGCGGGATGTGCACGACGCGGACGGTGTCGCCGTTCCAGTGGAAGGTGACCGTGTCATTGAAGGTCAGGATCGGCAGCGCCTTCGGCGAGGGACGCAGGAGCGGTGCGAGATCCGCCATGTGCATCGCCGCCATCAGATGCTTTCGCGTGTTGTCGTGGGCGACGATGACCGCTCCCGCGTCGCCCATATGCTCGTTGCCGTTCGTGTGGTCGGGGTGCCAATGGGTGTTGATGACGAAGCGCACCGGCTGATCCGAGAGGCGGGCGAGCGCCGCCTTCACCTTCTCGGTCAACGGGGCGTACTGATCGTCGACGAGGAAGATGCCGTCGGCGCCCACCGAGGCGCCGATATTGCCGCCGAAGCCCTCGAGCATGTAGACGCCGTGACCGAGATCGTGGGTCTTGATCTCGACCGTCTTCCAGTCCGGCAGCACCACCTGTGCCGCGGCGGGAGTTGCCGTGGCGGCGGCAAGGGCGATTCCCGCGGCGAGAACCGTCCGTCGGCCGGTCTTCCCTGTCATCCTAGTTTCTCCCGAGGATATCGAGGGCGGCCGCCGTCATCGCCTCGACGCCGGTCTTGATCGTCGGCTCGGGGACCGGCGCGAAAAAGGGCGAATGGAGCGAGGGCAGGGTGATCTCGCCGCGCCTGGCGGCGGCGATCTTCTCCGGCGCCACGGCGCCGAGCCAGAGCATGAGGCTCGGAATGCCCTCGCGGCCGTAGCGGCTGAAGTCCTCGCCCCCCATCACCGGGCGCGCCTTGACCACCCGCTCCGGCCCCAGCGCGGTGCGAAGGACGCCGGCGACGCGCTCGGCAAGACCGGGATCATTGTAGGTGGACGGCGTGTATTCGTCGCGGACGGTGACCTCGGGCAGGAGCTCCTCGGGCAGGCCCATGGTGCGTCCCGTATTGACCGCGATGCGCTTGATCGCGGCGAGCACCTTCTGCCGCGTCTTGTCGGAATAGCTGCGCACGGTGAGCTGCATGTCGACACGGTCGGGGATGATATTGTGCTTGGCGCCGCCGTGGATCGAGCCCACGGTCACCACCACCGGATCCTGCGGGTCGATCTCGCGGCTGGCGATCGTCTGCAGCGCCAGGACGATCTCGCTCGCGAGCACGATCGGATCCTTGGTCGCCTGCGGATAGGCGCCGTGGCCGCCGATGCCATGCACCGTGATGTCGACCGAATCGACATTGGCCAGCGCATAGCCGGGAACATAGGCCACCTTGCCGGTCTCGAGCCCGGCGCTGACATGCAGCGCGAGATTGATGTCGGGGCGCGGGAAGCGCTCGAAGAGCCCGTCCTCGAGCATGGCCTTCGCCCCGGCGCCCCGCTCCTCGGCGGGTTGTCCGATCATCACCAGCGTTCCGTGCCACTGGTTCCGGAGTGCGGCGAGGCGCCGCGCGGTGCCGACGAAGACGGTCATGTGCACGTCGTGGCCGCAGGCGTGCATGACGTTTACATGAAGTCCGTTCTGCTCGGTGGCTTCCACCGTCGAGGCGTAAGCGAGCCCGGTCATCTCCTTGACCGGCAGGGCATCGAGATCGGTACGGATGAGGAGTGTCGGACCGTCACCGTTCTTCATCACGCCGACGATGCCGTGTCCGCCGACGCCGGTGGTGACATCGAAGCCGAGGCGCCCGAGTTCGCTCGCGATCCGCTTCGACGTGTTGGCCTCCTGGAAGGACAGTTCGGGGTGGGTGTGGAGATAGCGGTAGAGGTTCTCGAGATAGCCGTAGTCCTGATCGACCGCGGTCTTAAGGCCCGGGCTCGCGGCGCCCGCCGGCGCCGCCGTCATGGCCGCGATGAGGGTGGAAAGGACGAAAGAGACGGTCCGCTTCATCGGTTGTTTCCCCTTGGTCGGTTGACGCGGAGCGGAGTGTAGCTCCCTTCAGGCCCGACTGGAAAGCCGCTTGACGGCCGCGGGTCGAGCGGTGAGTCTCGCGACTTCGGGCAGAACAGGGACGGATCGGACGGAGGTCTCGTGGGCGGGCATTCTCATTCCGGCGGCCATGCGCATCATTCGCGTCTGAACGAGCGGCGGACCTTCTGGGCCATGCTGCTGATCGGCGGCTTCATGGGCGTCGAGGCGGTGGGCGGCTATCTGACGGGCTCGCTCGCGCTGCTCGCCGACGCCGCGCACATGCTCACCGACGCCGCGGCGCTGGCGCTCGCCTGGACCGCCTTTCGCATTTCGCGCCGGCCGCACGATCTGGCGAAGACTTTCGGCTATTACCGATTCGAAGTCATCGCCGCTTTCGTCAACGGTCTGGCGCTGCTCGCCCTCGTCGTCTGGATCGTGTGGGAGGCGATCGCCCGCATCCTCGCACCGCCCGGGATCCTGGGGCTGCCGATGCTGGCCATCGCCGGCGGCGGTCTCGTCGTCAATCTCGTCGCCTTCCGGCTGCTGCACGGCGCCGATCACGAGAATCTCAACATCAAGGCGGCGCTGTGGCATGTGATCGGCGATATTCTGGGCTCGATCGCGGCGATGCTCGCGGCGCTCGTGATTCTTTTCACCGGCTGGACGCCGATCGATCCCATCCTCTCGCTGCTCGTGGCGGCACTGCTCGTGCGCGCGGGATGGATGCTCACCCGGCGGACGGCGCACATCCTGATGGAGGGCGCGCCGGCTCATATCGACATCAAGGCGCTCGCCCGCGAACTCCGCGAGAGCGTGCCGGAAGTCGCCGGCGTGCATCATGTCCATATCTGGCTGCTGACCGCGGAGCGTCCGCTTCTGACCGCCCATGTCGAGGTCGCCGAGGCCGTCCATGCGACGGTTGCGCTCGCCGCCACCAAGGCGTTTCTCGCCGAGCGCTACGGCATCACGCACAGCACGATTCAGGTCGAGCCGGCGGGCTGCCTCGACGCGGCTCCGGCACATGCCGACGGGGGCTGATCGTCAGCGATCGCTTCTCGTGGCCTTGCCGAAAAGCGCGACGAGATCGCGCCTGAGACCCGGATTGGCGCCAAGCGCGATACCGATCGCGAAGGCCGCGGCCATGGCGGTCTTCGGCCGCTGTCGCACGGCACTGCCCACGGCCTCGCCGATGGCAAGCGCTTCCGCATCCGGGGTGTCGCGGATCTCTTTCGCCGCCGCGGCGGGCGCCGGCCGCGTCGCCGCGAGGAGCAGGACACCCGCGAGCAGCACGAAGAAGAAGGAGGCGAGCGCGAAGGCCGCCCACAAGGGCATCAGCTGGTGGAGGCCGAGCACGATCGCCGCGGTCGCCAGTCCCATGGTGAGGAGCAGGAGGGCGGCGGCGAACAGGATGAGGACCGCCCGTCGCACGGCGTCGGCGATCGCCCGGCCAGGGCGCAGGGGCCGAGCCATCCCGTCAACGCCGCGAAATGAGGGCCCCGACGAGGAAGCCGATGCCGAGCGCGGTCAGAACCGCCGTCAGGGGATGCTGCTCGATGGACCTGCCCAGTTCATCTATCGATTCCTCGCCGCGCTCGCGCGCCGCCCGCAAACGCTCCGCGGCCTTGGCACGGGCTTCTTCCCCCCGCTCCTCGAGGCTCTCCCCGAGCGCCTTGAGAAGCGACTGGACGTCCTCGCGCAGTTTCGACACGTCGCCCTTGATGGCGTCGATCTCTCCCGAAAAATCCTTGTCCGCCATTGCCCGTTCCTTTCCCGTGATGCGGTGAACCGATGTCCCCGCACATATAGGTGAGGGGCCGGCGAATTCCAGAGGGCCGCTCAAGCCGGAGCGGGGACCTTCAGATGGCGCAGCAGCCCGGCAATGCCGGCGGCGGCCTCCGACTGCGGGTGGCGGGCAAGCAGCGGGGTCTGGTGCCGGATGGCGTCGGTCACCCGCTTGTCGAGGCGGATGATGGCGGCGAGCGGCGGGTCGAGCTTGAGGAAGGTCTGGCACACCTTGCGCAACGCCTCGTAGGCGCGTTCGCCCTCGCGCTTGGAGGCGGCCATGTTGACGACGATGCGGATATCGGCGTCGGGCATGCGCTGATGCGTCAGCTTGATGAAGGCATAGGCGTCGGTGAGCGAGGTCGGGTCCGGGCTCATCACCGTGAGCACCACGCCCTTGTGCTGCGAGAGCGTCATCACCGAGGGATCGATGCCGGCGGCGAGGTCGAGGATGACATGGTCGTAACGCGCCGCCAACCGGGTGAGGTCGTCGCGCAACCTGCACAGGGTCTCGTGCGCGAGATTGCCGAGCGCTCCGGAGCCGGACTTGCCGGCGAGGACGTCGAAGACGCCGGTGCCGAAGTCCTCCTCGTCATAGGAGAAGATCGCGTCCTCGATGGTGCAGTCGGCGCAGAGCACATCACCGAGGTCGCGCGCCGGGGTGAGGCCGAGCTGGATGTCGATATTGGCGAGGCCGAGATCGCCGTCGAAGAGAAGGACGCGCGAGCCCTTGCGCGCCAGGAGGTGGGCGAGGCTGGCGGCGAGCCACGTCTTGCCGACGCCGCCTTTGCCGCTGGCGATGGTGATCAGGCGCTTTTCCAGTCTGTCCATCGGTCGAGATGCCATGTCAGGAAATCCGTTCCTTGATGCGCGCCGTCGCTTTCGCCGACGGCAGGGTGGCGATAAGACGGGCGAGGCCCATCGGGGTCGGGGTCTCCAGCGGCTCGGCGACATAGGGACTGCGGCTCATGCCGGCGAGCGCCAGCCGGCCGCCGCGGGCGATGGTCAGGATGCTGCCGTAGCGCCGCGCGCCGTCGAGCCGCGTGGCGATGAAGCGGCGGGCTCCCATCTGGGCAAAGATGTCCGCCATCTCCGCCGCTTCGAGGGGGTCGATGCCGGCCGGGAGAACGAGCACCGGTTCCGCTTCGGCGGCCTTGGCCAGGCGTAGCGTGCGTTCGAGTTCCTCGAGCGAGAACGGGCTGACGCCGCAACTGTCGATCAGCGTAAGCGGCACGCTGCCGGCAACCGCCGCGGCGAGTTCCTCGGCATCGCCGGCGATGGCCACCTGCCGCTCCATCAGCTTGCCGTAATATTCGAGCTGCTGCGCGCCGCCGGACTTGACGGTATCGGTGGTCACCAGCCGCACGTCGCGGCCATTGACCACGGCCTCGGCGGCGAGCTTGGCGATCGACACCGTCTTGCCCGCCCCCGGCGGTCCGACGAACATGAGCGGCCGCGGCGCCTCGAGCGCCAGCGGGGCGAAGCCGACGAGGGTCTCGAAAACCCGCGACAGAGCCTCCGCAAGCGAGGGGGCGTCAAAGCCTGTCGCGAGCTCGACGATGCGTTCGGCGAGGGCGAAGGGGAATCCGTGATGCGCGACCGCCGCCTTGAGCTCGGCCATGTCGAAAGGACGCGGTCGCGGACGGGACGGCCGGCGTTCCGCGACCACCGCGGGGGAGGGCCGGGGCTTCGGCGTCGCCGGCTGGCGCATGTGGGCGAGGCCGCTTTCCACCGCCGCGGTCACCCGCACGCTGCCGCCCTTCTTCCCCTGCTCGACCGAAACGATGATGGCATCCGGCCCCATGGCGTCGCGCACGAGGGCCATGACCTCCTTCATCGTTCTGGCACTGAATGTCTTCAGACGCACGATTGCATTCCCCGCTCAATCTTTCAAAGCTGGCCCAGCGTGCGCAGCTTCGCCTTGGGATGGATCTCGCTTTGCGACAGCACCACCGTCGAGGGACGGATCCGCTCGATGATGGTCCGCACATAGGGCCGACTGTTCGGGCTCGTGAGCAGCACCGGGCTCTCGCCGCGGCTCGCCATCCGGTCATAGAGAGCCTTAAAGGCGGTCATGAACTCCTGCAAGGTCGACGGCGCCATCGCGAGCTGACGGTCCTCGCCCTCGCCGACCAGGGCTTCGACGAAGGCCTGCTCCCAGCGCGCCGAGAGCGTGACCACGGGAATGACCCCGTCATCTCCGGCGGCGGCGGCGGAAAGCTGGCGCGCGAGCCGCGTGCGCACATGCTCGGTGATGCGCACCAGATTCTGCGTCCCCGCGACCGCCTCGGCGATGCCCTCGAGAATCGTCGGCAGGTCGCGGATCGAGACCCGTTCGGCGAGGAGATTCTGCAGCACGCGCTGGATCGTCGACACCGAGACCTGATTGGGCACCAGATCGCTGACCAGTTTCTGATGCTCCTTCGGCAATTCGTCGAGGAGCTTCTGGGTTTCCGCATAGGAGAGGAGATCGGGCATGTTCTCCTTGATCACCTCGGTGAGATGGGTGGTTACCACGGTCGCCGCGTCGACCACCGTGTGGCCGCGGAAGGAGGCCTCCTCGCGCATCGACTGATCGACCCATGTGGCGGGCAGGCCGAAAGCCGGCTCGGTCGTCTTCTCGCCCGGCAGTTCGACCTCGCCGCCCTGCGGGTTCATGACCAGCAGGAAGCCGGGTTTGACCTCGCCGCGCGCCACCTCGGTCTCCTTGATGCGGATGGAATAGCTGTTGGTGGGCAACTGCATGTTGTCGAGAATGCGCACCGAGGGCATGACGAAGCCCATCTCGCTCGCCAGTTGCCGACGCAGCGCCTTGATCTGGTCGGTGAGGCGGTAGCCGCTGTCGTCATTGATGAGCTGCAACAGGCCGTAGCCGAGTTCGAGCCGGATCTGGTCCAGCGCGAGCGCCGCCGAGATCGGCTCTTCCTTGGCGTCGGGGGTGCTGTCTTCCCTGGCCCTGGCATCGGCTTCCGCATCGTCGCGGCGCATCCGGCGGTCGACGGCGAAGGTGATGTAGCCGAGCGTGCCGCCGAGGGCGGCGAAGGGCAGGAAGGGCAGGCCGGGCATGAGACCGAGCAGGACGAGCAGTGCCGAGGACACGCCGAGCGCCTTCGGATAGGCCGTGAACTGCCCGAACAGAACCTTGTCGGTGGCGCCGTCGGTGCTCGCCTTGGTGACGATCAGTCCGGCCGCGGTGGAGACGATGAGCGCGGGGATCTGGCTCACCAGGCCGTCGCCCACGGTGAGCACGGTATAGCGCGAGACCGCGTCGCTGAACGACATGTCATTGAGCGCCACCCCGATGACCATGCCGCCGATGATGTTGATGAAGGTGATGAGCAGGCCGGCGATGGCGTCACCGCGGACGAACTTGGCGGCACCGTCCATGGCGCCGAAAAAGTTGCTCTCGTC
>CAZAEP010000109.1:0-8499 GCA_964484045.1 uncultured Sphingomonadales bacterium
CTCGAGAATCGAGATGTCGAAGGTGCCGCCGCCGAGGTCGTAGACCGCGATCGTCTTGCCTTCCTGCTTGTCGAGGCCGTAGGCGAGCGCGGCCGCCGTCGGCTCGTTGATGATGCGCAGGACCTCGAGCCCGGCGATCTTGCCCGCGTCCTTCGTCGCCTGCCGCTGCGCGTCGTTGAAATAGGCCGGAACGGTGATCACCGCCTGGCTCACGGTCTCGCCGAGATAGCTTTCGGCGGTCTCCTTCATCTTCTGCAGGATGTAGGCGGAGATCTGCGAGGGCGAGTATTTCTTCCCCTTCACCTCCACCCAGGCGTCCCCGTTGTCGGCCTTGACGATCTTGTAGGGGACCATCTTGATGTCTTTTTGCGTCGTCGGGTCGTCGAAGCGCCGCCCGATCAGGCGCTTGATCGCGAACAGCGTGTTTTCCGGATTGGTCACCGCCTGCCGCTTGGCGGCCTGCCCGACGAGAATCTCGCCGTCATCGGTGAACGCCACCATGGAGGGCGTGGTGCGCATGCCCTCCGCATTCTCGATCACCTTCGGTTTGGAGCCCTCCATGACGGCCACGCACGAATTCGTGGTGCCGAGATCGATGCCGATAACTTTGGCCATGGTCTAACCTCTTCCCTTTTCAGCCGACCCGGCGGGCCCGACAGGCTTTTCCAGGCACCCGGCCAGGTCTCCATTCAGGTTGATGGTACATTTCGAATGCCTCATCACACCCCTGCCGCCCCCATCGATCGATGCTGCGCCGCACGGGCGTGATGTCCGTTCGTCCGACCATATAGGAGGGCCGGGCACCGGTCGCAAGACGCAGCGAGGCGGCTTTTTTCGCTCACCGCCCGCGCCGCCGCTTCTCTTCCAGCCCCGAGACGCCCTCGCGGCGGGCGAGCTCGGCCATCACGTCCGCCGGCGCGACGCCGCAGGCGGCCCAGAGAACCAGCAGGTGGAACAGGAGGTCGGCGGACTCGTGGACAAGCGCCGCCCGGTCGCCCGCGGCGGCGGCGAGCACGGCCTCGACCGCTTCCTCGCCGAGCTTTTTCGCCGCCTTTTCGGGGCCGCCGGCGAGCAGCGAGGCGACATAGCTCGTCTCCGGCGCGGCATGACGCCGCGCCTCGATGGTCTCGCAGAGCCGCGCCAGCCGCGTGAAATCCGCGCTCATGCTTCTTCTCCCTCCGCATCCTGGCGCACCGGAATGCCGGCGGCGGCCATCGCCCGCCTGGCCTCGGCGATCGAATGCATGCCGAAATGAAAGATCGAGGCCGCGAGCACCGCCGAGGCATGGCCCTCGCGCACGCCGGCGACGAGATGGTCGAGCGTGCCGACCCCGCCCGAGGCGATCACCGGCACCGGCACCCGGTCGGCGACGGCGCGCGTAAGCGCAAGGTCGAAGCCGTCGCGCGTGCCGTCGCGGTCCATCGAGGTGAGGAGAATCTCCCCCGCGCCGCGCGCCGCCACCTCTTCGGCGAAGGCCACCGCGTCGCGGCCGGTGGCGGTGCGCCCGCCATGGGTGAAGATCTCCCAGCGCCCGTCCGCGACCCGCTTGGCGTCGATCGCCACGGTGATGCATTGCGACCCGAAAGCCTCGGCAAGGCGGGACACGAGGGCGGGATCGCGCACCGCGGCGGTGTTCACCGCCACCTTGTCGGCCCCGGCGCGCAGCAGGCGCCGCACGTCCCCGGGGGTGCGCACGCCGCCGCCGACGGTGAGCGGCATGAAGCAGGCCTCGGCGGTGCGGGCGACGACATCGAGAAGCGGCGCCCGGTCCTCGGCGCTCGCGGTGATGTCGAGAAAGCAGAGCTCGTCGGCCCCGGCGGCGTCATAAAGGCGCGCCTGCTCGACCGGGTCGCCGGCGTCGACGAGGTCGACGAAACGCACGCCCTTGACGACGCGGCCGCCGCGCACGTCGAGACAGGGGATGATGCGCACCTTGAGCATCAGGACGCCAGCAGGTCGAGTGCGGCCGCGAGGTCGAGGCGACCGTCATAGAACGCGCGGCCGACGATGACGCCCTCGATCCGTCCCCTCGCGGACGCCGCCGCGTCCTTGAGCGCGACGAGATCGGAGAGCGCGCCGACCCCGCCCGAGGCGATCACCGGCAGCGGCACGCGCTCGGCAAGGGCGGTGATGCGCGCGATGTCGAGCCCCGCCATCATTCCGTCGCGCGCGATGTCGGTATAGATGATCGCCGCCGCCCCGGCCGCGGCCGCGCGGTCGGCGAGGTCATGGATGTCGAGCGCCTCGGTCTCGGCCCAGCCGGCCACCGCCACCCGCTCCGCGCGGGCGTCGATGCCGACCGCGATGCGGCCGGGAAAGGCGCGACAGGCATCCGCGAGCAGGGCCGGATCGCGGGCGGCGACGGTGCCGAGAACGATGCGGCGGACGCCGCGCGCGAGCCAGGCCTCGATCGCCGCCATGTCACGGATGCCGCCGCCGAGCTGAACCGCGATCCCGACACGCGCGAGGATCGCCTCCACCGCGGCACCGTTCGCGCTTTTCCCGGCAAAGGCGCCATCGAGATCGACGACGTGCAGCCAGCGGCAGCCGGCCCCGGCGAAGGCCGCGGCCTGAGCGGCAGGGTCGGCGCCATAGACCTGCGCCGTCGCCATTTCGCCCCGCCGCAGACGCACCACTGCGCCGTCCTTGAGATCGATCGCCGGATAGAGCGTGAGGCCGCCGGCGCTCATCCCTCCGCCGCCTCCCCATTGAGCATCTTGGTGTAGAAATAGCCGGGCAGAAAGCGGTCGTTGATATAGGCATAGTGCGGCTTCTCCGCCCAGCGGCGATAGCCGAGCGACTCCACGAGCGCGATCCCCGCCTTGCGGTCGGCGCGGATCGAGAAGTCGAGGACCTTGAGCCCGGCGGCGCGCGCCTCGGCCTCGGCGCTTTCGAGAAGAGCCCTGGCATTGCCGTGCCCGCGCGCCCAGGGCGCGACGAAGAAGGTGGCGATCTCGCCGGCATGCGCGCCAGCCTCGTTGATCGCGCCGGGCAGGATCAGTTGCACGGCGCCGCAGATGCGTCCGTCGTGACGCGCCACCAGAAGCCGGCGATGCGGCGCCAGCAGAATGCCCGTCCAGTAGGCGACGAGCACCGACTGCCGGGGCGGATGGACCCAGGCGATGTCCTCGCCGTCGGCGACCGCGAGCGCCGTGGCCTCGCACAATTCCCCGAGCGCCCGCTCGTCGAGCTCCTCGACAATGCCGACGCCCTCGCCGGGGGGATTCTCGGTCGTCGAATCGGTGGTCGTACGCTCACTCATCCGTTCCACTCCAGGAAGTTCCGCAACAGTCGCAGCCCCACCCGCTGGCTCTTTTCGGGATGAAACTGCACGCCGACGACCAGATCACGCCCGACCGCCGCCGTGAGGGCGCCGCCATGGTCTGTGCGCGCCAGGCCGTCGTCCGCGTCGTCGAGCATCATATGGTAGCCGTGGACGAAATAGACATGGGCACCATCGGCGATCCCGGTAAACAATGCATGTGCCCGTCCGCGCCGGCTCAGCTCGAGCGCGTTCCACCCCATATGGGGGACCTTGAGGGCGCGGTCCGACGGCGTCAGCCGCACCACCTCGCCGGGAATGCGGGCGAATCCCTCATGGATCCCGTGTTCGCGCCCGCGCGTCGCCAGAAGCTGCATGCCGACGCAGATGCCGAGAAGCGGTCGCGGCGCCGCGCTCATCCGCTCGCACAACGCCTCCCACAGGCCGTCGATGGCGCGCAGTCCGGCACGACAGGCGGCGAAGGCGCCGACACCCGGCAGCACGATGCGATCGGCGGCCAGCACCTCGCGGGGTGCGGCCGTGAGCCGCACCCTGTAGGAGCGGCGCAATTCGCCGGCCGCGCAGTCGAGCGCCTTTGCGACCGAGCGCAGATTGCCCGATCCGTAATCGATGACGGCGACGGTCTCGCTCACGGCGCCTCGCCGAGCCGGCCCTTGGTCGAAGGGACGGCATCGCCCCGTCGCGGGTCGCGGGCGACAGCCATGCGCAGGGCCCGCGCGAAGGCCTTGAAACAGGCCTCGATCATGTGGTGGTTGTTGCGCCCATGGAGCACCTCGACATGCAGCGTCAGCCCGGCGGCGAAGGCCAGCGAGCGGAAGAAATGCTCGAAGAGCTCGCTGTCCATCGTGCCCATGCGCGGCTGGGTCAGGCCCACCTTCCAGACCAGATAGGGCCGTCCCGAGATATCGAGCGCGACACGAGCAAGTGTCTCGTCCATGGGAATGTGCGCTTCGCCGAAGCGGACGATGCCGGCGCGATCGCCGAGCGCTTCGGCAAGCGCCATGCCGAGCGTGATGCCGACGTCCTCGACCGTGTGATGGGCATCGATGTGAAGATCGCCTGTCGCCGCGATCTCGAGATCGATGAGCGCGTGCCGCGCGACCTGATCGAGCATGTGATCGAGAAAGCCGATCCCGGTCTCGATCGCCGCCCGTCCGCTCCCGTCGAGATCGAGCCCGACGCGGATCGTGGTTTCCTTCGTCGTCCGTTCCTGTGACGCCTGTCGCATCGATCGCGTTCCGTCCTTGATTCGGCCGCCCTCTCATAGCCGCCTCGCATCGCCATTGCCAGCCCGGAGATGTCCTGCAACGGCAGGGATCGGCCTTGTTATCGCCTCGCGAGGCTTCTATATCCCGCCCAGACGGAGCGGTCGCCCATGAGAGCGAGGATGCCATGAACGACGCGGGGAACGCCTTTCCGGGCTGGCACGCCACCACCATCATCTGCGTCCGCAAGAACGGCGAGGTGGTGATGGCGGGCGACGGTCAGGTCTCGATGGGCCAGACCAGGGTGAAGTCGAACGCGCGCAAGGTACGACGCCTCGCCGACGGCCGGATCCTGGCCGGGTTCGCCGGCGCCACGGCGGACGCCTTCACGCTTCTCGAGCGTCTCGAGTCCAAGCTCGAGCGGCATCCCGGACAGCTCGCCCGCGCCTGCGTCGAGCTCGCCAAGGACTGGCGCACCGATCGCTATCTGCGCCGCCTCGAGGCCCTGCTCGCGGTCGCCGACCATGAACAGAGTCTGCTCGTGTCGGGCACCGGCGACGTTCTCGAGCCCGAGGACGGCCTCATCGCCATCGGCTCGGGCGGCAATTTCGCGCTCGCCGCGGCGCGGGCGCTCATCGATCTCGACCTCGACGCCGAGGCGATCGCCCGCCGCGCGGTCGAGATCGCCGCCGGCATCTGCGTCTATACCAACGACAATATCCTCATCGAGAAACTCGCACGCCCATGACCAGCTTTTCCCCGCGCGAAATCGTTTCCGAACTCGATCGCCATATCGTCGGCCAGACCGATGCCAAGCGCGCCGTCGCCATCGCGCTGCGCAACCGCTGGCGACGGCAGCAGCTCGACCCGGCGATGCGCGACGAGGTGCTGCCCAAGAACATCCTCATGATCGGCCCCACCGGCGTCGGCAAGACCGAAATCTCGCGCCGCCTCGCGCGGCTCGCCGAAGCGCCCTTCCTCAAGGTCGAGGCGACGAAATTCACCGAGGTCGGCTATGTCGGCCGCGATGTCGAGCAGATCGTGCGCGATCTCGTCGAGATCGCGCGCACCATGGTGCGCGAGCGCAAGCGCCTCGAGGTCAAGGCCAAGGCCGAGCTCGCCGCCGAGGAGCGGGTGCTCGACGCCCTCGTCGGCAAGGGCGCGAGCGCCGAAACGCGGCAGAAGTTCCGTGCCCTCCTGCGCCAGGGCGAGCTCGACGACAAGGAGATCGAGATCGAGGTCCTCGACAGCGGCGGCGGCGGCTTTCCCACCTTCGAGATCCCCGGCATGCCGGGCGCGCAGATGGGCATGATCAATCTCTCCGACATGCTCGGCAAGGCGCTCGGCGCCGAAAGGCGGCGCAAGAAACGGCTTACGGTGGCCGAGTCCCATGATGTGCTCATCGCCGAGGAGAGCGACAAGCTCCTCGACGAGGACAGCCTCACCCGCGAGGCGATCGAGGCGGTGGAAGAGAACGGCATCGTCTTTCTCGACGAGATCGACAAGGTCTGCGCCCGCGCCGACATGCGCGGCGCCGATGTCAGCCGCGAAGGCGTGCAGCGCGATCTCCTGCCGCTCATCGAGGGCACGAGCGTGGCCACCCGCTACGGCGCCGTGCGCACCGATCATATCCTGTTCATCGCCTCGGGCGCCTTCCACCTCGCCAAGCCCTCCGACCTTCTGCCCGAACTGCAGGGTCGTCTGCCCATCCGGGTCGAGCTCAAGGCGCTCGGCGAGGACGACTTCAAGCGCATCCTGACCGAGCCCGAGACCTCGCTCATTCGACAGTACAAGGCGCTTCTCGCGACCGAGGAGGTGACGCTCGACTTCACCGACGACGGCATCGCCGCGATCGCGCGCATCTCGGCGGAGGTGAACGAGAGCGTCGAGAATATCGGGGCGCGGCGCCTGCACACGGTGCTCGAGCGCGTGCTCGACGAGATCAGCTTCGCCGCCCCCGACCGCCACGGCGCGACCGTCGTCGTGGACGCCGCCTATGTCGAGAAGCATCTCGGCAAGCTCGCCGAGAACACCGATCTGTCGCGTTACATTCTCTGAGCCGGCCCGTCAGTCGCGGCGCCGCGAGCGCCGCAGGAGGACGTAAAAGGCGCCGCTGCCGCCATCCTGCGGGGCCGCGCCATCAAAGGCCTGCACCAGCGGTGCGAGCTCGGGGCCTTCGAGCCAGAGCGGCAGAAGACGGCGCAGGACCCCGCCTTCGGGCGCGAAATCGGCGCGCCGGCGAAAGGCCGCGGGCGGGCCCGCGCCCGGGGCGACGCGGGCGCCGCCCTTGCCGGTGATGACCAGAATGACGCGGGCACCGCGGCGCGCCGCGGCGGAAAGGTGGCGGGAGAGACGGCGATAGGCCTCCTCGCGATCGAGGCCATGCAGATCGAGCGTCGAGTCGATGGGCTCGCGGCGGCGCGCGATGCGACGCAGACGCCCGGACTCGATCGCCGGCGACGGCGCGTGCGGCGACGATCGGGCGGCCGCAACCGAACGATCGGACGCCCCTGTCGCCGCCCTCCGTCCGCCTGCGCCTTTTTTCGTCGACGGCGCGCCGGCGGCGGCCGGGCGCCCTGCCGGTGCTCGCGACGCGAGCGGCCGCACGCCGCGGACATAGGCCTCCCAGAGCGCCCGCTCCTCGGGGCTCAGGCCCTCGCGGCGCTTGCTCACGGGTCCGCGCTCCCGGGCCCGCTCGCCGCAGCGAGCGCGTGATCGCCGGGGAGAAATACCGAGCGGCGAGCAGGCGCCGCCCCTGTGCAGGGAAGGAACATGCGTTCGAAGACGGCGCGTTTCGCGGCCCCGCGATCGTTCTCCACGCAGCCCGCAAGGCGCGCCTGCCGGATGCCGCGCGCCAGCAGAACGAAAAGACCGACCGCGAGAGGACCCGCAAGCCCGGAGCGTGCCCGCCGCCGGCGCATGGCTCAGTCGGAATGGGTGGCGACCAGCGTCCAGTTCGGATCGTCGCTCGCCGCGGCGCGGGCAAAGGTCCAGACGTCGACCACGCTCGTCGTGTCGGACTCGTTGCCGCTGACCAGCCGTCCCTCGCGGTCCCGGGTCACGGAGACGATTTCGGCGCGATAGGTCACGCTGACCTCCACCGTCCGTCCGCGCAGGGCGAGACCGCTGATCGCGACGTCGACGAGATCGACGATGCGCGCCTCGAGGGTGTGCCCCGCGGCGGTCCGTTCGTCGATGACGGCGACGAACTGCGCGTAGACGTCATCGCTCAGGAAGCGCCGGAGAGTCTCCTTCTCACCCGACCAGAAGGCCTCGAGGATGAGCGAATAGGCCGCCTTCGCGCCCTCGAGAAAGCGGTCGACGTCGAAATCCGGGTCGGCCTGGCGAACCTCCCGCAGGGCGCGCCGCATCCGGCTGTCGGATTCCAGTTTCTGCACGGCTTCCGAAAGACCCGGACCGGCGCCCCCGGCCGGGGCATCGGCGGCCACGCGACCGTGTTCGAGCACCTCCTGCGGCGGCGGCTCCTCGCCGGTCCGGCGTCCGAGCACGCTGCGCAGCCGCAGCGCGATGAAGCCGGCAACCATTGCCAGAAGAACGATGTCGATGAATTGAAATCCGTTGTCCATGCCGTTTTCCACGACAGTCCGGGCGTCGCCGTGGCCGCCCCGCTGTCCATGATTGGTCGTCCCGCCGCTCCGCATGGCGTTTGCGAAAGCGCGTGTCGCACCCTACATAGCATGCTGCGTAAGGATATCCAGACGATAGATAGGCCTCCGGCCGGCAAAGGACAAGCATGGCGCTGCTCGTTTTTCTTCTCGCTCCGATCGTCGTTCTCCTCGTCGAGATCGGCGTCTTCATCAAGGTCGGCGCCGCGATCGGCGCCCTGCCGGTGCTCGCGCTGACGGTGCTGACCGCCCTTGTCGGACTCGCCCTCGTGCGCGCCCAGGGGCTCGAGACCCTGCGCCGCGCGCATGACGAGATCGACGCCGGCGTGCCGCCGGTGCGCGAGCTCATCGAGGGCGCCATGCTCGTGGTGGCCGGCCTGTGCCT
>CAZAEP010000110.1:0-8356 GCA_964484045.1 uncultured Sphingomonadales bacterium
AGCGTCCGGCTCGCAGCGGTGTTGTTGCCATAGTATTTGAGCGGATCGGCGACCGATTCGTCGACCCGCACGCTGCCTGAGAAATGCATGATCGCTCCGATATCGTGGCCGGTGATCGCATCGCGGACCGCCGCCGCATCGGCGATATCGGCTTCGATGAAGGGCACGCCGTCGGGCACGGCGGCGCGGACGCCGGTCGAGAGGTCGTCGATCACCACCACCCGACGGCCGGCGTCGAGAAGCGCCAGCACGGCATGGCTGCCGATAAAACCGGCGCCGCCGGTCACCAGAACGGCATGCTTCGCCATGAACGATCCCCTTGCTTGGAATAGCCCCCCGGATGCCTAGCCGGGAGACGGCAGGGGATCAAGACTCCTCAATGCAGACGGAACTCGCCGTCGGCGACGCGGAACTCGGCCGGCGTCGCGAGACCGGCGGCGGCGATCCGCACCGAATGCAGCTTGCCGTCGAGATTCTTCTGCCAGAAATCGAGGAAACGCCGCAGGACCGGAAAGCGCGGTGCCAGATCGAGCTCCTGCCAGACGAAGGTCTGCAGGAAGTCCGGATGATCCGGCATGTGGTACAGGATCTCGGCCGTCGCCAGACGATAGCCGAGCATTCGCCGTTCCAGCTCGCTCAGGTCCCGATCCCGTGCAAATGGATCCATCATGAACTCACGCATACCGAACTCCAAATGTCTCCGTTTCTTGCGACTCCGAAGGAGCCACAGGAAATGTGGGGAATTCGGAGCGCGAACGCAATATTATTCCGAATACCTCTAAGAAATCGTTATTAAATTATCAGCAGCCGCTTCCGGCGGCTGCTAGCAAAGATCACGGACCCACGCCGCGATATCGTCGAGTGCGGCGCGGGCCTCGGGCGCCACCCCGCCCATATTGAGAAACCCATGGATCAGTCCCTCCCAGCGACGCCGGGTCACCGCCACCCCCGCCGCCGCCAGCTTCTTCGCATAGGCCTCGCCTTCGTCGCGCAGGGGATCGAGCCCCGCGGTCAGCACATAGGCCGGCGGCAGGCCGCGGTGGTCGGGGGCGCGCAGGGGCGAGACGCGCCAGTCGGCACGCGACGTCGGGTCGGGCACATAGGCGCCGGCAAACCAGCGCATGGTCTCGCGCTCGAGGAACAGGCCCTCGCCATAGGCCTCGAACGAGGGGCGCACGCTCGCCATGTCGGTGACCGGGTAGAGGAGCACCTGACCGGCAAGCGTCGGGCTGCCGGCATCGCGAGCGAGAAGCGCCGTCACGGCGGCGAGATTGCCGCCCGCGGAATCCCCGGCGACAACGAGGCGGGCGGGATCGGCGCCGAGCTTGCGCGCCGTGTCCGCGGCCCATTTGGTGGCCGCAAAGGCGTCCTCGACCGCGGCCGGGAAGGGGTGCTCGGGAGCGAGGCGATAGTCGAGCGAGACCACGACGGCGCCCGCGGCATTCGCCAGATGGCCGGTGACGCGAGCATAGACGCGGCTCGAGCCGATGACGAAGCCGCCGCCGTGGAGGAAGACGACCAGCGGCAGCGCGCCGTCGGGCGGGTCCTTGGGCCAGAAGATGCGGGCCGGACAGGGGCCGCCGCCGCCCGGGATCATGCGCTCCTCGACGCGACCGACGGCAGGCGCGGGCATGTCGAGCGCCGGTGCCAGGGTCTCGAACAGTTGCCGTGCCGCCGCGGGCGCCAGCTCGTGAAGCTTCGGTGCGCCGCTTCGGTTCAGGAAGGCAAGCACCCGACGCACCGATTCGCTGGCCTCGCGGGGGATGTCGTTCATGTGCGGTCTCCGATCCTCGATTGCATCCATCGCCGATCCCGGCGCGCGGCGGCGCGGGCGCCTTCATCCCTCCCCGGCAAGACGCGCCAGACGCGCAAGCCCCGCCTCGAGACGGGACTTCCGTTCGATGACCTCGAGCGGGGCGAGAATGCGGTCCGGCCAGGTCTCATAGTGTCGCACCTCGCGCCACGACAAGGCGCCGCCATGCGGCGCCGGCGTGATCGTGATCGCGATGCGCACCCGCAGCGCGTCTCCGACCCGCTCGACATCGAGGCGCCGACCGGGCAGCACGCGGAGCCACCGCTCCTCGATCTGCCAGCGATCGCCGTCGCGGCGAAGATAGAGAAGCTCCGTCGACCCGGCCTCGCCGGCGGTCCCGGTGAGCGGCGCGATGTCGATGAGATCGGGCTCCCACAGGAGACGCTTCTCGCGGCGCGTCAGCCAGTCGAAGACCTGCGCCGGAGGGGCCGCGATCCCGGCCCCGACCTCGAAGCGCCAGGTTTCCTTGCCGACAAGAAACCCGCCGAGCGCGAGAACGCCCGCCACCACGAGCGCGAGTGCGCCGAGCAGCGTCCATTCCCAGGGCTCCTTCCGGTGCATCATCGGCTTTCATCCATCCGGGCCGCCTGTTTCAGGAGTTCGGCCTTGGCGAGTCTGAAGTCGCTCGCGATCCATCGCTCTTCGAGGGACTTGAGCGCGGCGCCGAGAGCCGGCCCCGGCCGGTGTCCGGCGGCGACGAGATCGCGGCCGGTGAGCGGGAAACGCGGCGGCGAAAAGCGCTCGAGCTCCGCCAGGGCGGCACGAACGGCGGCGAGGTCGACCGGATCGGCGGCGAGCAGAATACGATCGCGCGTCGTTCCGCTTCCGAAACGGTAGGCGGATGCCCGAAGCGCCCGGGACTCCGGCGCCGGCACCTCGCCGGCCATGGCGACGAGCCGCGCGCGCTGCCTGTTCGACAGTCGCAGTCGCCGCGCGAGGCGGTCAAGACGCACCGGATCGAGGCCCACGAGGACGGCAAGCCGGCGCAAGGGGTCGGCGTCGTCGAGGGCCCGCTCGACCGTGATCAGGCGGCGCAAGGCCTCGAACCCGCCGGCTTCGGGGAGAACGAGCGCCAGAATGCCCGTCCCCTTCATCGCTTCGAGAGCCGGCACCGGATCGGGGGCGGCGAGAAGCTTCAGGATTTCGTCGCGCACGCGCTCGATGGAGAGCAGATCGAGGCGGTCGCGCGCGGCGGTGCAGGCGGCGAGCCCCGCCGGATCGAGCGGATCGCGGCCATAATGGGCGTGAAAGCGGAAAAAGCGCAGGATTCGGAGCGCGTCTTCGATGATGCGTTCTTCCGGGTCGCCGATGAAACGCACGCGGCCCGCTTCCAGATCGTCGAGACCGCCGAAATAGTCATGAAGCCGGCCACGCAGATCGGCATAAAGGGCGTTCATGGTGAAGTCCCGCCGCGCGGCATCGGCCTGCCAGTCGTCGGTGAAGGCAACGCGGGCGCGACGGCCGAAAGTCTCGACATCGCGCCGCAGTGTCGTCACCTCGAAGGGGCGGTGATCGCTGACCACCGTCACCGTGCCGTGGTCGATCCCGGTCGGAATCGCCTTGAGCCCCGCCGCCGCGACCCGCCGCATCACCTCGCCGGGAGGGAGCGGGGTCGCGATATCGATGTCCTTGACCGGACGCGCGAGAAGGCTGTCCCGCACCGCACCGCCGACGAAGCGGGCGTTCTCGCGACCCAGGGCCTCGATCACGGCCATGGTCTCGGGGGCGGCAAGCCAGGAGGCCTCAAGGCGGCGGGGCAGCGTCATCTTGTCGTTTCTCTTCGAAATGCCCGGGCTCGACCCCCTGCTCGCCGGCTTTCGCCGGCACATAGGGTCCCTCGGGCCGCATCCCCTCGCCAAGCAGGCCGTAAAGCACGAAGCCGACGACGGTGACGACGATGAGCGCAATACCGGCGCGCGTGATGCGACGTGCCGTCTTCGGGTCGATGCGGCCGTCGCCGAGACGGGTATGACGCATCACCCACAGCCACAGCAGGAACAGGATGAAAGGGGTGAAAAAGAGCAGGAGCCGCGCCAGAACCGCACTCATCGCGTTGTCTCCTCGTTCCGGCCCAGTATCTCGGCGAGATTGACCAGCATATGCGCCGTCGCGCCCCAGATATAATGCCCTTCATAGGGCATAGCATAGAAATGCCGCCGCATCCCCTGCTCTTCGCGGCCTACCCGGCGGTGATTGGCGGGATCGAGCACGAAGTCGAGCGGCACCTCGAAGACCGCGGCCACCTCGCGCGGATCGGGGACGAGGCCGAGCGGCGGGCGCACGAGGCCGACCACCGGGTCGATGCGGTAACCGGTGACCGTGGCGTAAGGATCGAGCCGGCCGGCGATCTCGACCGTGCTGCGGTCGAGCCCGACCTCTTCCTCGGCCTCGCGCAAGGCGGTCTCGATCGTGTCGCGATCCCCGGGCTCGACGCTGCCGCCGGGAAAGCTCACCTGCCCGGGATGATCGGGCAGGCTTTCGTTGCGGCGGGTGAGAAGGATCGTCGGCCGGCGCGGGTGAAGGACGATGGGAACGAGCACGGCGGCGGGCCGCAGGTGATCGGCGGGGCCCCGGGCGCGCGCGTCGGGATCGAGATCGAAGTCGCTGCGCAGGGGCCGCCGCGGAGCGTTCCTGAGCCGGGCGAGGATGGTCTCGCGCATGGCTCACCCTCCCTCGTCGATGCGGCCGAGAGGAAAGAACGTCCCCGCGCTCCAGACGCCGAGACAGTCCGGGTCGTCGGCCGCCGGAGCGGCGAGATCGGCCAACTCGTAATAGACGGGACGCGCGATCAGGGCGTCGAGCGCGTCGCGCACCCGGATATAGGGCCGCGGCCCTCCGGTTGCGGGGTCCTTCTCGATACGGACCGGATGCTCGGAATCGGCGATGACGATCTCGTCGGTCTGCAGGCGGAAGACCAGCGTCTGTGCGCCGTCACGCCCTAATCGGCTCATCTCGACCGCGACATAGGGCGCGTCCTCGACCGTGATCTCGAGCTTTTCCACCGGCGTCACGAGATAATAGCGCCGCCCCTCGCGGCGCAGCACCGATGCGAAAAGCCGCACCATCTCCGGCCGCGCGATGGGCGTGCCGCGATAGTACCAGCGCCCGTCGCGGCCGATGCGGATGTCGATCTCGCCGCAATGCGCAGGCGTGAAGCGATGCACCGGCGGGTAGCGCTGTGCAGCCAGTTGCGCACGGATCGCGGTCAGCCCGTCGTCGCCGGCGGCCGCATCGTGCGGCGATGGGGGATCCTGCTCCGGCGGCGATCGAACCATTGTTGCGTCTTTCGCAAAGGCGTGAGGGCTTTATATAGTGTGTCATATATAGCGAGCCCTGCGGTGCACCCAAGCCGGCATTCCGCACGCTCGCCCTTTTCCCGCTGAGAGGACCGCCTTGATGGATGAGCGTGCCCAACCCGAAGCCTCGATGGAGGCGAGCCTCAAAGACGATGCCCTGCTTGCCGAAGCGGAGGCGGCGGTGGCGACAATGCGCCGCGTGCGGGCCGAGATCGGGCGCCGCATCTTCGGTCAGGACCGGGTCGTCGACGAGACGCTCGTGACCCTGCTTGCGGGCGGACATGCGCTCCTCGTCGGCGTGCCGGGCCTTGCCAAGACCCTGCTCGTCGAGACCCTGGGCACGGTCCTGGGACTGACGGAGAAGCGCGTGCAGTTCACGCCCGACCTTCTGCCCGCCGACATCCTCGGCAGCGAGGTGCTCGAAGAGGATGCCGAGGGCCGGCGCAGCTTCCGCTTCCTTCCCGGACCCGTCTTCAGCCAGCTCCTGATGGCCGACGAGATCAATCGTGCGAGCCCGCGCACGCAAAGCGCGCTCCTGCAGGCGATGCAGGAGCGCGAAGTCTCGGTGGCCGGCGTGCGGCACCCCCTGCCCGCCCCCTTCCATGTGCTCGCGACGCAGAACCCGATCGAGCAGGAAGGCACCTATCCCCTGCCCGAAGCGCAGCTCGACCGCTTCTTCATGCAGATCAACGTCGATTATCCCGACCGTGACGCCGAGCGCGAGATCCTGCTCAAGACCACCGGCCCCGAGGCGACCGAGATCGAGCGGGTGATGGACGGCGACCGCCTCCTCGCCCTGCAGCGTCTGGTGCGCCGCCTGCCGGTGGGCGAGAGCGTGGTCGAGACCATCCTGACGCTCGTGCGTCGGGCCCGTCCCGGTGAAGAGCATCCCGAAATCGTCTGGGGCCCGGGACCGCGGGCGGCGCAGGCATTGATGCTCGGCGCCCGCGCCCGGGCGCTTCTCGACGGCCGTTTCGTGCCCTCCGCCGAGGACGTGCTGGCGCTGGCGCCGCCGGTGCTGCGCCACCGCATGGCGTTGAGCTTCGCCGCCCGCGCCGACGGACTCGATGTCGATTCGGTCATCGCCGATCTGGGCAAGGACCTCTAGCCGCAATGCCCGGCCCGCTCCGTCCCCGCGGCGATCGCCGTTCCCATCAAACCAGCGCCGGCGCGGTCCCGATCAAGGAGTTGTGGCTGCGCGCGCAGGCGATCGCCGCCGCGTTGCCCGTCTTCTCGGTGCCTTCCGACCGGCGTTTGCGAAACGCCGCACGCGGCACCCATCCGCGTCGTCGTGCCGGGCCCGGCGACGCCTTCTGGCAGTTCCGTCCCTATCTCGCGGGCGAGCCGGCGGGTCTTATCGACTGGCGGCGCTCCGCCCGCTCGGACAGCTTCCATGTCCGCCAACGCGAATGGGAAACGGCGCAGACGATATGGTTCTGGATCGACGGCTCGCCCTCGATGCATTTCCGTTCCCCCGGTGCCGGGGAGAGCAAGGCCGACCGCGCGATCCTGCTGGCGCTGGCCGCCGCCAAGCTGGTCGTCGGGGCCGGCGAGAAGGTGGCGCTCTACGGGGCGCACGAACGGGCGGCAGGAGGCGTTTACGGGCTTCGACGCCTCCGCGAGGCGATCGCACGGGTGCGCCATGAGGCCGGGCCCGCCCTGCCTCCGCCGCACGGCGTGCCGCGCCATGCACATCTCGTCCTCCTCGGTGATTTCCTCGGCGAGGAAGACGAGATGACGGACGCGCTGCGGCGGCTCGTCTCGCTCGATACCGCGGGGCATCTGCTGCAGATCCTCGACCCCGTGGAGGAGGACTTCCCCTTCCGCGGCCGCATCGCCTTCGAGGGCCTCGAGGGCGATGAAACCATCCTCCTCGATCGCGCCGACGCGCTCGGCGCGCGCTATCGGCAGCGCATGCAGGCCTGGAGCGCGACTCTCGGCGCCATGTGCCGACGCGCCGGCTGGACGCATTCGCTTCACCGCAGCGACCGCTCGCCGGCCACCGCTCTGATCGGCCTTCTCTCGCTCATCGGGCAGCCCCTGTGATGCTCAGCATCGGCGCCATCGCCTTCGCCCACCCCCTCGTCCTTGCCGGACTTCTCTCCCTGCCGGCCCTGTGGCTGCTCCTGCGCGCCCTGCCGCCGCAGCCGCGGCGCGTCGCCTTCCCGCCCGTCGTCCTGCTGCGCAGACTCGCAAGAGCCGAGCCCCCGCCGCAGGCGACGCCGCTGTGGCTCCTGCTCCTGCGTCTTGCGATCGCCGCTCTCGTCTTCCTCGCCTTCGCCGGGCCGGTCTACAACCCGAGCCCGCCGGTGGCACGAGACGGGCCGCTGCTGCTCGTCGTCGACAATGGCTGGGAGGCGGCCGCACGCTGGAGCACGCGCCTGGCTCTCATCGAACGGCTGCTCGAGAGGGCGGCGCGCGAGAAACGCGCCGTGGTCCTGCTGCCCACGGCGCCGCCGCCGGGAGGCGTGCCGGCGGATGACCGTGCAAGCCTGCCCGGACCGAGAACCGCGGCCGAGCTGCGCGCAACGCTCGTCGGATTCGCGCCGGTTCCCTTCTCCCCCGATTACCGAACGGCGCGCGAACGCCTCAGGGGGTCGGCCATCGCTCCCGGCGAGATCGCCTGGCTCTCGGACGGTCTCGATCATCCCGGACGGAGCGCCTTCAAGGCGGCGCTCGCCCGTTTCGGAACCGCCGTTCTCTATGGCGACGCGCCGGGTCGCCCCCCCCTTGCGCTCCTGCCGCTCGACATGACGGGCAGCGACATCGTGGCCCGGGTCGCGCGGCCGGCACGGCCCTTCGCGGCGGAAGTGACCATCGTCGCCCGGGCCGCGGACGGGCGCAGGCTGGCCGACGCCGTCGCCGCCTTCGAGCCGGGATCGGAGCGCGCCGAGGCGCGGCTCGTGCTGCCGCTCGAACTGCGCAATCAGGTGGCGCGGGTGGACATCGCCGGCATCGCCAGCGCCGGTGCGGTCGTGCTTCTCGATGCCCGGGCCGGACGGCCGCTCGTCGGCCTCGTTGCCGGTGATGCGCGCACGGCGGCGCAGCCTCTGCGCTCACCGCTCTTCTATCTGCGCCGGGCTCTCGAGCCCTATGCGGAACTGCGCGAGGGAACGATCCCGGCGGTCCTCGAGAAGAAGCCGGGCGTCCTCATCCTCGCCGATGTCGGCCGCATGGTGCCGGAGACCGCGCGCGCGGTGCGGCGCTTCGTCGATGCGGTCACCCCCGCCATGGCACGCGCCGCGAC
>CAZAEP010000111.1:0-8345 GCA_964484045.1 uncultured Sphingomonadales bacterium
ACCGGTACGCCACGGACCGGGATCGGCCGCACGACATCGCCGGGCGTGAAGACGCGTTTTTCGTCGAAGACCCCGTAATTGGGCAGATCACGCTTGATCGCCCGGCCGATGCTCTTTCCGCGATCGAGCACGACGCTCGCATTGTGGATGGCCCCGCCCGCGCCCTCGAGCGGCAGACCGACGGCGAGCGCCGGCCCCGCGCCCTGCGCCGCAAGCCGCTCCCGGATGCGGTCGAGCGCGTCCGCGCAGGCGCGGCGAAAGGCCCGCTTGAGCACCAGATCCTCGGGCGGATAGCCGCACAGCGAAAGCTCGGGCGTGACCACCAGATCGGCACCAAGGCGCGCGCCCTCTTCCCAGGCGGCGAGGATCTTTTCGGCATTGCCGTCAAGATCGCCGACGGTGGGGTTGAGCTGCGCAATCGCGATGGCGAGGCGGTCGGTCATGCCCCGCCTTGTAGCGGGGCCCATGCAGGGTCACAAGAACCAACGGGGCTCCTTCGTCCGTTCGGACTTCTTCTCGCCTCCGTTCGCGCTGAGGAGGCCCGCAAGGGCCGTCTCGAAGCGCGATGTGCCCCGTCCGTCCTTCGACCACGCTCAGGACGAACGGAGATGCTTTGCAGTCCCTTCATCCTCACGGAAGCCCGCACGGAACGTCTCCCGGGCCGGGACGTCACACCCCTCTTGCGCGCACGGGGATTCGGCAATATGTGGGATATCGCCGGCGCCGGGTCCGGCCGAGAAGAACGGAAGGGGATGATGAACCGCTGGTCGAACGCCGCTCTCATCGCAGCCGTCGTGGCCTTCGTGCTCGCGATCGTCGAATTCGGGCTGGTCGGCGAGGGGCTGGCCTGGGCGGCGGAAGATTTCCTCGGGCTCTCGCCCTTCGCCCATCGCGCCACCGCCATCGTCGTCGGCCTGCTCATCCTGGCCTTCGCCGTCTACGCTGCACGGCGCGCCTATCAATTCAACGCCGCCGAGGCGGCCGAGCGCGACGGCGCGGGAGAGAGATCATGACGGAGCGAAGCGGAAACGGCGCCTTGCGAGCGCTGGTGATGACCCTGTCGGTGAGCATCCTCGTCGGCGTCTCGGCCCTCGCCATCGTCGACGGACTCGAATGGGCGCTGCTCTCGCTCGTCGGGCTCGGACCGCTGCCGACCGAGATCGTGCTCGGCATCACCGCCCTGCCGGTGCTGTGGGTGATCGGCGGCTTCGCCCGCCGCGTCTGGCGCATCGAGCGCGGTCTCACGGCCGGCGAGGACCTGGGCAGGGCGTGAGGGGGATGCCTCGGGTGCAGACACCGAAAGGGCATCCGGAGGAAGTGGCCCCGCCGTTCCACTGACCCGTCCGGGAAAGCCCCCGTCGAAAGCCGGCATCTTCCGTGCCGGTCGGCATGGCCGGAGCGGCTTTCCCGCCACCCTGCGAAATCACGCGTGAATTTGACAGAACTCGACGGGTTTTCAACATATAAGTTTATTATCCTTGTATATTGAAAGTGATCCTTTTAATTTGCAAGGATGATTCGTCGCCGCGCATATCGAGACGTCCAAGACGCCTTGCACCGACAAGCCGCCGTCGCCCTGATCGGGCCGCGGCAGGCCGGCAAGACGACCCTTGCTCATGCAATCGCTGAAACGGTGCATAGCCTCTATCTTGATCTCGAAGCCCGGTCGGACCGTGACAAATTGGCCGACCCCCCTCTGTTTCTCGAGGCTTATGAGGATCGCTTGATCATTCTGGACGAGATTCACCGGGTGCCCGAACTGTTTCAGGAATTACGCGGTCTCATCGATCGCGGACGCCGGCGCGGCAGGCGAACGGGGCGTTTCCTGATCCTGGGCTCGGCCTCCATGGACCTGCTGAAACAGTCGGGAGAAAGTCTTGCCGGACGCATCGAATATGTCGAGTTGCCTCCCCTTGACGTGCTGGAAGTCCCGCCCGACGCGGACAGCAGGAGGAGATTGTGGGTTCGCGGCGGCTTTCCGGACAGTTTCCTCGCATCAAGTGAGGCGGACAGCCTGATCTTTCGTCGGAATTTCATCCGGACCTATCTCGAGCGTGACGTGCCGCAGTTCGGACGCCGCATTCCCGCACATACGCTGGAGCGGCTCTGGAGCATGCTGGCGCACGCGCAGGGCACGCTGCTCAACGCCTCCAAACTGGCTGCAGGCCTGTCCATGACCGCCCCGACCGTCACCGGCTATATCGATCTGCTGGCCGACCTGCTTCTCGTCCGCCGTCTGCAGCCGTTTCACGCGAATGTCAAAAAGCGCCTGATCAGGTCGCCGAAGGTTTATGTGCGCGACAGCGGTCTCGTGCACGCGCTGCTCGGTATCGCAAATCACAACGAACTGGCGGGGCATCCTGTCGTCGGGCCAAGCTGGGAAGGATTCGTGATCGAGAATCTGCTTGCTGTCGCGCCACCCGGCACAAGGGCCGGCTTTTATCGCACGTCCGCCGGGGCAGAGATCGATCTGCTGCTCGCCTTGCCGGGCGAACGCGGCCTCTGGGCCATCGAAATCAAGCACGGCCTGTCGGCACGGCCGAGCAAGGGATTCTACAGCGCGTGCCAAGACGTGGCGCCCGATCGTGCCTTCGTCGTCCATGGAGGGGACGAGCGCTATCCCGTTGTCCGGGGGATCGAGGCGATCGGCCTGCGGGAAATGGCGGAGCTGCTGGCAACGCTTTGAGCCATTGCGCGGGCCGCCTCACCGTCCACGCCATTTCCGGCGAGCGTGCCCGTGGATGCCCGACGGGAACGACGATGAAGACCGGCCGCACGGCCACCCACCACTCCGCACCTCGGCGCGGGTTACACCGCCTGTCGCCCGGCGCCCCGCACCGTGCGGCGCACCGCTCCCCACAGCCGACGCCGACGCGCCGGCGGCGGTTTCGTTTCAATCCGCTCCAAGAGCCATCTAGCCGTTCGCAGCCCTGGCGCCCGCGGCGAGGTTCTGGCGCTCGGCCTTCAGGAGCTCGGCGACGAGGAAGGCCATCTCGAGGCTCTGGTCGGCATTGAGACGCGGATCGCAATGGGTGTGATAACGCGAGGCCAACGCCTCGTCGGTGATCGCCATCGCGCCGCCGGTGCATTCGGTCACATTCTGCCCGGTGAGCTCGAGATGGATGCCGCCGGCATAGCTGCCCTCGCCGCGGTGGATGGCGAAAAAGCGCCGCACCTCGGCGAGCAGCCGGTCGAAACGCCGCGTCTTGAGCCCCGCCGCCGTCTTGACCGTGTTGCCGTGCATGGGGTCGGACGACCAGACGACGGTGCGCCCCTCGCGTTGCACGGCGCGGACGAGCGGCGGCAGATGGCGCTCGATCCTGTCCGCCCCGAAGCGGCAGATGAGCGTCAGCCGCCCGGGCTCGTCGGCGGGGTTGAGGCGGTCGATGACGCGCAGGAGCTCGTCCGCCGTCATCGACGGACCGACCTTGACCGCGACCGGATTGGCGATGCCGCGCAGGAACTCGAGATGCGCCCCCTCGAGCTGCCGCGTGCGGTCGCCGCACCAGAGGAAATGCGCCGAGCAGTCGATCCAGGCGCCGGTCTCGGGCTCCCGGCGGGTCAGCGCCTCTTCATAGCCGAGCAGCAGGCACTCATGGCTGGTGAAGAATTCGGTGCCCTTGAGCGCCGCCATCTCGTCGGCGCCGACGCCGCAGGCGCGCATGAAGTCGAGCGCCTCGCCGATGCGCTCGGCAAGGTCCCGGAAGCGTTCCGCCGCCGGCGAGTTCGCCACATAATCGAGGTTCCAGCGATGCACCTCGTCGAGCCCCGCATAGCCGCCGTGCGAGAGCGCGCGCAGATGATTGAGCGTTGCCGCCGCCTGATGATAGGCGCGCAGGAGGCGCTCGGGATCGGGCGTGCGCGCCGCGGCATCGAATTCGATGCCGTTGACGATGTCGCCGCGATAGCTCGGCAGGCTCGTGCCGTCCCGCGTTTCGGTCGCGCTCGAGCGCGGCTTGGCGAACTGCCCCGCCATGCGGCCGACCTTCACCACCGGACAGGCGGCGGCGAAGGTGAGGACGACGGCCATCTGCAGGATGACGCGGAAGGTGTCGCGAATGGTGTCGGGATGGAATTCGGCGAAGCTTTCGGCGCAGTCGCCGCCCTGGAGAAGGAAGGCCCTGCCCTCGGCGACGCGTGCAAGATGCCGCTTGAGCGCCATCACCTCGCCCGCGAAGACGAGCGGCGGATAGCGCTCGAGCGTCGCCTCGACGGCCGCCAGCCGCTCCCGGTCGGGATAGTCGGGAAGCTGTGCCGCGGGATAGCCTCGCCAGCTCGAAGGGCTCCAGGAGGGGGTCTGACTACTCATGCTCACTCGATCCTGCCACAGGGGGCGACGGCACTCCGGCGGACGGCGCGCCGGTCCCGTCGACCATGAATCCGCCCTCAGCGCGCCTTCTTCGCCATCAGCACGAATTCCTCGGCGCTCGTGGGGTGAATGGCCACCGTGCGGTCAAGCCCGGCCTTGGTCAAGCCGTTCTTGAGCGCCACCGCGAAGCCCTGGATGATTTCCGGGGCATCCATGCCGATCATGTGCATGCCGACGACGCGATCGGTCGCGGGGTCGACGAGCACCTTGACATAGGAGCGCTCCTCGCGCCCGGCGACGACATGCTTGAGCGGCCGGAAGTCGGATTCATGGACATCCACCTCGCCGAGCTTGTCAAGCGCCTCGTCCTCGGTGAGGCCGACGGTGGCGATCGGCGGCGTCGAGAAGACCGCCGAGGCGACATGGCGGTGATCGGGCGCGACCGGCGTGTCCTTGAAACGGGTGAGCGCGAAGGCATGTCCCTCCTTGATCGCCACGGGGGTGAGCGGCACGCGATCGGTCACATCCCCGACCGCCCAGATGTGCGGCACATTGGTGCGCGAATAATCGTCGACGCAGACGGCGCCCGAGGGGTCGACCGCGACCCCGGCGCGCGCGAGCCCGAGGCGATCGCTGTTGGGACGCCGCCCGATGGCGAACAGCACCGCGTCGACGACGAGCCCCTCGCCCGTGTCAAGCGTCACCGCAAGGCCGTCGCCGGTCTTCTCGATCGCGCCCACATTGGTCTCGCAGCGGATATCGACGCCCTTGTCGCGCATCGTCTCCTGCAGACGGCGGCGCAGGTCCATGTCGAAGCCGCGCAGAATGCGGTCGCGGCGGTAGGCGAGCGTCACCGCGCTGCCGAGCCCGTTGAAGATGCCGGCGAACTCGACCGCGATATAGCCGCCGCCGACGATCAGCAGGCGCGCCGGCAGCTCCGGCAGATGAAACACCTCGTTCGAGGTGATGGCATGCTCGACGCCGGGGATGTGCGGCAGATTGGGCGTGCCGCCGGTGGCGATCAGGATGGTGTCGGCGGTGATCATGCGATCGCCGACACGGAGCGTGTGCGCGTCCTCGAATACCGCCCGCTCCTGAAGGATGGTGACCCCGCGCGATTCCAGAGTCTCGATATAGAGGCGATTGAGGCGATCGACCTCGCCCTGCATATTGTGCCGGAAGCGGTCCCAGTCGAAGGCCGCCGCGCCGACGTCCCAGCCATAGCCCGCGGCATCGGCGAAGTCCTCGCGATAATGCGCGGCATAGGTCATCAGCTTCTTCGGGATGCAGCCGCGGATGACGCAGGTGCCGCCGACGCGGTACTCTTCGGCGATGGCGACGCGCGCACCGAGCTCGGCGGCGATGCGGCTCGCCCGCACGCCGCCCGATCCGGCGCCGATGACGAAAAGATCATAGTCGTAGCCGTGGTCCGTGGCCGCCATCATGACTCACCTTCGCTGCCATTGCCGCATCCCGGCCGAGGAATAGAAGAGCCGGCAGGAGAGTACAAATGGAATCCCGGACCGCGAGCGCAAGGGGACACGCGCGATTGCGTCGGAGGGCGGAGGATTCTATGTCTGGAACATGCGCAGCTATCTCATCACGCTCGGCCTTCTCCTTCTGCTCGCCGGGATCCTGTGGCCGTGGCTCTCCAGGCTGCCGCTCGGGCGCCTGCCCGGCGACATCGTCATCGAGCGGGAGCATGTCCGGCTCTATATTCCGCTCACCACGGCACTGCTTCTGAGCATCGTGCTGAGCCTCGTCGTCTGGCTCGTCAGCCGCTTCAAGTGATGGCTCGCGCCGGCGCTCCGGAACCGCTCATGACCCCGCCCTTTCGCGCGTCCCGCATCGTCTTCGATCTCGACGGAACGCTCGTCGACACCGCCCCCGATCTCTGCGCCGCGCTCAATCATGCACTGGTCTCCGCGGGCGGCGCCCCGCTGGCGCTCGAAGCGGTGCGCCACATGGTGGGGGCCGGGGCGAGAGCGCTCATCGAACGCGGCATCGCCGCCCATGGCGGCCGCCTCGCGCGCCTGGACCGCGAGGAGATGCTGGCGGCGTTCCTGCGCTATTACGAGGCCCATATCGCCGACCGGAGCCGGCCCTTTCCCGGCGCCGGAGCCCTTCTCGAACGCCTCGGCGCAGCGGGCCTCTCGCTCGGCGTCTGCACCAACAAGCCGCAGGCGCTCGCCCTTGCGCTCCTCGACGCGCTCGATCTGCGCCGGCACTTCGCGGCCGTCGTCGGCGCCGATGCGGCGCCCGAGAAGAAGCCCCATCCGGCGCATCTGCGCGCGGTGTTCGAGCGGCTCGGCGGCGACGGACCGGCGGTGATGATCGGCGACAGCGAAACCGACGTCGCGGCGGCGCGGGCCTTCGGCATCCCCGTGATCGCCGTCGATTACGGCTACAGCGCGATACCGCCGTCGGAGCTCGGCGCCGATGCGCTGATCGCCGATCTCGCGGCCCTCGAGCCTCTGCTTCGCCCCGAAACGGCGAGGGAAACGGAATGAGCACGGCATGACGGAGCGCGGCCGGCAGCGGGGGCGTCTCCTCACCGCCATCGCCTTCGGCGCGGCGCTTGCGGCGGTGTTGCTCTTCACCCATGCGCCGGGATCAGCCCTTCTCCTGGCCGGGGCCTTTTTCCTCGCCGTCTTCCTGCTCGTGCGCGACCAGGAGAGGCGGATCGACGAACTGGCCGCGGCGGCGGAGCGCCGTGTGGCACGGGCGGAACGGACCCCGCTGCGGACCAGGATCACCGAGGGCATCCGCGAGCCCCTGCTGCTTCTCGACCCCGAGCGGCGGGTGCGCGAGGCCAATCGCGCCGCCCGCAGACTTTTCGGCACCCGGATCGTCGGCCGCGACGTCGCATTGCACCTCCGTCATCCCGCCGTGCTCGACGCCATCGCGCATGTCGTCGCGGGAGCGCCGACGGCCTCCTGCGAGATCACCCTGTCGGACGCGGTGGAGCGTGTCTATGCGGTCAGCGTTTCGCGCGTGGCGAACGTGCCCGAAGGCGAAGGCGAGGGCGAGGGCGAGGGCGAGGGCGCGGAGGCCCGCCCGCCCGCCGCACCGGCGTTCTTCATCGTCGTCTTCCTGCACGAGATCACGCAGATGAAGCACGCGGAAGAGATGCGCGCCGATTTCATCGCCAATGTCAGCCACGAGCTGCGCACGCCGCTGGCCGCGCTTCTCGGCTTCATCGAGACCCTGCGCGGACCCGCAAAGGGTGATGCCGCGGCGCAGGAGCGCTTCCTCGCCATCATGGAGGACGAGGCGCAACGCATGACGCGGCTCATCGACGATCTGCTGTCGCTGTCGCGGATCGAGCGCGACGCCCATCTCCGTCCCGCGGGCCGCGTCGACCTCGCCGCCCTGTGCGAGAGCGCCGCGAAAAGCCTGGAGGCGGTGGCGCGGGAACGCCGGATGCGGGTCGCGCGTGCGCTTGCTCCCGATCTGCCGCCCGTTCGCGGCGATTCCGACCAGATCGTGCAGCTTGTGCAGAACCTGCTCGCCAACGCCCTCAAATATGCGACCGCCGGCACGACCGTGACCCTCGCGGCGACGGCGACCGGCGACCACCCCGCGCAGATCCGCCTCGAGGTCCGCGACGAAGGCCCGGGCATCGCGCCCGAGCACCTGCCGCGGCTCACCGAGCGCTTCTACCGCGTCGACGCCGCCCGCTCGCGCAAGGTCGGCGGCACCGGGCTCGGGCTCGCCATCGTCAAGCACATCGTCGCCCGCCATGGCGGCAGGCTCGACATCGAAAGCGTCCTCGGCGAGGGAACCACGGTGCGTGTCACTCTGCCCGCAGCGGACCCGCCCTGAACGGCCGTCCCCCTCGCCATCCTGTCATCGAACTGTCATTCTGCCGCTTTAGACGTTCGCCACGTGAGTGGGATCGGGTAATGGACAGGAAACCGACCGTGACGGCGCGCATTCTCCTCATCGAGGACGATGCCAATCTGAGCGAGCTCATCCGCTACAATCTCGCCCGGGCGGGGTTCGCCGTCGAAACCTGCGAGGACGGCGAAGAGGG
>CAZAEP010000112.1:0-8315 GCA_964484045.1 uncultured Sphingomonadales bacterium
TCCGCGCCGCCTCGATCACCGCCATCTGCATGCCGAGGCAGATGCCGAAATAGGGAATGCCATGCTCGCGCGCGAATCTCGCAGCCGCGATCTTGCCCTCCGTGCCGCGATGCCCGAAACCGCCGGGAACGAGAATTCCGTGCACATTCTCGAGCCGATGAACGGCGTCGCCCTGCTCGAAGAGCTCGGCCTCGATCCACTGGGTGCGCACCCGGACGCCATTGGCGATGCCGCCATGGACGAGCGCCTCGTCGAGCGACTTGTAGGCATCCTTGAGCCCGGTGTATTTGCCCACCACGGCGATCGTGACCTCGCCTTCGGGGCTCTTCAGGCGATGGACGATATCCTGCCAGCGTGCAAGATCGACCCGCTCCTCCGCCGGCAGGTCCATCGCCTTGAGAACGGCGACATCGAGCCCCTCGGCATGATAGGCGATCGGCACCTCGTAGATCGATGAGACATCGAGCGCCTGGATCACCGCCGACGGCGGCACATTGCAAAAGAGCGCGATCTTCCGGCGCTCGCCCTCCGGGATCGGATGCTCGGTGCGACAGACGAGGACCTGCGGCGCGATGCCGATACCGCGCAATTCCTTCACCGAATGCTGCGTCGGCTTGGTCTTGAGCTCGCCGGCGGCGCCGAGATAGGGCACCAGCGTGAGATGGATGAAGCAGCTCCGCCCCGGCCCGAGCTCGATGCCGAGCTGCCGGATCGCCTCAAGAAAGGGCAGGCTTTCGATATCACCGACGGTGCCGCCGATTTCGCAAAGAACGAAATCGACATCGTCGGTCTCGGCAAGCGCGAATTCCTTGATCGCGTCGGTGACGTGCGGGATCACCTGAACGGTGCCGCCGAGATAGTCGCCGCGCCGCTCGCGGGTGATGATCTCCTGATAGATCCGTCCCGAGGTCACATTGTCGGTGCGCCGCGAGGGAACCCCGGTGAATCGCTCGTAATGCCCAAGGTCGAGATCGGTCTCGGCGCCGTCGTCGGTGACATAGACCTCACCGTGCTGATAGGGGCTCATCGTCCCGGGATCGACATTGAGATAGGGGTCGAGCTTGCGCAGGCGGACGGCGTAGCCGCGGGCCTGCAGGAGCGCACCGAGCGCCGCGGAGAGCAGTCCCTTGCCGAGAGAGGAAACCACGCCGCCGGTGATGAAGATGAACCGCGTCATGGACGTGCACTATACCTCACCGTCGCGTGCGCGACAGACTTGGAAATCGGGAAAGATTCGGTCACACTCGGTGCCCCCGTCGCGCCACGGAGGGCACGCGTCGCGTTGCGGAACCGGTCTCAGTCGGGTACGGGCACCTGCGGCTGCTGCGGTTGCGGCGGCGTCTGCTGCTGCTCGATCGGCGCCTCGTCGAGAATCGAGCTGCCTTTCTGGCCCTGGCTGGCGAGAATCGCGAGCCCGAGGCTGGTGGCGAGAAATCCGGCGGCGAGCCAGGCAGTCAGACGGGTGAGGAAATTGGCCGCCCCGCGGGCCGACATCAGCCCGCCGGGTCCGCCGCCCATCCCCAGAGCCCCGCCTTCCGAGCGCTGCAGCAGAATCACGCCGACAAGCGCCATGGCAAGAAAGAGGTGAATGATCAGAATGACGATCTGCATGTCCCAGGAACCAGTTGTTCAAATCCGGCCGCTCCCGGCGCCACATGGCGGCCCGAGAAATCGCCGCTAGCTCTAGCGCAGGCGGCAGACGATGGCCAGCACGAAGTTGCAGCGCAAGCGCCGGCCGTTCATTTCCCGCCGTAAAGCGCCTCGGCGCGGGTCTCGAAGGCATGCACCATGCGACTCACGGCTTCGGTGAACACGGCCCCGACGAGACGCTCGAACAGCGCATTCCGGAACTCGAAATCGACGCTGAAGTCGATGGCGCAGCCCCCCCCTTCGACCGGGTGGAAGAGCCACTCATTGTGCAGATATTTGAGCGGTCCACGGATATAGTCGACGACGATCCGGCGCGGACGGTCGAGCCTGACCCGTGAAGTGAAGCGCTCCTTGAAGACCTTGAACCCGACGATGAGATCGGCGTCGAAGCCATCCGGACGGCGGCCATGGACGCGCGCCGAAACGAGCCACGGCAGGAACTCCGGATAGTGCTCGACATCGGCGACGAGATCGAACATCTGTTCCGGACTGTAAGGAAGGTATTTGCGTTCCTGATGATGCGGCACGTGTTTCGGCGATCCTTTTCCCCGGCGCCGCGGCCCGTCTATCGGGCTCGACGCACCCGGTCAAGAGCGCATCACGATCTGCGCCCGGCCTCGTAGCGCCGGCGTGCCGCCTGACCGGCTTCGATCAGGTCGCGGGCGGCGGCACGGTCCGCGGCCTCGAGTGCGGCGGCGAACGCGTCGAGGCGTCGGCGCAGGCCCCGCGCGGCTTCCGCGATCGCGTCCCTGTTGGCAAGAAGAATGTCCGCCCACATGTCGGGGTCCGAGCCCGCGAGTCGCGTCATGTCGTCGAGCCCGCGCCCGGAGAGCGAGAACAGGGCCTCGCCCCACGCCTCGGCGCGATCCCCGAGCGTGGCGGCAAGCGCACTTGCCACGACCTGCGGCAGATGGCTCGTCCAGGCGAGCGCCGCGTCATGCACATCCGCCGGCAGCTCGCGGACTTCGGCGCCGATCGCCCGCCACAGCCCGGCAACCCGATCGACCGCCGTGCGCGGCGCGCCTGCCTCCGGCGTGAGGATCACCCGGGCCCCCTGAAAAAGCGCCGCATCCGCGGCCCCGGCGCCGCTCGTCGCACCACCGACGAGGGGATGCGCCGGCACGAGCGCCACATGCCCGGGCAGGGTCGGGTGCGCGGCACGCGCCATCACCCCCTTCACCGAACCGAGGTCGGTGAGGATCGCGCCCGTCTCGAGCTGCGGGGCGATGGCGGCGACGAGAGCGGCGAAAGCACCGACCGGGGTCGCGAGACAGACCGCTTCGGCGCCGCGCACCGCACTCGCAAGCTCGGGTTCATAGCCGTGCGCGGCATGGCGATGCGCCGCCACCTTCAGCGCCTCGGGCGAGATGTCGCAAAGCTCGACATGCGCCACCGCGCCCTTCTCCTTGAGCGCCAGGGCGAGCGAGGTCCCCATGAGGCCCGCGCCGATGATGGTGAAGCGTTGAAAGATAGGCTCCGTCATGACCTGTTTCGACGCAGGAGTGGATCCGATCGCGCCCGAAGTCTAGCCGCTCGCCTGCACTCTGTCGAAGGTCGCGTGCGTACCCGACGCCACAGCCGCTCAGGATGCCGCCGCGATGGCGATCCGGATCGGCGGTGGGGGTGCGCGCCCCTCCTCGCCCTCGAAACGGATCTCGACCAGGCGGGGCAGGGTCCCGCTCTCCCAGACCCCGGTCCAGGCCGGTGCGCTCCGACCATCGGCACTGCCGAAATAGCGAAAGCGGACGGCCCGGATGCCGGTGGTGAAGAGCGGTCGCGGACGCGCCCGCCCGTCGGCGACGTCGAGCAGGCGATCGGGGCGGAGCAGAAGCCAGTCGAGGGTCAGCGGCGCCGTCTCGCCAGGCGCGAGCGTGAACACATAGGTGCCTCCGTGCCCCAGCGCGTGCGGCATGGGCGCGGCGAAGCGCAGATGCGCCGCATCGCCGCGGAAGACCATCTCGCGCTCGCGGCCGCCGGCCGGCATCGCCGCGGGCACCGCCTCGGCGAGGCGCATGCGCAGAAAACGGCGCACGGCATCTTCGTCGGCGGCTTCGACGAGACGGCTTTCCCCCGCCCGCCAACTGCGCGCGGAGAAACGCAGGGCCGTAAAAAGCGCGGTCGAAATGAGCGCAAGAATCACCAGCGAAACCAGAAGCTCCACCAGCGTGAAGCCACCTGCGCCCGGCCGTCCTCTCCCGCTCATGGCGCGACCGCCGCCATGCGAACGCTTTCCAGCGATTCTTCCGCGCCGTCCGCGGCACGCACCAGGAGCCGAACGCGATAGAGCACGAAGCCCTGTCCGGCGAGCGCGTCGGGATCGATTCCCGGCACCGATCCCCACGGCTCGATGTCGATCTCCCATTCATCCCCCGCCGCGGTGCGACCATCGATCCGGCCGGGACGCAACGAGATGAGCGCCCCCACCTCGGCGAGCCGGTTCTCCGCCTCGGCCAGAAGGCGCGCATGCACGCCCGCCCGCTCGATGCTCCTGAGCGCCCGCGTCGAGCCTTCGAGCAGGGCAAGCAGCATCACCGCGACAACAGCGAAGGCGACGAGCACCTCGATCAGCGTGAAACCCGCCCGTGGCCGGCCCACGCCGGCAGACGCGCCCGCACGCGACGCGCGCCTAGCGCTCCTGCGTGTCCGGCGCATCATCGGCGGTCTCGGGCGCGACGCCGAACTGCCGGCGAATGCGCTCGAGCCCCTTCAACCGGCGTCGCAGTTCCTGCGTCACATTGCGCGCCTCCTCGCGGTCGCGCACCACCTGCGGGGTCAGGAGCACGAGAAGCTCCGTGCGCTCGTTCCTCACCGAATGCGTCTTGAACAGATTGCCGAGTAGCGGGATGTGCATCAGCACCGGCACCCCGACATTGGTGCCGGTGCTGCTGTCGCGAATGAGTCCGCCGAGAGCGATGGTCTCGCCGGTCTGAACCGCCACCGTCGAATTGATGGCGCGTTGCTTGATGGTCGGTGCATCGATTCCCGAGGAGGTCGTCGGCACCACGTCGGAGACCTCCTGACGCACGTCGAGCACGACCAGCCCGCTGGCATTGACATGCGGCGTCACCTCCAGAATCACGCCGGTATCCTGGAACTGGATCGAATTGACGATCGGCGCATTGGGATCGAGCGTCGACACCGCCTGCTGCACCGGCACCGGCACCTGATCGCCGACCTGCAGACGTGCGGTCTGATTGTCGAGGACCATGATCTGCGGTGAGGACACCACGGTGACATCGGTGATCTCGTTCAGGGCGTTGAGCGCGACACGCGCCGAATCGCCTTCGAAAAGATAGGAGAATCCGGGAAAGGTCGCGCTCACGCCCCCGGTTTCGAGATCGCTGAAGGTGATGTTGTGCGTATTGTTGCGCCCGCTCGCGTCGAAGAACCAGCGCAGGCCGAATTTGAGGGCATCGTTCAAGGTGACCTCGGCGATCGTCGCCTCGATCAGCACCTGAAGCGGCGGAATGTCGAGGCGCTGCAGGGTGGCCTCGATCATGCGGTATTCCTGCGCCGTGGCGAGAATGAGCATGGCGTCATTGCGCTCGTCGGCGATGATCCGCGGGCCGTCGCCATTCTCGCTCGCGAAAGGCAGGTCGCGTGGCGATCGCCGGGCGGTCTGCGTGTCGGACCCGCGACGGACGTTGCGCACGCGCGCGGAAGAGCTTGCAGTCCCGGAAGACCGTGCGCCGTCCGCCGTCGCACCCGGCGTGGTCCCCAGGGGACCGCCGGCGGCGGCGCCAGCGGCGGCGGTCGAGCCGATCAGGGTTCCCGCCTGGAGACCGAGAGCCACTTCGGCCCGCCCTTCGTTCGTGGTGTTGCCGACGGTGCGAACGTCGAACAGCTCGCCCAGGACCTCGCCCACCTCGCCGGCACGCGCGTTCTTGAGATGATAGACATAGAGCTGGCGCTGGCCCTGCGCGCCGCCGCCGCGATCGAGTCGCTCCACCCAGTCGCGGGCGCGCTCGAGATAGACCGGCTGCTCGCTGACCACGAGCACCGCATTCATGCGCTCGATGGGCAGGAAGCGGACGACACCGCGCATCGTCTCGGGGGCGCTGCCATCCTGCCCGAAGATCACATCGAGCTCGACGATGACATCGCCGACATTGGCATTGGCAAGCGGCAGAAGCGCAAAGGACATGCCCTCCATCCAGTCGACGTCGAAGAGATCGGTGAGATGGACGAGATCGTTCGCCTCGACTCCGGGGCCGCGGAACAGGAGCAGGTTGCGGGCTTCGTCGACGATCAGTCCGCGACCCGGCGCGAGGAAGGATTCGAGCGTCTGCTGCATCGCGTCCGCGGAGACGAAACGCAGCGGGATGATGTAGGTCGCGAAGCCCTGCTGCCGCGGCCGCAGGCCACCGAGGACCGGCCCCCCGCCGCGCGCCGCGTCAAGCGGCACGATCTTGTAGAGGCCGTCGCCGGCGACCAGCGCCGCCCCGTTGACCGCGAGCACATCCTCGAGGGCCGGCAGAACCTGCTCGCGATTGAGCGGTCGTGCGGTACGCGCCGTGATGGTCCCCTGAATACCGGGATCGATGAGATAATTGAGGCCCAGCATCTTGCCGAGCACGGCATCGATCACCTCGCGAATGTCGGCGCGGGCGAAATTGAGGGTATAGGTCCCCGGACTTGCCCCCTCATCGACCATGGCTCGGGAACTGCCGAGAAAGCGGCCCGTGCCGGGGTAGAGCTCGGGGTCGCTGGGCGGCGCGGAGCCGGGGGCCGCCACCTCGCCACCGCCGATCCGTTCGCCCTGCTCCCCCTCGTCGCGATCGCCGCCGCGGCGTGTCGCCGGCCCGAACAGCCCGGGCGGCGGCGGCGAGGCCTGCGCCCCGTGCCCGCCACGGGAAAGATCGGTGCTGCACCCCGACAGCGGCAGCAGGACAGCGGCGAAAAACAGCAGGCGCCAGAAACCACCAAACCCCATCACCTGATCATGACCCCCATTTGAACCCTCCCGGGCACGGCGTCCGGGACGCGCCGCAAGCCCGCTCCTGTCCGGTCTTCTTTCCCGTCTATCATGCCGCACATCCCCTATGTCGCAAATCCCCGTGCGAACGGGCACCGGATCACCGCCCGACGCCCCCCTGTCCGGCCCCCTGTCCGATTCCCTCATCCACCGCGCCCCGAGGGAGGATTGGCGGGCTGACCGCGCTTGATCTCGAAGAGGCTCTTGCGCGAGGCCGGCACGGGATTGCCCCCGGCATCGCCGCGACGCGGCTCCAGCGGAACCCGCCGGCGCACGCCCGCCGCCCCTCCGGGGCGCGTCTTGCCGATTCCTTGCGCGAAGACGAGATCGAGCGTCAGCGTCTCGGCGCCGCGGCGCAGAACCGCGCGTCGCTGATCGAGGCGCGCAAGCTTCCAGCCGCGGTAACTGTCGCCGAGGGCCAGTTGCACGGTCCTGTTGCCCGGTCGATCGCGCAACAGGGCGATGGCCGCGCCGTCGGCCAGCAGGACACCGGCCAGCGAGAGATCCTGCGAGCCTGCCGCGGGCCCGGCCTCGCGCACCGATTCCGGCGGCGGCGTGCGCGAGACCGAAAAAAGATTGCGAGCCACCACGATATCGAACGCCGCCTCGGGCGGTAGCGTATCATCGGGAGGCGACGACAGAGCCAGCTCCGCCGCCAGGCGATCCGCCGCCTCCGGGGCCGAGGACGGCTCCCAGCGCGCGGGACCGCGTCCGGCGAGCACCAGGAGGCCAAGGCAGAGCAGTCCCAGAGCCAGCAGGGGAAGAATGCGGGGCCACTCGCGGCGTGTCATGCCACCTCTCCGAGGCGATAGCCGGAGATCGTGAGATCGACCATGAGGTCGGCACCGACTTCGAGCGCATCGGTGCGCGGTGCGATCCGTCCCAGACGGGCGCGCACCTTGATCGCATCGACAAAGAGCAGGGGCCGACCCGTTTCAAGCGCAAGAAGCAGCCGCTTCAAGCCGCGCGTGGTCGTAATCAGCTGCGACTTGAGGCGGACCCTTACCAGCCCTTCGCTCTCTTCGGGCGGCAGACTCTGGACCGAGCGCAGTTCCGCCCCCGCCTCGCGGGCGAGCGCGCCGATCGTGTTCTGCAGAGCCGCCGCCGCCAGGGCATCGGTATCGCCGACGAGAAAGACGCCGCTCGCCGCCCGTTCGGCACGCGTCCGCGCCGCCGCGCTCTCGATCCCGTCGGCCGCCGCCGCGATGTCGCGATACCGCGCGAGCCGGGCACGCGCCGCCTCGAGCCTCGCCTCCGCGGCCCCGTAAGAGCCGAACAGCGGATCGACGATCACCCCGTCGACGAGCCCGAGTGCGAAAATCAGAAGCAGAGCCGCGAGAAGGCGACCCATCCATCGGCGGCGCATCAGGATCATGGCGTCGCCCCTTTGCCGTTGCCGGCGTCTCCGTCGGATGCGGCGGCGACACGTTCGGCCGCCATGCTGAAACGTTCCCGTCCCAGCCGCTGATCCTGCATCACCGGAGAGAGAAAGCGGGCACCGTGCAGATGAGGAGCCCCTTCGATCCAGGCGATCGCGTCCGACGCCGTCTCGGCATAACCGGAGAGCCGCACCTCGCGGCCGTCGAAGCCGAATTCGATGAGGAAGGCGTCATCGGGTATCGCGGCGGTCACCTCGGCGAGCAGGGCGAGAAGCATCGGCTCGTCCCTCTTGCGCTCGAACAATCGGGCC
>CAZAEP010000113.1:0-8309 GCA_964484045.1 uncultured Sphingomonadales bacterium
TCGCCCGCGAGGGCGAGGCCCGACGGATGCGTCTGTTCGAGAACGCCCGCCGCTTCCGTACCGCCATGGAAGCGCTCGGTTTCGAGCTTCTGCCGGGCGAGCATCCGATCATCCCGGTCATGCTCGGTGACGCCAGACTGGCGCAGGAGATGGCAGCACGACTTTTCGACGAGGGCGTCTATGTCACCGGCTTCTTCTATCCCGTGGTGCCCAGAGGCACGGCGCGCATCCGCACGCAGATGTCGGCTGCGCTCACCCCTGATGATATCGACCGCGCGGTCGACGCCTTTGCCCGCGTCGGCCGGACGCTCGGGGTCGTCTCGTGAGCGCCGCGCGCCCCGCGCGCGACACCATGCGCGCGCTGGTCAAGGCCGAGCCCGGTCCGGGGCTTGTCCTGCGCGAAGAGCCGGTCCCCGGGATCGGCGACGACGACGTGCTGATCAAGGTCCGCCGTATGGCCATCTGCGGTACCGACGTGCATATCTGGAACTGGGACGACTGGGCGCGGAAGACGGTGCCGGTGCCGCTCATCGTCGGCCATGAATATTGCGGCGAGATCGTCGCCATGGGCGATCATGTACGCCGCCTCGGGATCGGGCAGCGGGTCTCGGGCGAGGGGCATATCGTCGGCTTCAAGAGCCGCATGAGCCGCGCCGGGCGCTTTCATCTCGACCCCGAGACCAAGGGCGTCGGCGTCAACCTCCCCGGCGCCTTCGCCGAATATGTCCGCCTGCCGGCGTTCAACGCCGTACCGCTGCCCGATGATATCGACGACGAGATCGGGGCCATCCTCGACCCCACCGGCAATGCCGTGCACACCGCGCTCGCCTACGACCTCATCGGCGAGGATGTGCTCATCACCGGCGCCGGCCCGATCGGCATCATCGCCGCCGCCGTCGCCCGGCATGTCGGCGCGCGGCATGTGGTGATCACCGACGTCAACCCCTACCGCCTCGAGCTTGCCGCCCGGACCGCCGATGTGGTGCCGGTCAATGTCGCCGAAGAGGATCTGCGATCGGTGATGGCCCGCCTCAGGATGAACGAGGGCTTCGACGTCGGCTTCGAGATGTCCGGCGTGCCGGCGGCGTTCGAGCAGATGCTCGACGTCATGGTCATGGGCGGCCGCATCGCGCTCCTCGGACTGCCGGCGAAACCGGGCCGCGTCGACTGGCCCAAGATCATCCTCAAGGCGATCACCATCAAGGGCATCTACGGCCGCGAGATGTTCGAGACCTGGTACAAGATGATCGCCATGCTGCAGTCGGGCCTCGATATCCGGCCGGTGATCACCCACCGCCTGCCGATCACCGACTATGCCGAGGCGTTCGCGCTCATGCGCGAGGGCCGCTCGGGCAAGATCGTCCTCCACTGGCCCGATTGAGAATGGCACCGGCCCGCCAACCCGAGCTGTAACGCCTCCGCCACCGTCTCGTCTTTCCTCTCGGGAGCGAGCGGCCCCCGTCACGCGACGTGGCCTTTCTTCGCTCCGCGGCCTAAGCTCGCCCGTGAACCTGCGCGAACAGGCGTGCGACATGAGGCGACATGAGGGAGATCGGAAGGATGGATGTGTCGCAGACGCCACACCACGCCGCCAACACAGACGCCGTGGCCGAAACCGCCCGTATACGGGTCGGTATCCGCGACATGCATTGCGCTTCGTGTGTCAGCCATATCGAGGAGGCGCTCGGACGCACGCCCGGCGTCACGAGCGCCAATGTGAGTCTGACCGCCAATATCGCCGAGGTCGAATATGATCCCGCGATCGCGGATGAAACCACGATCTGCAAAGCGATCGAGGGCGCCGGCTACACGCCGGTCGCGGAGAGCGATGCGGCGGGCGAGGAAGCGATCGAGGCCGAACAGGCGCGCGAATACCGGACCCTGATGCGGAAATTCTGGTTCGCCGCCATCCTGTCGCTGCCGATCATGGCCTTCAGCTACCCCGACCTGATCCCGGGTCTGCGCGAGTGGATGCCCGCGGGCAGCGAGACGCGGCGCCTCGTGTGGGCGCTTCTCGGCGTGCTCACGCTGCCGGTCCTCCTGTGGTCGGGATCGCAGTTCTACACCGGCATGTGGCGGGCGCTGAAACATCGCTCGGCGAACATGCACACGCTGATCGCCATCGGCGTCACCGCCGCCTATCTCTATTCCGCGGTCGCCGTCGCCTTCCCCGAATGGTTCCCCACCGCGGCGCTGGCGGAAGTGTTCTGGGACGTGTCCGCGGTCGTCGTCGCCCTCGTCGTGCTCGGCATGGCGCTCGAGGTCAAGGCCAAGGGCCGCACCTCGGAAGCGATCAAGAAGCTGATGCATCTGCAGGCGAAGACGGCGCGGGTCGTGCGCGATGGCAGGGAAGTCGACGTCCCCGTCGACGAGGTCGTGGTCGGCGATATCGTCGTTGTCCGTCCGGGCGAGAAGGTGCCGGTCGACGGCGAGGTCGTCGAGGGATCGAGCACGGTCGACGAATCGATGATCACCGGTGAATCCATGCCGGTGGAAAAGCGGATCGGCGACGAGGTCATCGGCGGCACGATCAACAAGACGGGCAGCTTCCGGTTTCGCGCCACCAAGGTGGGCAAGGACACGGCGCTCGCCAACATCATCCGCATGGTCAAGGACGCGCAGAGCTCGAAGGCGCCGATCCAGCGCATTGTCGACGTGGTCGCCGGCTATTTCGTGCCGACGGTAATGATCCTCGCCACCATCGCCTTCGTCGCCTGGTACATTTTCGGCCCCGAGCCACGGATCATCTACGCCACCATCGTCTTCGTCACCACGCTGATCATCGCCTGCCCTTGCGCGCTCGGGCTCGCCACCCCGACCTCGCTCACCGTCGGCATCGGCAAGGGCGCCGAACATGGCATCCTCATCCGCTCCGGCGACGCCCTGCAGACGGCGGAAAAACTCGATGCCGTCGTTCTCGACAAGACCGGCACCATCACCCGCGGCGAGCCGGCGCTCACCGATGTCGTCGCCGCGGGCGGCCACAGGGAAGACGAGGTTCTGCGTCTCGCCGCCTCGCTCGAGCGCGGCTCGGAACATCCGCTCGGCGAGGCCGTCGTCAAGGGCGCGGAGGCAAAGAAGATCGCATTCGCCGCGTGCGAGGATTTCGCCGCCATTCCCGGCCACGGGGTCTCGGGCCGCATCGACGGCAGGACGGTCCTGCTTGGAAACGCCAAGCTGATGCGCGAGCGCGGGATCGATATCGCGACGCTCGAAGCCGCATGGGAGCGTCTGGCCGAAGAAGGCAAGACGCCGATGTACGTGGCGATCGACGGCACCGCCGCCGGGCTGGTCGCGGTCGCCGACACGGTAAAGCCGGACTCGGGCGCGGCCATCGCCGAACTCCGGCATATGGGCATCGAGGTGGTGATGATCACCGGCGACAATGCGCGCACGGCAAACGCCATCGCGCGGCAGGTCGGCGTCGACCGGGTGCTGGCCGAGGTCCTGCCCGATCAGAAGGCCCACGAGGTGCAGAAGCTGCAGCTCGAGGGCAAGACGGTCGGCATGGTCGGCGACGGCATCAACGACGCGCCGGCCCTGGCGCTGGCCGATGTGGGCATCGCCATCGGCACCGGCACCGACGTCGCCATCGAGGCGAGCGACATCACGCTCATCAAGGGCAGCCTCCGGGGTGTCGTCACGGCGATCGAGATCAGCCGCGCCACGATGCGCAATGTGCGTCAGAATCTGCTCGGCGCCTTCGGCTACAACACGCTCGGCATCCCCATCGCCATGGGCGTGCTCTACCCCTTCACCGGGCTGCTCCTGAGCCCGCTGATCGCCGCCGCCGCCATGGCCTTCTCGTCGGTGACGGTGGTCTCGAACGCCAATCGGTTGCGTTTCTTCACGCCAAGGAGGACACGGTCATGACCCCGGATCGCTGGATCGTCCTCGTCCTGGGACTTGCGCTCATCGCCTTCATCGTCTGGTTCTTCTGGCTCAAGCGCACGCGCGGCGTGCGCGCGGCGGAGACCGCGAGCGGCTATCAGGAGGCGATGATCCTGGTCAAGGGCGGCTACACGCCCGACACCATCATCGTGAAGCACGGCAAACCGGTGCGGCTCAAATTCCGCCGCGAGGAGAATACGTCCTGCTCGGAAAAGGTCGTCTTCGGCGATTTCAGCCGCAGCGCCGATCTGCCCGAAGGCAAGGTCGTTCCCATCGAGTTTCTCCCCGAGAAGCCCGGCGAATACGAGTTCACCTGCGGCATGGGCATGCTTCGCGGCAAGCTCATCGTGGAGTGAAGCGTCACGGTTCGGGTGCCGGAGAGCAAGCCATGTCTTCCCGCGACCATAGCCATCACGGACGCCGCGCCCCAGTGAATATCGTCGGAGCCGGCCCCGCTGGCCTGGCCTGCGCCATCGTACTGGCGCGGGGTGGACGCAAGGTCGTCGTCCATGATCGCCGAAGCGAACCGGGAGGGCGCTTCCATGGCGACTTCCAGGGGCTGGAAAACTGGACCTCGAAAGCCGGCATTCTCGACGACCTCGCCGCGGCCGGGATCAAGCCCGACTTTCCCCATCTCCCGGTGCGGGAGGGGACCGCCTTCGATGCGCGCGGACGCTCCTATCCGATATCGAGCCGGACGCCGCTTTACTATCTTGTGCGGCGCGGCAAGGACTCCGGCACTCTCGACCGGGCCCTGCTCGAGCAGGCCCGCGCCCTTGGCGTCGAGGTGCGCTTCGACGCGCATGTCGAGGCGCCCGCACCGCCGGCGGTATTGGCTATCGGTCCTCGGCGCGCCGACGCGATCGCGGTGGGTTATGTGTTCGATACCGACATGGCCGACGGCAATTTCATCTGCTTCAGCGACGCGCTGGCTCCCAAGGGCTATGCCTATCTCCTCGTCGCCGAGGGGCGCGGCACAGTCGCAAGCTGCATGTTCAGCGGTTTCAAGAACCAGCAAGAGCACGTCGCCCGGACGGTCGACTTCTTCCGCCGCCATGCCGGCCTCAGAATGAAAAACGCGCGCCCCTTTGGCGGCTACGGCAATTTCCGCCTGCCCCGCACCGGGATGCAGGGCGGCAAGCCGGTCATCGGCGAGCAGGCGGGATTTCAGGATTCGCTCGCCGGTTTCGGCATGGGATATGCGCTTCGCTCGGGCATCCTCGCCGCACGCAGCATCCTTGACGACGTCGACTACACGCGGCTGTGGAAGCGCAATCTTCTGCCGCTCCTCCGCACCTCGATCGCCAATCGCTTCATTTTCAACATCGCCGGCGATCGCGGCCGGGCCTATGCCATTGCGCGCCATATCGCCGCCGGCGACGCACGCGAAGCGCTGCACACGCTCTATCACCCCTGGTGGCTGGCCCGACTCGTCTATCCCTTGGCGCTGCGGCGGTTCAGGGCGCCGCTTGCGGATCCGAGCTGCAACCATATCGACTGCACCTGCATCTGGTGCGAGCACGGCCTCGAGGCCCCGGCCTGAAGAAAAGGAGCGGCAGGATCATGAAACGAACTTCCCGGATCTGGGTGGGCATTCTCGCCGGAGCGGCGGCGATCGTCTTCATCGTCGCCAGGCAGCAGGCCATACCCCCATCCTCGGGCACACGTTCGGGTATGGCGATCAGTATTCCCGACTTTTCCCCGGCTGCGCTGCGCGGCGCACGGGCCTTCGAGGCCAATTGTTCGAAGTGCCACGGCGTCAATGCCACCGGCACCGACAAGGGGCCGCCGCTCGTCCATGACATCTACAATCCGGGCCATCACGGCGACAAGGCCTTCTACCGCGCCGTCCGCATGGGCACGCCGCAGCATCACTGGCCGTTCGGGAACATGCCGCCGCAGACGCAGGTCACGGATAAGGAGATCGCGGACATCATCCGCTATATCCGCGAGCTTCAGGAGGCCAACGGCATCTTCTACCGCCCCCATCGCATGTAGGGACGAAAAGGTGCCGGCCCCTTCTTCAACGAGGAAACGAACAATGGCCAGTTCAGACACCCGAAGCGAAGCGGTCGCCCCCGACGCGGACCGGCGCGACTTCCTTTATATCGCCACCGGTGCGGTGGCGACCCTCGGGGGCCTCGTCGCCTTGTGGCCGTTCATCGACAGTTTCAACCCGGCCAGCGATACGCTGGCCTTCGGAACGACCGAGGTGGATCTTTCCCCCATCGCCCCCGGTCAGCGCATCACCGTCAAATGGCAGGGCAAGCCGATCTTCATCGCCCACCGCACGGCCGGGGAGATCGCTCTCGCCGAGCGCGACGACCGGGCGCGTCTGCGCGACCCCGCGACCGACGACGAGCGGGTGCAGCGCAAGGAATGGCTGATCGTCATCGGCATCTGCACGCATCTCGGCTGCGTTCCCAAAGGGCAGCGCCCCGGTACGCCGCGCGGAAAGTGGAAAGGCTGGTTCTGCGTTTGCCACGGCTCCGTCTACGACACCGCCGGCCGGATCAGACAGGGGCCGGCACCCAAGAACCTCTATCTGCCCCCTTACGAATTTCTCGGCGACACACGGATCCGCATCGGCGAAGGAGTATCGACATGACGTTCTACGCCATCACCGCGACCCTCAACACACTGGCCCTCGAGCCCGTCGAGAAGGCGCTGCAGGAGATCGGCGTGCCCGGCATCACGGTGACCGAGACCAAGGGCTATGGTGTCTACAGGAATTTCTATCAGCGGGACTGGCTGGAAACGCATGCCCGGATCCAGATCTACGCCGAGGGTTCGCGCGTCGACGACATCGTGCGGACGATCCTGGAAGCCGCTTCGACCGGCTGCGAGGATGATGGCGTGATCGCCGTCAGCCCGATCACCCGTCTCTATCGCATCTGCGACAAGACGGAGCTGACGAAGGTCGCCTGAGACGATCGCCGGGCCACCGTCAGCCGGACGAGTTCGTCGACGACGAAGCGGCTCGCGATGCGTCCGAGATCCGTCGCAACGCGTCGCCCCCGAGACCGGTCACAATCATCGCCGCGTCCTTGGGAGAGAAGCGCACGCGGCGCCCGGTCCCCACGTCGACCTCGAAGACATCTCCCGAGGGTGCCGCGGCCTTTGCAAACCGGCAGCTTCCATTGCCGCGAGAAACACGCAAAATCGTCACAGGCGGTTCCTTGGCGCTGGCCGTCACGGGTCCGGGAATGCAAGACTGCATGGTGAAAGGACAAGGGATCGATGCGGCTTGCCCGTTGTACCAATCTCGCCGATTTCCGACGTCTGGCGAAGGCCCGCCTGCCGGCGCCGCTCTTCGACTATCTCGAGGGCGGCGCCGATGACGAGTGGACGCTCGCCAACAATTCCCGCGCCTTCGACCGTTTCGAGCTCATTACCGAGGTTCTCGCCGACATCGCCGAGATCGACATGCGCACGACGCTTCTCGGACGCGAAGTGGCGGCACCGCTCCTGCTCTCGCCGACCGGCATGTCGCGCCTCTTCCACCCCGACAAGGAGCTTGCCGTCGCCCGTGCCGCCGCCCGCGCCGGGCTCTTCTACACGCTCTCGACGGTGGCCACCGCGAGCATCGAGGAGGTGGCGACGGCGAGCACCGGCCCGAAGATGTTCCAAGTCTATGTCTTCAAGGATCGCGGGCTGACGCGCGAACTCGTCGCGCGCACGAAGGCCGCGCGCTATGATGCCCTGTGCCTCACCGTGGACACCCCGGTGGCGGGCAATCGCGAGCGTGACCAGAAGTCGGGCCTCGCCCTGCCGCCGCGACCGACGCTCGCATCGATCGCCGCCTTTGCGCGCCACCCTTTGTGGAGCGCGCGGGCGCTCGTTTCGCACGATTTCGAACTCGCGAACGTCGCCCATCATGCCGCGGCGGCGGCGGACGGGGCGACCTCGGTGGCCGCCTATGTCCACGCCCAGTTCGACCGCGGCCTGACCTGGGCGGACGCCGAATGGCTGGCCGGCGAGTGGGACGGCCCGCTGGTGATCAAGGGCATCCTCGCGCCCGAGGATGCGCGTCAGGCGGCGCGCATCGGGGCGAAAGCGGTGATGATCTCCAATCACGGCGGCCGTCAGCTCGACGGCACAGCGGCCCCGATCGATCAGCTCCGGGCGATCCGCGACGCGGTAGGCGGCGATCTCGAGCTCATCGTCGACGGCGGCGTCCGCCGCGGCACGCATATCGTGAAGGCGCTGGCGCTCGGTGCCGACGCCTGTGCCATCGGCCGCCCCTATCTTTACGGACTCGCCGCAGGGGGCGAAGCCGGGGTGGCCCGCGTTCTCAGGCTTTTTCTCGAGGAGATCGAACGCGACATGACGCTTCTCGGCACCCGGTCGATCGACCGCATCGCGTGCCGCCATGTGCAGGATCGCGGCCGGCCCGGGCCACGAAGCTGAAGAAAGGA
>CAZAEP010000114.1:0-8283 GCA_964484045.1 uncultured Sphingomonadales bacterium
TTCTCGTTGAGGCGCGGATTGTGCTTCATGGTGCACGAGCCGAGCGGGAAAAGACCGCTGTCGATGCCGTAATTCTTGCGGCTGAGGCGGGTGTAGTGGCGCACCGCCTCGGGTTCCGTCAGACCGGCGAGCCCGATCGGCGCGCGGCGCCGGAGCCCGCCGAGCGCATCCTCGAACGGCGCCGGCTCCTCGATGTCGACCCCCGTGCGCGCGGCGTCCCCGATCTCGAAGATGAGCGGCTCTTCATGGTCGAGGCCGCGATGGCCGGTGAAGGTGGCGGGCGCCGCCGTCTCCGGATCGCCGCCTGTCGTGGGACGGCCCCGGCGGTTCATGCTCATCGTGCAATCTCCTCGGCAAGGGCGGCGGCGAGGGTCCCGATATCATCCTCGCTCACGGTCTCGGTGGCGGCGAGGATGAGAACGTCGGCGAGCGCGGGCTCGTGCGGATGAAGCCGCGCGGCCGGCACGCCGGCGAGGATGCCGCGTGCGGCGAGCGCCTCGACGACGCCGGTGGCCGGCACCGGCAGACGTACCGCGAGCTCGTTGAAGAAACGCCGGGTCAGGACCGCGACGCCGTCGATCGCCGCAAGAGCATCGCGAAGCTGTACCGCGCGGGCGTGATTGAGGCGCGCGAGACGTTTCAGTCCGGCCTCGCCGAGCAGCGTCAGATGGATCGAGAAGGCGAGCGCGCAGAGTCCGGAATTGGTGCAGATGTTCGAGGTCGCCTTCTCGCGCCGGATGTGCTGCTCGCGGGTGGACATCGTCAGCACATAGCCGCGCCGGCCGTCGCCATCGACGGTCTCGCCGACGAGCCGTCCCGGCATCTGGCGCACGAACCGGGCGCGGGCGGCGAAAAGACCGAGATAGGGACCGCCGAAGCTGAGGCTGTTGCCGATCGACTGACCCTCGGCGACGGCGATGTCGGCGCCCATCTCGCCGGGCGCGCGCACGGCGCCGAGCGAGACCGCCTCGGTGACCACGGCGACGAGCAGTGCGCCCTTCGCGTGCGCCGCCTCGGCGACGGGGGCGAGATCGTGGAGGTGGCCGAAGAGATCCGGCGTCTGCACCACGACGCAGGCGGTGTCGTCGTCGATGGCGGCGATCGCCCGTGCGATGTCGCCTTCCGGATCGTCCGCCGAGACCGGCAGGCGCACCACCTCGCCGTCGCCGAAGCGGGTCATGGTCTCGGTGACCGCGGCGTAATGGGCATGCAGCCCGCCGGCGAGCACGACGCGTCGTCGGCCGCGGGTCACCCGGCGCGCCATCAGCACGGCCTCGGCGCAGGCCGTCGAACCGTCATAGAGCGAGGCGTTCGCCACATCGAGCCCCATGAGATTCGCCACCTGGGTCTGGAACTCGAAGAGATACTGCAGGGTGCCCTGCGCGATCTCCGGCTGATAGGGGGTATAGGCGGTGAGGAACTCGCCGCGCTGGATCAGATGATCGACGCTCGCCGGCACGTGATGGCGATAGGCGCCGCAGCCGAGAAAGAAGGGGTGCTCGAAGGCCGGCAGATTGCGCCGCGCATAGTCGCGGAAGGCGCGGTCGACGGCGAGTTCGCTCCGGTGCGGCGGCAGCGGCAGGGGCGCGGTGAGCCGGGCTGCCTCGGGGACATCGCGAAAGAGATCGTCGATGCCGTCCACGCCGATGGCGTCGAGCATCGCCCGGCGGTCGGTCTCGGCGAGCGGGAGATAACGCATGAAGTCTGATCCTCAGTCGAGATCCTTGACGTACCGGGCATAGGCGTCGGCATCCATGAGCCCGTCGAGCTCGCCCGGATCGGCGAGGCTGAGGACGAAGAACCAGCCCTCGTCCATCGGCGACTCATTGACCGTTCCCGGCTCGGCCTCCAGCGCCTCGTTGCGCTCGACCACCTGACCCGAGACCGGCGCATAGATCTCGCTGGCGGCCTTCACCGATTCGACGACCGCCGCCTCGTCGCCCTGCGCCAGCGTGGCGCCGACCTCGGGCAGTTCGACATAGACGACGTCGCCCAACTGGCTCTGCGCATAATCGGTGATGCCGACGGTGCCGCGACCGTCCTCGACGCGGATCCATTCATGGTCCTTGGTGAATCGGATCGTGCTCATGCTTGTCACCTCCCCGGTAAACGACGGCTTCTCAGCCTTTTCTGACATAGCGATGCGGAACGAAGGGCAGCGCCGCGACACGCGCCGGCCGCAGTCTGCCGCGGACCTCGAGCCCGAGCGGCGTTCCCGCTTGCGCGGCGGCGGTCTCGACATAGCCCATGGCGACGGGGCCATCGACACTGGGACCGAAGCCGCCGCTGGTGACGCGGCCGATGACGCGGTCGCCGGCCGGGTCGCGGATCACCGTGCCCTCGCGGGCGATGGTGCGATCTTCCGGTCGGATACCGACGCGGCGCCGCGCGGGGCCCTCCGCGAGCTGCTTCAGGATGCGGTCGGCGCCGGGAAAGTCGGCGCGCTCGCGGCGCGATTTCGCGATCGCCCAGACGAGATCGGCCTCGACCGGCGTCGTCGTGGCGTCGATGTCGTGCCCATAGAGGCACAGCCCGGCCTCGAGGCGCAGCGAATCACGGGCCCCGAGGCCGATCGGCGCCACGTCGGGATGGTCGAGAAGGGCGCGGGCGAAGGTCTCCGCGGCCTCGGCGGGGAGCGAGATCTCGAAGCCGTCCTCGCCGGTATAGCCGGAGCGGCTGACGGCGAGCGGCACGCCCTGCCAGGTCGCCTCTCTCGCCCGCATGAAGGCGAGCTCGCGCACCTCGGGAAGCATCGTCGCAAGCACGGCCTCGGCGCGCGGACCCTGGAGCGCGAGCAGGGCGCGGTCGTCGAGACGCTCGAGAACGGTCGCATCGGCGAGCCTGTCCGCCATGAGCGCGAAATCGGCCTCCTTCACCGCCGCATTGACGACGAGAAAGAGCCGCCCGTTCTCGGCGGCGCTGCGGGTGACCATGAGATCGTCGAGAATGCCGCCCGCATCATTGAGCAGCAGCGTGTAGCGCATGCGGCCCGGCCGGAGCGTCGCGATCGCGCCGGGACAGAGCCGCTCGAGCGCCGCGGCCGGGTCGCCGCCGTCCCGCGCCGCGAGAAACGCCTGCCCCATGTGGGAGACGTCGAAAAGACCGGCCCGCGCCCGGCAGTGCCGGTGCTCGGCGATGATCCCGTCCGGATAATGCACCGGCATGCTGTAGCCGGCAAAGGGCACCATCCTGGCGCCGAGCGCGACATGGAGGTCGTGGAGCGGGGTTGTCTTCAAGGCATCGACGGCCATCCGGGGCTCCCTCGACAGAACGGGTCAAACGCCAGGACGCTGCCGGAAACGCGGCAGGCCCTGCCCCCTCTGTCACGGAACCTGAGAGATTTCGGTCGTCGGCCGGAGCCGCGGCGCCCTTATCCCCGTCGGTGAGGAGGGACCGCTCCCTCCTGCTTTCCAGAGCGCCCGCCCGCCGACGGTCCCTTGGCCTGAGAGTTTCCGGGGCGGTTGCTCCTTCGGCGCCGTCCCCCTTTTCACGAGGCGACGGACTCTCCCGCTGGCGGTTCGCGGCGGTCTCCCGCCGCCGGGCGATATGTGCCCCCGCACTATCGTGCGACGGCGGGCCTGTCAACGGAGGAGATTGTAGGTCACGTCCTCGGGGCGCAACTGGAAGCCGACGAGGATCTCGTAGTTGTAGCGCCGCGCCTGATCGATGCTCGGCAGACGCTGGCGGATCACCTCGCGCGTGCCGGCGCGTTCGGCGTCCGCCGCGAAATGGATCCGCGCCATGTAGACGTCCTTGGCGACGATCTCGGAATTGTCGCGCATCACCGCCACGAAATAGGGCAGCGCGACGTCGGTCGCGCCCCGGAGCGCCGGACCGCGCTGCGCGACGATCTCGAAGGAAACCTCGCTCACCACCTCGTCGCCCTGATGGCATTCGAGCCGGGTGCCGGTGATCGTCGCCTCATAGAGGATGTCATCGGCATCGCGTCCCTTGCCGCGAAAGCGGGTCAAGGACCCGGTGCCGCCGACGACGGCCAGCGCGGGGCAGCGTTCGACGGTGACCTCGAGCGGGTTCCTGTTGGCATCGCTGCTGCAACCGGCGAGCAGGACGACGGCGACGATCAGCAACAGGCCGGTAATCGGCCGGGACGGGGCTGGCATCGATTCTTTCGCCTTGTTTCTTCGATGATGCTGCGGCGAAACCGCCGCCAAGACAGCAATAGGGACTCGCGCGCCCCGATGCAATCGCCTCAAGGGCGAGCCGCGGCGTGCGAAGGGGACAAATTGTCCCTCCACGGCAAGATTGCCCTTGCCAAGGCCGCATTCCGCGTCCACATGATGCGCGAAAGAGGCAATCCCATGACGAAACCCGCGCTATCGATTCTGTTGGCGGCGCCGCGCGGCTTCTGCGCCGGCGTCGACCGTGCGATCAAGATCGTCGAGCTGGCTCTCGAGCGATTCGGCGCTCCGGTCTATGTCCGGCACGAGATCGTCCACAATCGCCATGTCGTCGAGAGCCTGCAGCGCAAGGGCGCCGTTTTCGTCGAGGAGGTCGACGAGGTGCCGGAAGGCGCGCCGGTGGTCTTCTCCGCCCATGGCGTGCCCAAGCAGGTGCCGGAAGAGGCGGCGCGGCGTCATCTCTTCTATGTCGACGCCACCTGTCCCCTGGTCTCGAAGGTCCATCGCGAGGTCGAGCGTCACCGCCGTCACGGGCGTCATATCCTGATGATCGGCCATGCCGGACACCCCGAAGTGATCGGAACCATGGGGCAGGTCGAGCCCGGCGCGATCACGCTCATCGAATCGATCGGCGACGCGGAACGCGCGACGCCGCCCGCCGCGCCCGCTCTCGCCTATGTCACGCAGACGACGCTGTCGATCGACGATACCGCGGAGATCGTGGCCGTCCTCAAACGCCGCTTTCCGGACATCGCGGGGCCGCGCAAGGAGGACATCTGCTACGCGACGACGAACCGTCAGCAGGCGGTCAAGGCGATGGCGGCGCGCTGCGAGCGCATTCTCGTCATCGGGTCGCCGAATTCGTCGAATTCGCGTCGCCTCGTCGAGGTGGCGGAAAAGGCGGGCAGCCCGGCGCGGCTGCTGGAGGCGGCCGCGGACATCGACTGGTCCTGGCTTGCCGGCGCGCGCGAGATCGGCATCACCGCCGGGGCCTCGGCGCCGGAGATCCTGGTGCAGGAGGTGGTTGCCGCGCTTGGCCGGCGCTACGCGATTCGCATCGAGGAGATCGAGACCGCCCGCGAGTCGGTCACCTTCAAGCTTCCCGCCGCCTTGCGCGACAGCGCGGCCTGAGAGGCGATCGCGCCGATGGGCCGGAATGACGCGTGCGGGGCGGCGGTGGAGATCTTCACCGACGGCGCCTGTTCGGGCAATCCCGGCCCCGGCGGCTGGGGGGCCGTCCTGCGCTATCGCGGGCGGGAAAAATGCCTCAAGGGCGGCGCGGCGCAGACCACCAACAATCGCATGGAGCTCATGGCCGCGATCGAGGCGCTCGAGAGCCTGAAGAGGCCCTGCCGGGTCCATCTCTACACCGACAGCCGCTATCTCAGGGACGGCATCACCGCGTGGCTCGCGCGCTGGAAGGCGAACGGCTGGAAGACGGCGGCGAGAAAGCCGGTGAAGAACGCCGATCTGTGGCGCGCGCTCGATGCCGCGCTCGCGCGTCACGAGGTCACCTGGCACTGGGTGCGCGGGCATGCCGGCCATGACGGGAACGAGCGCGCCGATCGTCTGGCCAATGAGGGCATGGCGCCCTATAAGGCGGCCTCGACGGCGCCCGCCGCTCCCGGATAGGGCCGCCGTCACCGGGGGCTTGCCCGACGACGGGGAAGCGCCGAGACTGCGCCGCTCCGGATGCGACCACGAGGCCGACCGACCGATGATCAGGGACCTGCCGCTCGAGACGATCAGCAAGATGATGCGGATGGTGCCGCAGCTGGCGGCGCTCGGCGCGGAGATTGTCGCGCTCGAGCCGGCGCGGGCGATCATGCGGCTTCCCTATGCGGAGCATCTGGTCGCCTATCGCGAGAGCGGGGTGCTGGCCGGCGGCGCCGTCTTCACGCTCATGGACTCGGTCATGGGGGCGGCGGTTTTCAGCGCGCTCGACCGGCCCCTGCCGGTGGCCACGCTCGATCTCCGCATCGACTATCTGAAGCCGGCGCAAAAGGGCGTCGAGCTTCTGGCGCGCGCGGAGTGCTACCGGGTGACGCATCATGTCGCCTTCGTCCGCGGCAGCGCCTATCACGCGCCCGAGGATGCGGTCGCACAGGCGGTGGGCACCTTCATCATCGACCGCGGCGCTCGCGCCAGGGGGGCTGCGCCGTGACGCCGGAAATTCTCGCCCGGCTTGCCGAGGGCGCGGCCGACGAGGTGGCGCTCGACGCCATTCCCTATGGCGCCTATCTCGGCGCCAGCCTTCTGCGCGAGGAGGACCGGATCCTGCTGCGCCTGCGATTCGACCCCGGCCAGATCGGCGCGCCCGGCCGCCTGCACGGCGGAGTCATCGGCGCCGCGCTCGAATTCGCCGCCATGGGCGAGCTGATGTGGCGGGGGCTGCGCAGCGGCGCCCCGCTCGCGCATCTGCCCAAGCCGATCTCGCTCACCGTCGACTTTCTGCGCGGCGGGCGGCCCGTCGACACCTATGCCGCCGCCAGCATCATTCGCCGCGGCCGCCGCGTCGCCTCGGTGCGCGCATCCGCTTGGCAAGGCGACGCGGCGCGTCCGATCGCCGAAGGTCTGATGCACTTCCTCGTCGCCGGCAGGAGCGATGCCGCCGGTGCCTAGAAGGCGCCCTCCTGCTTCGGCAGAAGATCCGGTTTGTGCGCCCAGAAGAGGCAGAAGACCCAGCCCACGGGAGTCCAGCCGGCGACGATGTTGGTGAAGAGAAAGAGCCCCATGCGGGGGTGCTTGCGCTGGGCGGCGAGAAGGCTCGGCACGAAGACGACGATCGTCACCGCCGTGGCATGGAGCATGCGCAGCGCCGGATCGTCGGCAACGCCGTAGCCGGCGAGCCCGAGGAGCAGCAGGACATGGCTCTCGGCGCCCGAGACGGCGAAGAAGATGGCAAGCAGCGCCACCGGGCAGACAAGCCCGAGATGACGGCGATAAAGCCCGAACAGGCGGTCGCTGAGGTCGCCGAGCTCGCGGCGCAGATGTTCCGGCTTCATCATCCAGGCGACGAAGACCGCGATCAGGAGCCCGCCGAGCGGCATCAGGATGTTGTTGGTGAGAAAATCGAGATTGTCGAGGATGGTGCCGCGCCAGAAGGTGACGTCCGACCAGGCGCCGAAGGAAAGCGCCGAGCCGATGCCGAGGACGAAGATGGCGATGCCGCCGCCGAGCGCCGAGCGCCGCCGGCTCACTCCCTTGTGCTCCTCGAGCCAGGCGACGAGCGGCTCGAGCAGCGAGATCGCCGAGGTGAGCGCGGCAAGGGCGAGCAGCAGGAAGAAGGCGCCGCCGACGAAGGCGCCCGCGGGCATCTGGGCGAAGGCGATGGGAAGCGTGATGAAGACGAGCCCCATGCTCTGGCCCGGCTCGAGCCCCGAGGCGAAGACGATGGGAAAGATGGCGAGCCCGGCGAGGAGCGCCACCGCCGTGTCGGCGCCGGCGATGATCAGCGCCGAGCGCGACAGGGAGACGTCCCTGGGCACATAGGCGCCGTAGACCATCATGGCCCCCATGGCGAGCGAGAGCGAGAAGAAGGCCTGGCCGAGCGCCTGCAGCACGGTCTCGAGCGTGAAGTCCGCGATCTTCGGTGCGAAGAGGAAATGGAGCGCGGCGCCGGCGTCGCCGACACTGAGCGCATAGACGACGAGGAAGATGAGGATGAGGAAGAGCGCCGGCATCATCCACATCACGGCCTTCTCGAGCCCGCCCTGGATGCCGCGGGCGACGACATAGACGGTGATCGCCATTAACAGCGCATGCCAGCCGATCATGCGCCAGCCGTCCTCGACGATGGTCGAGAAATGCACCGCGGAACTGTCCGCCGTGAGGTCGCGAACGGCGCCGAAGAAGCTCTCCACCATGTAGCTGAGCGTGACCCCGGCGATCACCGAATAGAAGCTGAGGATGAGGAAGGCGCCGATGACGCCCATCCAGCCGATCACCGCCCAGCCCGCATGCCGGCCTTCCTCGAGCGCCACCTTGCGCACCGCATTGGGCGGCGACAGCCGGCCGCGGCGGCCGAGCGAGAGCTCGGCGATCATCACCGGCACGCCGATGCCGAAAACGAAGAGAAGATAGACGAGAACGAAGGCGCCGCCGCCGCCTTCGCCGGCCTCATAGGGAAATTTCCAGATATTGC
>CAZAEP010000115.1:0-8232 GCA_964484045.1 uncultured Sphingomonadales bacterium
GGGCGGCAATGCCGTCAACAACATGATCCGGTCCGAGTTGCAGGGCGTGAGCTTCGTCGTCGCCAATACCGACGCCCAGGCGCTCGCCCATGCGCTCGCCGACACCCGCGTTCAACTCGGGGTCCGGATCACCCAGGGGCTCGGCGCCGGCTCGATGCCCGACATCGGGCAGAAGGCGGCGGAAGAGGCGCTTGACGAGATCGAACAGCATCTCGACGGCTGCCACATGCTGTTTCTCACCGCCGGCATGGGCGGCGGCACGGGAACCGGGGCCACGCCGGTGATCGCGCGTCTCGCACGCGAGCGCGGGATCCTCACCGTCGGCGTCGTGACCAAGCCCTTTCACTTCGAGGGACGGCGGCGGATGGCGATCGCCGACGCCGGAATCGCGGAGTTGCAGACCTGCGTCGATACGCTGATCGTCATCCCCAACCAGAACCTGTTCCGCATCGCCACCGAGAAGACCACCTTCCAGGACGCGTTCGCCACCGCCGACGAGGTCCTGAGTTCGGGCGTGCGGGGAATCACCGACCTGATGGTGATGCCGGGCCTGATCAACCTCGATTTCGCCGACGTGAAAACGGTGATGAGCGAGATGGGCAAGGCGATGATGGGCACCGGTGAAGCCGACGGCGAACGCCGGGCCGTGGAAGCCGCGGAGGCCGCGATCTCGAACCCGCTGCTCGACGAGGTTTCGCTCAAGGGCGCCAAGGGCGTGATCATCAACATCACCGGCGGCATGGATCTCACCCTGTTCGAGGTCGACGAGGCGGCGAACCATATCCGCTCACAGGTGGACGAGGACGCCAACATCATCGTCGGCTCCGCCTTCAACGAGTCGCTCAACGGCCAGATGCGGGTCTCGGTGGTGGCCACCGGCATCGAGTCCGCGACCGTCGCGACGGCGCCGGATCGGGAGACGCCGACCGCCGCCATCGTCAGCCTCGCGCGGATCCCGCGCGGCAGTGCGGTGGGGAAGGACAGCCCCGCCGAGGCCGACAAGACCGCGGTCGAGACGGCGACGGAAAGCGAGACCGTCACGGCCGGCGCCATGGACGTTCCCCCATCCGCGACCGGCGAGACGGAGGCGGTGCGGGCCGCCGACGACAGGCTCCCGGACGAGGATGCGTCGGCGACACGGGAGGCGCTTGCCGCCGCCCATGCCGATGAGGTCTTCATCGCGCCCGAGCCGCTCATGCCCACCGCCTACCGGGAGCCCACGGGCGAACCCGACGTCTTCGCCGAAGCGGCGTTCGAGAACGGCATGCGACAAGCGGCGTCGCTCGCGGAAGCCGGGGAGGACGCCGGCGCTTCCGCAGCGCACGGCGAGCGCGGCCTGAGTCTCTTCCGCCGCATGACCAGCCTCGGTCAGCGATCGGGCGAGAACGGCACGACAAGGGAGACGGCTTCCCGGGCGACGAGCGAGCACGAACTCGGCCGCCTCTCGCCGGACGACCGCCCGGTCCCGCGCGGGCACCACGACGAGCAACTCGAGATTCCTGCCTTTCTGCGTCGGCAGGCGAACTAGTTGCACGCCGGAAGCCGGCGGCGGCCCCGGAGTCCCTCTCCCTCCGGGGCCGTCGCCGACATCCGCCGCGTATCCTAGAGGTAGCTCCCGTTCGCCGAGCCGAGCACCCGCAGCAACGAGCGGATCGTGCTTTTCACGCGGGGATCGCGAATGGCCGCCAGTTCCTTCGCCGCCTGGATCGTTTCCTCATTCGTCAAGGAAAGACGCCGCGCCGCCGTCGGCGTCCCCAGGCCCTCGAAAAAGGCGCCGATCCGGACGCCGAGAGCCTGCGCCAGAATATAGAGCCGACCCGCGCTCACCCGGTTGGTTCCATTCTCGTATTTCTGCACCTGCTGATAGGAGATCCCGAGCGCCCGCGCCAGCTCCTGCTGGGTGATGCCGCGTTCAAGCCGGTGCTCCTTGATGCGCTGACCGACATGGCGGTCCACCTGATTGGCAAGCTGGGCCAGCGCGTCCTTTCCGGGCAACTCGCTCGGCCTTTGCACCGGCTGCCAGCCCATCGTTCCTGCTCCTTCCACTTGACCTCCCTTTCTCTCCCAGCTCATTCCACACGCATCCGCCGCTGCAGCGATTTCAGTCCGATTTTTTGCCGTCGTGTCTTTTTGCTGCCATGGATCCGGTGCAGACTTTTTCGCCATGCATTGATATAAGAGGCCTGTTTTCCGGATTCGTACCGCCCTCTATTCGTACCGATGGTGGTAGAAATGATAATAGGACAACTCGGCGAGCATGTACAGATGAGATTCACCGACGATTTTCTACAATTAATCCGCGCATTCGTCCGATTTGCGCTGCCGCTCCTGCTCATGGGCGCGCTCGCCGCCTGTTCCAGCGACAAGAAGGACACCTACATCGCGCGCGACGTCGAGGTGCTCTACAATCTCGGCTACAAGAACCTCGAGAGGAAGCGCTGGGATCTGGCGGCCAAGGCGTTCGACGAGGTCGAACGGCAGCATCCCTATTCCGAATGGGCCCGGCGGGCCCAGCTCATGGGCGCCTATGCGTCCTATATGGACAACAAGTACGACGACGCGATCCTCGCGGCCCAGCGTTTTCTGTCACTCCATCCCGGGAATGCCTATGCCGCCTATGCGCGCTATCTGATCGCCATCAGCTATTACGAGCAGATGACCGATGTCTATCGCGACCAGAAGACCACCGAGCAGGCCGCCGACGCTCTGGAAGAGGTCGTGCGTCGCTTCCCGGGCACCGACTATGCGCGCGACGCGGCGCTCAAGCTCGATCTCGTCCGCGATCAGCTCGCCGCCCGCGACATGGAAATCGGGCGCTTCTACCTCAAGCACGAGCAATATCTCGCGGCGATCGGGCGTTTTCGTCATGTGATCGACAATTACGGCACCACCAGCCATGTGCCGGAGGCCCTGCATCGACTGGTTGAATGCTATACCGCGCTCGGCATTCTTCCCGAGGCGCGGAAATACGCCGCGGTCCTCGGATACAACCATCCGGGCAGCAAATGGTATCGCTATTCCTATGCGCTGCTCACCGGTGAAGACGTCGCCCCGGACAAGAAGCCGGAGTCGCGCAGCTTCTTTGCGCGCCTGCTCGGCATTTTCGGAGGCTGAGCCCGAAGGGTGGATGCGGCGCATGCTGCACAGCCTCGTCATTCGCGACATCGTCCTGATCGATGCCCTGACGCTTGACTTCGCTCCCGGTCTCACGGTGCTCACCGGCGAGACCGGGGCCGGCAAGTCGATCCTGCTCGACGCGCTCGGCCTCGCGCTCGGAGCCCGTGCCGACAGCGGTCGCGTCCGCCACGGCGCGAGACGTGGCAGCGTCACCGCCGGTTTCGTCCTGCCCCCCGCGCACCCGGCACTGACGCTTCTCGAGGAGCAGGGACTGGACGCCGACGGACGAACGCTCCTTCTGCGCCGGGTCGTCGAGGCCGGCGGCGGCAGTCGCGCCTTCGTCAATGACCAACCGGTATCGGTGACCCTGTTGCGTCAACTCGGCGATCGACTTGTCGAGATTCACGGTCAGCACGACGACCGCGGCCTCCTCGATCCCGCAAGCCACCGCGATCTGCTCGATGCCTTCGGCGGGCATGCGACCGAGCGCGCCGCCGTCGCCGCCGCCCACGCCGCGCTCGATGCCGCCGAAACCGCTCTCGCAGCGGCAGAGAAGCGCATGGTCGAGGCCGCCGCGGACGCCGATTTCCTGCGCCACGCCCTCGCGGAACTGGAGAAGCTGGCCCCCGAGCCGGGGGAAGAGGAGGCGCTCGCCGCCGAACGCACCCGCATCATGCAGGCCGAGCGCTTCGCCGGAACCCTCGCCGAGATCCGCGACGCGCTTTCGGCAGATGGCGGGATCGATGCGCAATTGCGCGGCGCGCTGAGGCGGCTGGAGCGCCTCGGCACGGATGCCGCGGAGATGCTCGCCCCGACCCTCGCCGCCTTCGACAAGGCGGCCATCGAGGCGGCGGAGGGGCTGGCGGCGCTCGACCGTCTTCTGTCCTCCCTCGAATTCGACCCGGCGCGCGCGGAGGCCGTCGAGGAGCGCCTTTTCGCCCTGCGTGCGCTCGCCCGCAAGCATCGCTGCCGGGTGGACGATCTGCCGGCGCTCGTCGAGGAGCTGCGCACGCGTCTCGCCGCGATCGACGGCGGCCGGGAACGGATCGAAGACTGTCGCCGCACTCGCGATCGGGCGGCCGAATCCTTCGCCGACGCCGTCGCCGCCCTGAGCCGCGCACGCAAGGCGGCCGCCCGCCGTCTCGATGCCGCCGTCGCCGAGGAACTCGCGCCCCTGAAGCTTGGGAGAACACGCTTTCGCACCGTTCTCGAGCCGCTCGATCGTGCCCGGTGGACGGCGCTGGGCGGCGAGCGCATACGCTTCGAGGTCTCCACCAACCCCGGCGCCCCTTTCGGGCCGCTGGTCAAGATCGCCTCCGGCGGCGAGCTCGCCCGCCTCGTCCTCGCCCTCAAGGTCGCGCTCTCCGCCTGCGGCAGCGCCGGAACCCTGATCTTCGACGAGGTCGATCGCGGAATCGGCGGCGCGACGGCCGATGCCGTGGGTGTGCGTCTGGCACGGCTCGCCGAGGAAGCGCAGGTGCTGGTGGTGACCCACTCGCCGCAGGTCGCGTCGCGGAGCATGCACCATTTCAAGATCGAGAAGACGGAGCATGCCGTCGGAGACGGGTTCCGCGCCATCACCTCGGTCACCGCTCTTGACGCCGAAAGCCGGCGCGAGGAAATTGCCCGCATGCTATCGGGCGCGCGCATCACCGACGAGGCGCGGGCCGCCGCCACCCGCCTCATGGAACGAACAGCCTGATCCCGCCCATGTCGCAGACCGACATCCGCCGCAAGCCGGTCGAGGCACTGAGCGAGGCCGAGGCGGCGCAGGAGCTCGCCCGGCTGGCGCACGAGATCGCGCGTCATGACCGTCTCTATTATCAGGAGGACGCGCCGGAGATCTCGGATGCCGAATATGACGCCCTGCGCCGGCGCAATACCGCCATCGAGGCCCGCTTTCCGCATCTCGTCCGCCCCGACAGCCCGTCGCGCCGGGTGGGAGCGGCCCCGGCCGAGAAGTTTGCCAAATTCCGTCACCCGGTGCCGATGCTCTCGCTCGACAATGCCTTTTCCGACGAGGAACTGAGCGACTTTCTCGCCCGTATCCGGCGATTCCTGGGGCTCGATGCCGACGCCGCGATCGAGATGGCGGCGGAACCGAAATTCGACGGTCTGTCGCTGGCCCTGCATTATGAGGAAGGCATCCTGCGCGCCGCCGCCACCCGTGGCGACGGCTATGAGGGCGAGGACGTGACGCGCAATGTCTTCACCATCAGGACCATCCCGCAGCGTCTCAAGGGTCCCGGCCTTCCCTCGCATCTCGAGGTCCGCGGCGAAGTGCTGATGCTGAAAACGGATTTTCTCGCTCTCAACGAACGCCAGCAGGCCGAGGGCAAACCCCCCTTCGCCAACCCCCGCAACGCCGCCGCGGGCTCTCTCCGGCAGCTCGACCCCGCGGTCACCGCGTCGCGGCCGCTCTATTTCGCCGCCTGGGGCTGGGGGCGTGTCAGCGCCTGGCCCTTCAAGACGCAGACGGAGGCGATGGCAGGACTGAGGGACTGGGGCGTGCCGGTGCAGTCGCTGCCCGAGCTCTGTCCCGATCTCGGCGCCATGACCGCCTATTTCCGACGCATCGAGGCCGAACGGGCGACGCTCGATTTCGATATCGACGGCGTCGTCTTCAAGACCAACCGCCTCGACTGGCAGCGCCGGCTCGGCGAGGTGACGCGCGTCCCGCGCTGGGCGATCGCCCGCAAGTTCCCCGCCGAGCAGGCGGAGACCGTCCTCGAGGCGATCGATATCCAGGTCGGCCGCACCGGCGCCCTGACCCCGGTGGCGAAGCTCCGGCCGGTGACCGTCGGCGGCGTCGTGGTGCAGAGCGCGAGCCTGCACAATCGCGACGAGATCGCCCGCCTCGACGCGCGCATCGGCGATCATGTCATCGTCGAGCGCGCCGGCGACGTGATCCCGCACATCGTACGGGTGCTCAGGGAGAAGCGGCCGCCCGACACCCGGCCCTTCGTCTTCCCCGACCACTGCCCCGTCTGCGGCGCCCGGGCGGTCCCCGACGGCGTCATCGTCCGCTGCACCGGCGGCCTCACCTGCCCGGCGCAGCGGGTCGAGCGGCTGCGCCATTTCGTCTCCCGCGACGCCTTCGACATCGAAGGCCTGGGCGAGCGCCAGATCAAGACCCTGTTCGATCGCGGCGCCATCGCAAGCCCGGCGGACATCTTCACGCTCGCCAGGCGCAATGAGGAGATCCGCCTCGAAACCTGGGAGGGATGGGGCGAGAAATCGGTGGCCAATCTCTTCGCCGCCGTCGAGGCCCGCCGGCGCATCCCCTTCGCACGCTTTCTCTACGCGCTCGGCATCCGCCATGTCGGACAGGTGACGGCAAAGGTGCTGGCGCGCACCTACCGCACCATCGACGCCTTTCTCGACCTCGTGGAAGGCTCCGATCCCGGCGCCGCGGCGAGCGAGCTCGCCACCATCGACGGCATCGGCGACGTGGTCGCCCGCGCCATCGTCGATTTCTTCGCCGAGTCCCACAACAGGAACGTGGTCCGCGATCTTCTGCACGAGGTCACGGTTCTGCCGGCGGAACAGCCGCAGGGCGACAGCCCGATCGCCGGCAGGACGATCGTCTTCACCGGCACGCTCGAGCACATGACCCGCGCCGAGGCGAAGGCGCGCGCGGAAGCGCTCGGCGCCCGGGTCTCGGGCTCGGTCTCCGGGCGCACGGATCTCGTGGTCGCCGGCCCCGGCGCCGGCTCGAAGCTCAGACGCGCCCGGGAACTGGGGATCACAATCCTCGACGAAAGGGAGTGGCTCGCCCTGCTCGCGGAAACCGCCGGGGACTGACGGCGTCCGTCCGCCCCGCGAGGGGGTGCCCCGTGTCTGCCGCGATCGCGATCCGAATGGGACGCTGCCTCAGCGCGTCGGCACCGGGTGCTCGCCGCGGTAGTCGTAGAAGCCGCGACCGACCTTGCGCCCGAGCCAGCCGGCTTCGACATATTTCACCAGCAGCGGACAGGGGCGGTATTTGGAGTCCGACAGTCCCTCATAAAGGACCTGCATGATCGACAGGCAGGTGTCGAGACCGATGAAGTCGGCGAGCTGCAACGGCCCCATGGGATGATTGGCGCCGAGCCGCATCGCCTTGTCGATGGCCTCGACCGAGCCCACCCCCTCATAGAGCGTGTAGATCGCCTCGTTCACCATCGGCATCAGGATGCGGTTGACGATGAAGGCGGGGAAGTCCTCCGCCTCGACCACCTCCTTGCCGAGCCCCTCGACGAAGGTCCGCGCCTCGCGATAGGTCTCTTCCGAGGTGGCGATGCCGCGGATGAGCTCGACGAGCTTCATCACCGGCACCGGATTCATGAAATGCATGCCGATGAAATGCTCCGGCCGGTCGGTGGTCGAGGCGAGCCGGGTGATCGAGATCGACGAGGTGTTGGTCGCGATCAGCGCCGCGGGCTTGAGGTGCGGACACAGGGCCTTGAAGATCCCCGCCTTGACCTCCTCCTTCTCGGTCGCCGCCTCGACGACGATGTCGGCATCGCCCATGTCGGCGAGATCGCCGGTGGTGCGGATGCGCGCGAGCGCCGCCTCCATGTCCGCCTCGGTGATGACGCCGCGATGGATCTGCCGCTCCATATTGCGCCGCATGACCGCGAGCGCGGCATCGGCGCGGGCCTTGTCGATATCGGCGAGCACCACCTGATGGCCGACGAGCGCCGCCACATGAGCGATGCCGTTGCCCATCTGCCCCGCCCCGATGACACCGACATTGTTCATCATACCATCCACCTTCCGTCCGCGGCTCTCATCCGGTGCGGGGCTCTCCCCCGTGTCCCTCAGCCGAGCTCCTTTTCGAGCTCGGGCAGGGCCTCGAAGAGGTCGGCCACGAGCCCGTAGTCGGCGACCTGGAAGATCGGCGCCTCTTCGTCCTTGTTGATGGCGACGATGATCTTCGAGTCCTTCATCCCTGCAAGATGCTGGATCGCGCCCGAGATGCCGACCGCGATATAGAGCTCGGGGGCGACGATCTTGCCCGTCTGTCCCACCTGGTAGTCGTTGGGCACGAAGCCGGCATCGACTGCGGCGCGACTCGCCCCGACGGCGGCCCCGAGCTTGTCGGCGATGCGCTCGAGCATCTTGAAATTCTCC
>CAZAEP010000116.1:0-8102 GCA_964484045.1 uncultured Sphingomonadales bacterium
CGGCGAATGACGGTCTTTTGGAGGACGGCGAACGACGGGCCTTTTCGAAAGTCGGCGAATGACGGTGTTTCTGAAGGTGCTCTTTTCTCGGTCGCCTCTCGGTCGTCCACCTCGATCGCCTGTCGGTCGTCACCCGCCGGCGCTCATTCTTCGTCACCCGCCGGTGTGACCGGCGGGTCCACTTTCGACCGGGGCGCCCGGCACGACCATGGATTCGCCGACCAAGTCGGCGAATGACGGGCCTTTTCGAAAGCGGCGAACGACGGGCCTTTTCGAAAGTCGGCGAACGACGGGTCTCTTGGAGGTCGGCGAATGACGCCCGGGGGTCGGAGCAGGGCGCGGGACGAGCGGGGTGTTCCTGTCAGTCCCGGTCGCCTGGCGCGCCGGCGGCGAGATGTGTCTCGATCCAGTCCGCGAGCGCCGCGGCAATACGGTCGGTGGCGGTGCCGAGTGCGCGGACGATCGCCTCGGCGTCGGTCGCATCGGCCTGTTCGACGGCGGTGAAATAGCGTTCGGCGACGATGGCCGACGAGGTCGCGCTCTGCAGTGTCGCGGCCACCGCCACCACGGCGCGGGGCGATGGTCCTCCGTCCCCGGGGATGTCCGCTTCGAAGGTGCGCAGGTCGAGACGCAGGCGATAGGCGACCGGCAGGTCGGCCTCGAGCGCGCCGACCGCGGCCAGCCCTTTTCTGCCGTCGAGATAGGCCGTCAGATGGCGTTCGACGAGGCGCGGCACACGGTCCTCCCAGCGGGCGTCGGCGAGATATTCGATGAGGATCGGACTGCGGCGGACGGCGATGCGGTCGCTGTCCAGCGCGCCGGCGACGCCCGGTTCCTCGACGAGCAGGCGGACCGGCGCCGCGGTGGCGTCGTCGACATGCACCACCGGCGGCAGGGTGTAGATCGCCGGCGGGGGCCCGCCGGGACCGAGATCGACGAGGCTGCCGCAGGCGGCGATCAGCAGGGGGGACGCGAGAAGGAGGGCGCGGCGCGGCATCATTTCCGCTCCTTGGGCTGGTACTCCGGAACCCTGGTTCCGAAGAGCACTTCCTCGGGGTGATCGGCGATGCTGTCGAGAACCCGATTGAGACGCAACGAGAGCCGCCGCAGATCGGCGACGAGACGGGTCGCGTCCGGCAGCGCCGTATTGACGAAGCGCGAGACGCCGTCGCGATTGTCGGCGACGAGACCCTCGAGCTCGTCCGCCACCGCCTTGATCGCGGCGGCCGTTTCCGCGGTCTCGCGGAAGGCCGTGCGGACATCGGTGTCCATCACCGACCGCGTGGTGTCGGCGGCCGCGGTGAAGGATCTGGCCATGGTCTGGAAATCGGCGATCGCATCATCGAGACGCGCGAGCACGCGTCGAAGGTCGGCGTCGCGCCTGTCGAGATCGGCCGACAGCGTTTCCACATTGGCGAGGATGGCGGCGACGCGGTCGCGATTCTCCGCGTTCAGGACCTGCTTGAGATTGTTCACCGCCAGAATGGCCTCGTTGATGAGGTTCGGCGCCTCTTCGAAGACCTGCTGGATGGGGGACCTCTCGGAGGGGATGATGCGGCGTTCGGTCCCGGGATCGGGCGCGATCTCCTTCCCGCCCTGACCCCCGGAAATCTGCACATAGGCGATGCCGGTGAAGCCCTGCAGCTCGAGGCGCGCCACGCTGCCCTCGAGGATCGGCACGTCGGCCTCGATGCGGACATCGACGAGCACCTTCGAGGGGTCCTCGCGGGGGATCGAGATGTCGAGCACGGTGCCTACCGGGACACCGTTCAGACGCACCGGGCTGCCCTTGTTGAGACCGGCGACCGAGCCCTCGAAATAGATGCTGTACTCGGTGTACTTCTGATCGACATCGACCTTGGCGAGCCAGATCACGAAAGCGAACAGCCCCGCGATCAGGATCAGCATGAAGGTGCCGATAAGAAGATGGTGGGCGCGTGTTTCCATGCCGAAACGGCTTCCTTCCCTACGCGTCCCGCCCTGCCGCCGAACCGTCTTGCGCCTGTCTTGCGGCGAGCGCGGCACGCGAGCGCGGTCCGAGGAAGTATTCCTGCACCCATGGGTGATCGCAATGCAAGAGTTCGTCGACCGTTCCGGTGGCGATGATCTTCCTGTCGGCGAGCACGGCGATGCGGTCGCAGACCGTGAACAGACTGTCGAGATCGTGGGTGACGAGGAAGACGGTGAGCCCCAATGTATCGCGCAGCTCGACGATGAGCTCGTCGAAGGCGGCGGCGGAGACAGGGTCGAGCCCGGCCGTCGGCTCGTCGAGAAAGACCAGCGGCGGATCGAGCGCCAGCGCGCGTGCGAGTCCGGCGCGCCGCTTCATGCCGCCCGAGAGCGCGGCCGGATATTTCGGTCCCGCATCGGCGGAAAGCCCGACCATGGCGATCTTGTAGGCGGCGATCTCGTCCATCAGGCGCGGCGAGAGCGAGAGATACTCGCGCAGGGGCACCTGCACATTCTGCGCCACGGTGAGCGAGGAGAACAGGGCCCCTTCCTGGAACAGCACGCCCCAGGCGCGGCGCGCCGCCCTGGCCGCGGCGAGCGAGAGATGCGCCTGATCGCGGCCGAAGACCTCGATCGTGCCGGCGGCCGGCTTCTGCAGGCCGACGATGCTTTTCAGGAGCACCGACTTGCCGCTGCCCGAGCCGCCGACGACGCCCAGGATCTCGCCGCGATGGACGTCGAGATCGACGCCGTCGTGCACCGTCTGTGCGCCGAAGCGGTTGACCAGTCCGCGGACGCGGATGATCGTTTCGCCGGGTCCCGTGTTTCCGCCGTTCATCGCTACCAGCCGATGGTGGTGAAAAAGATGGCGAAAAAGGCGTCGAGGACGATGACGAGGAAGATCGACTCGACGACCGCCGCGGTGGTGTTGCGACCGAGCGATTCCGCCGTGCCTGCGACCGTCATGCCCTGGAAGCAGCCGCTGATCGAAATCACGCCGGCGAAGAAGAGCGACTTGATGAGGCCGATATAGAGCTCCCGCAGGAGCGCCATCTCGGCCATCCGGTTGATGAACTGATCGACCGTGAGATCGAGTTGCAGCCAGGCCATCAGGGCACCGCCGGTGATGCCCATGATGTCGGAAAAGAAGGTGAGCAGCGGCAGCACCAGCACCATGGCGACGAGGCGTGGCAGGACGAGAACGTCGATCGGGTTGATGCCCAGCGTCTTCAGGGCGTCGACCTCCTCGTGCATCACCATCGAGCCGATCTCGGCGGCGAAGGCGCTGCCCGAACGCCCGGCGAGGATGATGGCCGCGAGAAAGCCGCCGAGTTCGCGCAGGAAACCGAAGCTGACGAGATCGGTGACCAGAATCTCGGCGCCGAACTTGCGCAACTGCACGGCGCCCTGATTGACCACCACGGCGCCGATGAGGAAGGAGAGCAGCCCGACGATGGGGATGGCGCGAAAGCCCACGACCTCGATCTGATGCACGAGCGGGGTGAGGCGGATGCGCGAGGGGTGAAGGATCGAGAGCCCGATGCGCAGGAAGACATTGCCGAGAAAGGCCAGCAGGGCGCCGAATTCGGCGACGATACGCACCGTGGCGACGCCGATGTCCTCGACCAGCGTGAGCAGGACATGCGCTTCGGGCGGCTCGATGTCGCAGCGCAGGTCGCTGCGCCGGACATGCTCGACGAGGCGGCGCTGGGTGTCGCCGGCATAGCGATAGCCGGCCGTGATGCCGGCTGTCGCGAGCTTGCGCTCGAGGCGATAGAGGAGCCAGGCGCCGACGGTGTCGAGCCGGCCGACCCGGCCGAGATCGATCTCGGCGCGGGTCTGCGTCAGCGGCCGCACGCGGTCGACGAGCTTTTCGATCGTCCCGGCGGCATCGACCACCCAGTCGCCTTCGGCGATGAGACGCAGCGTTGCGCCGCCGGCGTCGGCGTCGAGCCGCGGCGGGGTGATCTCTTCTGCGTCGGCGGGAGGCGTGGCCACGACAGTCTCTCCCCGGAAGGCCAGGCTTGGCCGGGCGAGTGTAGCGCCTCGCGCCGTCGCCGCAATGGGGTCAGTTGTTCGGGTTGGTGTGGCGGGCGAGCTCGAGTTTCGCGATCTGGCGGCGATGCACCTCGTCGGGGCCGTCGGCAAGGCGCAGCGTGCGCGCTTGGGCATAGGCGTAGGCGAGGCCGAAATCGTCCGAGACACCGCCGCCGCCATGCGCTTGGATCGCCCAGTCGATGACCTTGCAGGCGACGTTCGGCGCCGCCACCTTGATCGCCGCGATCTCCTTCTTCGCCGCCTTGTTGCCGACGGTGTCCATCATCCAGGCGGCCTTGAGCGTCAGAAGGCGCGCCTCGTCGATCATGATCCGGGCCTCGGCGATGCGCTCGTGCCATACCGACTGCGCCGAAAGCGGCCTGCCGAAGGCGACGCGGGCCTCGAGGCGCCGGCACATCTTCTCGAGCGCGCGCTCGGCGAGGCCGATCAGGCGCATGCAGTGATGGATGCGCCCGGGACCGAGGCGCCCCTGCGCGATCTCGAAGCCGCGGCCCTCGCCGAGAATGAGGTTTTCGGCCGGCACGCGGACATTCTCGAAGCGGATCTCGGCGTGGCCGTGCGGCGCGTCGTCATAGCCGAAGACGGGGAGCATGCGCTCGACATGAATGCCCGGCGCGTCCATCGGCACCAGGATCATCGACTGCTGGCGATAGGGATCGGGGTTGTCCGGGTCGGTCTTGCCCATGAGAATCAGGACCTTGCAGCGCGGATCGCCGGCCCCGCTCGTCCACCATTTGTGCGCATTGATGACATAGGCGTCGCCGTCGCGGCGGATCGAGGCGGTGATGTTGCGCGCGTCCGAGGAGGCGACCTCGGGCTCGGTCATGGCGAAGCCGGAGCGGATGCGGCCGGCGAGCAGCGGCTCGAGCCAGCGCGCCTTCTGCGCGTCGCTGCCATAGCGCACCAGCACCTCCATATTGCCGGTGTCGGGGGCCGAGCAGTTGAACACCTCGGGGGCGAAGGGCGAGCGCCCCATCTCCTCGGCGAGCGGCGCGTAGTCGGTGTTCGAGAGCCCGGCGCCGTATTCGGAGTCGGGCAGGAACAGGTTCCACAGCCCCGCCGCCTTCGCCTTTTCCTTCAGTTCCTCGATGAGGCCGATCGGCTGCCAGCGGTCGCCGGCGGCGATCTCGGCGAAGATGTCGTCCTCGCGCGGCCAGTAATGCGCGTCGAGGAAGGCGCGCAGGCGGTCGAGATGATCGCGGCAGCGGTCGGAATAGGCGAACTCCATGGGACATCCTTTGTGGCGCGGGCATTTCGGTCGAATATGGCGCCGGGCGGCGTGAAAAATCCACCGTCGCAATGGGGAGCTGTCTTACGATCGTTTGCCGATTGACGGTCTCAATTGAGACCGCAACATGAGCTACCTTGGACCCTGAATCTCTCATGATCGCATCTTTGAGATTGCATTCTGGCAATTGAGATTGCATTCTGGTAATGTTGACGAACATTTGAAATCTATGGGGGAGTGAATGAGTGATCTAGTTTTCATCTCATTCACGGCACTGTTCGGTGTGCTGACATGGATCTATCAGAAGGCCTGGGAGCGACAGGAACGCCGGCTTGCACGATACGAGAAGGTCATGGGTGGGCTTTCGGGCCTCACAGTGGAAGAATATGATTCGAAGAGGATCGGACAGTTTCTTGAGACATTAAGAAGCTTGTGGTTATTTGCACCCGACGAGGTGATCCGTGCCGCGAATGCGTTCATCGAAGCAGTGGAAAATTCAGCGCCGGATTCTGACAAGAAGAAGAAACTTGGTGAATTCGTCTTGGTGATGAGACGAGATGTTTCGTTCCGAAGAGTGATTCTCCCTGTATTATGTAAAAGTTCACTAACGGCGTGCGATTTCAAGATGAAAGGTCCTTCATCACGTTCTTGACGTGTTATTTATCGTAACATGAAGCTTTAGAAGCATATCGTATCGAATTTCGCAGGTATGCATTGTTCTCGGCAAAGTGATCATCAATTCACGTGTCTGCACCGAGTGCCTTTTTGAATTCCTCGCGGAGGATTCGTTTTTCCTGCTCCTCAAGAAATCGTCCGATCTTGTCGCGCGCCTTCCCCAATAGAGGTCCGTCATACTCAGATGGAATAGAGAAATTCTCCCTTATGTGTTCCCGTATGGCCGGTTGCTCGCTTTCTGGCAGAGATTGAGCAAAAGCAGTGGCAGCATCTTTCAAGTCCGGTATTGCCTCATCCGTTTTATCCGGCGCCTTCGGCCGCGTGGTCTCCTCCGCGATCGGCTCCGTGATCGTCAAGAAACGGGCCACCGTTTCGGCGCACCACTCTTCCGTCGTGTCTGCTTCGTGTCTCAACTGCCGCGATTGCGATCCACGCGAAGGGATTATTCCGAGCAGATGCACTCGCACACCAAAGGATTGGGCCAACTGAACGCCAATTCGAACATCCTCATCCCCGGAAAGCAGGAGGGCGTCGGAAATTGCGCCATTCCGGGCAAGCTCGACCAAGTCCGTGACGATCAGGGAATCAACGCCTTTTTGCTCGCCTTGACTGTTGATGAATCCGAGCCGCAACTTCACATTGTCCATCGCGGCCAACTGCTGCTGTTCGAGCGTTGGTCCCCGAAAGCCGGTACCGTCATACCAATAGACACGAAGTAGCGTTGCATCGGGGGCTCTTGACTCGAGCGATTCTTGCAATTCCTCAATGACTCGGCCGGTCTCGAGACGTAGTTGTGTGCGCGGCTTCTTTGCTCCGGTAAGAGCAGCGGCTCCCTGTGCAAACAGATACCCTGCGTCGACAAAGATCGCGGCGCGCCCCATCGGATCATCCCCCAACGTAAAAGGGCCCCCGCGGGGGCCCTTTTGTAACTCGTACGCACCGTGGGAAATAAGGTACACGGCACGACGAGGAGCCCTCATATAGGACAACTGCCGTTAAGATTCAATAAATTTTCGCGAGAAGTCAATGTCTGACCCTCTCCAAGCAGGCGAATGCGGTCGATACCGGTATCGAGAGCCCTCCGCTCCCTCTGACACACTCTTGCTTCATAACGTCGCCATCAGTTCCGCGAACATGTCCATGGTCAGCGCCTGCGGGCCGTCCGAGAGCGCCTCTTCGGGTTTGGGGTGGATCTCGACGATGATGCCGTCGGCGCCCACCGCCTTCGCCGCCCGCGCCATCGGGATGACGAGATCGCGGCGGCCGACGGCGTGGCTGGGGTCGACGATCACCGGCAGATGACTCATCTGCTTCAAGAGCGGCACGGCGGAGAGATCGAGCGTGTTGCGCGTCGCGCTCTCGAAGGTGCGGATGCCGCGCTCGCACAGGATCACCTGGCGATTGCCCTCGGCGAGGATGTACTCCGCCGCTTGCAGCAGCTCGTCGAGCGAGGCCATCATGCCGCGCTTGAGGAGCACCGGGCGGTGCGTGCGGCCGACGAGCTTGAGGAGCGGGAAGTTCTGCATGTTGCGCGCCCCGATCTGGAGCACGTCGGCGACCCTGGCGATGTCGTTCACCTGATCGGGGGCCAATACTTCGGTGACGATCGGCAGACCGAAGCGGTCGCCCGCCTTGCGCAGCAGCTCGAGGCCCTCGAATCCCAGGCCCTGGAAGCTGTAGGGACTGGTGCGCGGCTTGAAGCAGCCGCCGCGCAGGAGCTTGCCGCCCTCGGCGCGGACATGGCGGGCGGCGGTCATCACCTGCTCTTCCGACTCGACCGAGCAGGGGCCGGCGATGACCGTGAAGCCCTCGCCGATGGCCGCCGTGCCGATGCGGATCACCGTGTCCTCGGCGCGGTGCTGGCGGCTTGCGAGCTTCCATGCCTTGGGCGCCGGCGGCGGGGGCGCCTCCGCCTTGCCGGAGGTCCCGGCCCGGGCCTCGGCCCCGGCAACAGCGACCAGAATGCAGAGGAAAAGCAAGATTCGGCTCACGGCACCCTCCCAGGTCTGGACCGGGGCCCGGGTCCGGCCGGCCCGGCGCCCCGTGGTGACAATCGACATCAATAGGGCTTCGTAACACACGACAATCATGGTGTATATGGCCAGTACAGGCTGGAAGACGGGCCGCGGAGCCCGGCCCCGGCCTCATCGACCGGGGCCGCCGGCGCCGGGCCGGGGCCGGCGCCCCTCCC
>CAZAEP010000117.1:0-7961 GCA_964484045.1 uncultured Sphingomonadales bacterium
CCTTGGGGCCGAGCGTCACCTTGACCGCATTGGCAAGCGTGTCGACGCCCTTGAGCAGGCGCTCGCGGGCATCGGAGGAGAATTTGACGTCTTTCGCACTCATGGTCGTTTCACCCTCTCGTCGAAATCTCTAGGCCGCCTTCTTCTTGCTGGCCGTCTCTTCGAGAATCCCGAGAATGTCGGATTCCTTCATGATCAGAAGCTCTTCGCCGTCGATCTTGACTTCGGTTCCCGACCATTTGCCGAACAGCACGCGGTCGCCCGCCTTGACGTCGAGCGGCACGAGCTCGCCCTTCTCGTTGCGCGCCCCCGGCCCGGTGGCGATTACCTCGCCCTGCTGCGGCTTTTCCTTCGCGGTGTCGGGAATGATGATGCCGCCGGCGGTCTTCTCATCGGCTTCGATGCGCCGGACGAGCACACGATCGTGCAGAGGTCTGAACGACATGTTTCGAGTCTCCTGTCTTGTCGCGACCAAACAGAACGATGAAAGATGACATGGTGCGGCCCGCCGCAGCGGACGGGGCCGGCACCTGTCCCCCATCTAGGGCGACCGCACGCCTCGTCAAGAGGGGCGGGAAAAAAATTTGGCACTCTCACATGGAGAGTGCCAATCCGTCGCGCGGAGCGTCCGGTCAGACCTCCGAGATGCGGGCGCCGAGCCCGTTCATCAGCGCCACGAAGCCCGGAAAGCTCGTGGTGATCGGCGCCGCGTCGTCGATCTCGACCGGTGCCCTGGCCCGGCCGCCGAGCACGAGCGCGGCCATGGCGATGCGATGATCGAGACGGGTGGCGATGCGCGCCCCGCCGGGCACCGGGCCGCCGACGCCCTCGATGACGAGGCCGTCGGGCCGTTCCTCGACCGGGACGCCGGCGGCCGTGAGCACGGCGGCCATGGCGGCGAGACGATCGCTCTCCTTGACGCGCAGCTCGGAAAGACCGGTGAAGCGACTCCTCCCCTCGGCGCAGGCCGCGGCGACGAAGAGGACCGGATACTCGTCGATCATGCGCGGCGCCAGCGCCGGGTCGAAATCGGTGCCGCGGAGTCCCTGCCCGGCCGTGATCTCGAGATCGGCGACCGGCTCGCCGCCGGCCTCGCGCCTGTTCTCGATCGCGATCCCGGCGCCCATCGCGGCGAGCGCGTCGAGAAGCCCGGTCCTCAGGGGATTGACGCCGACATTCTCGATCCGCAACCGGCCCGCGGGCGCCAGCAGCGCGGCCACGATCGGAAAGGCGGCCGAGGAGATGTCGCCCGGCACCTCGAGATCGAGCGGTGCAAGCTCCGCCTCGCCGGTCAGGCGGATCACCCGTTCGCCGGCCTCTTCGTCGACGGCGATGGCCGCCCCCATGGCGGCGAGCATGCGCTCGCTGTGATCGCGGCTCGGCACCGGCTCTCTCACCGTCGTGGTGCCCGGCGTGTTGAGACCGGCGAACAGGACCGCCGACTTGACCTGCGCCGACGCCACCGGCAGGCGATAATCGATGGGAAGCGGCGTATCGGCGCCGCGGAGAAGAAGAGGCAGGCGCCCGCCCTCGCGGGCCTCGATAAGGGCGCCGATCGCGCCCAGGGGCGCGATGACGCGGCCCATCGGCCGCCGCCTGAGCGAGGCGTCGCCGCTGAGCACGGCCCGCACCGGCTGGCTCGCGAGAAGCCCCATCAGAAGCCGCGTCGTGGTTCCCGAATTGCCGCAATCGAGAACGTCGTCGGGAGACGAAAGGCCGCCGACGCCGACGCCGGAAACCCGCCACGTCCCGTCTTCCTCGCGCCCGATCGCGACGCCCATGGCACCGAGCGCCCGCGCGGTCGCCATCACGTCGTCGGATTCGAGAAGCCCGCGGATGCGGCTCTCGCCGATCGCCATCGCCCCGAGCATGAGCGCACGGTGCGAGATCGACTTGTCGCCCGGGACGCGCAAGGTGCCTTCAAGGTCCGTGATGGCGCTGGATCGCAGGGATGTCATCTTTCCTCTTGACTTTCGTCGCCGCGTTGACGATTTGGCGCGAAAGCTTTGACAGCATCCCGCCGTCATGGCAAGGCGGCGCAGTGGACGGGCGGCGCGCGCCCCGCTTGCAGGCCGGCGGAACGCCGCGCGCACAGGATCGAAGGAGCATCGTCGTGGCCAAGCCGGAATGGGGGACGAAGCGCAATTGCCCCAAATGCGGAACGCGTTTTTACGATCTGGGCAGGGACGACCCGGTGGTGTGCATCGATTGCGGCCACGAATGGGTGCCCGAGCCGATCCTGAAATCGAAGCAGCCGATTCCGCAGGAAGCGGCGCCCAAGAAAGCGATCGAGACGAAGACCGAGGACGACCCGGAAGAGGTCGTCGTCGCCGACGACGACCTCGAGGTTGCCGCGGACGACCTCGATGTCATCGAGGAAGACGACGATGTCGCCGCCGTCGTGCCCGGCGCCGTCGAAGAGGAGTGAGACGCGTCGACGGGCCGCGAATTTCGCTTGATCGACGGCGGCGCAGCCGATAAGGTCCGCGCCGCTCCGGGCGCACCGGACATACCGGGCGACGGACGATGTCCCGAGGGGCCGTAGCTCAGTTGGGAGAGCGCTACAATGGCATTGTAGAGGTCAGGGGTTCGATTCCCCTCGGCTCCACCAGCCCTTCGTCGACCCGAATTTCGATTGCTTACGACCCCGGCCGCCGCCCATACCGCGGACACGCCCTCTTTTCCGCGAAGAACGGGGCGGACTGGCGGTTCCGGGAGCCGGGCGGCCGCGCGACGCGACGCCCCTGAAATCCACATTCAGTTTCTGTTCATTCTGGAACATTAGGCTGTCGTGCGACGGCGGGGAAACGCCGTTCATCTCGTTTTCGATTGTCAAGGAGGGAACGTTCGATGAGAAAATGTGGGTCGACCTTTTCGCTGTCCACGCTCGCCGCCGGCGCCGCATTGGCGCTCGTCGCGGGCGTGGCGGGAACCGCCTTCGCCAAGCCGCCCAAGGAGGGCGACGTCTATCACTATTACGGCAAGGGCGGAGAATGCCTCGAGGACACCTGGGAGCTTGCGGACGAAGGCGCGAACTTCGAGCCCGCGGGCGGCTGGGGGCCGTGCCCGGTCGCCGGGCCGCACGGACGTCCGCATGTGGAGAAGAAGACCAAGCGTCCAAGCCCCAATTAGCGGTGGCAGGGCCGGGGAGCGTGCACGACCGCGCGCTCTCCGCCGCTTTTCCTAGAGCCAGCCCTTGGCGCGGGCGATGCGCGCCGCCTCGATGCGGCTCGAGACCCCGAGCTTCTGCGCCGCCTCGGAAAGGTAGTTGCGCGTCGTCCCCGGCGAGATGCCGAGCGCGCGGGCGATCTCCTTGCTCGACCGCCCTTCCTCGGCGAGGCGCAGCACCTGGCGTTCGCGTTCGCTCAAGGGGTCGGGTTCCGACCAGGCGGCGTCGACGAGCTCGGGCGCGATGACGCGATGGCCGGCGGCCACCTGGCGCACGGCTTCGGCGAGCTGCTCCGATGGCGTATCCTTGAGGAGATAGCCCTTCACGCCGGCATCCATGGCGCGACGCAGATAGCCCGGACGTCCGAAGGTGGTGACGATCAGCATCCTGGTCGCCGCCCGATCCTGATGGAGGCAGCGGGCGATGTCGAGCCCGCTCATCTCCGGCATCTCGATGTCCGAGACCAGGACGTCGGGCTTCAGGGCTCGCACGAGACGCAACGCCTCGGCGCCGTCCTTCGCCCGCGCCACGACCTCGATTCCGGGATCGAGCTCGAGCAGTGCGGCGAGCGCCCCGAGCACCATATTCTGGTCCTCGGCGACAAGCACCCGGATCATGACGCCGCCCCCGCGGCAAGCGGCAGACGGGCGGCGATGCGGGTGCCGTTCCCGCTGGCGATGTCGAGCTCGCCGCCCCAGGCCTCGACCCGCGCCCGCATGCCCTTCAGTCCGTTGCCCTCGCGCGCGATGCCGCCGCGACCGTCATCTTCGATCACCAGCAGCGCGCTGTCGCCCTCGCGGACGATCCGGATCCGGCAGGCCCGGGCACGGGCGTGCCGCACGACATTGGTCACCCCCTCGCGCACCAGCATCGCCAGGGTCTGCTCGAGCCCGGCCGGGAAGGCGTCCTCATGGCGGGCATCGATCTCGAGCGACACATCCGCCGCCTCCAGCGCCTTGCGCGCCTGCGCGATCTCGGCGGCGAGCGAGGTCTCCTTCATGCCGCTGACCGCCGGATATCCTTCAGCGCCTGGCGCGCGGTGGCGTGGATGTCGTCGAGTTCGACCCGCGCCCGCGCGCGGTCGCCGTCGAACAGCTTCCGCGCCAGTTCCGCCTTGATCGCGATCACCGAGAGCGTGTGGCCAAGCAGATCATGCAGATCGCGGGCGATGCGCTCGCGCTCGGCCTGCGCCGCCAGACGCGCCATCTCGTGGCGTGAGCGTTCGAGCGCCCGGTTCTTTTCCACCAGCTCGGCGGAAAAGATGCAGCCCATGCCGGTCATCAGGGAGAAGAAGATGGCCGAGACCCAGAAACCCGGCGAGGCACCGACAAGCAGGGAATAGGCCGCCACCCCGAAAATCAGGGCCCCGAGTCCGTAATAGGCCCGTCGCCTGGGCTGCATGCGCCCCAGAAGGGCGGCGCCATAGACGATGAACACGCTTGATGTCGCAAGATAGAGCGCGCCGATGCAGCCGAGCACGACCAGCGCGCCGCCATGGACGAAGGCGCGCCGGTCCTTGTGCCGGTAGCCGGCGAAATAGAGAAGGAAGAAGAGCGGCAGGGCGATGGCGCTCCACTCCAGCTCGGCCGTCGTCGGCGGGCGAAACGCCCAGGGAAAGAAATAGATCAGCAGATAGCCGAGCCACGGCCAGGGACTGTCGGGGTTGACCCAGCGCCGCCAGCGCGCGGGCGCCTGCCCGTCGTCGTTCGCGCAATCCGTTTCCGCTTCGCGTACCATGACGTCCATCATAACAGTTGCGCGCGGGTGGCTGAAGGTGCGCCGCACTTCATGACGCGAAGGCCTGTCGCCAGCCGCGCGCGGCAAGAAGGCCGGCAAGAAGCGTGAAGGCGAGAACCGCGGCGATATGCACGCCGGCCGCGCCCGCGGCAATGCCCACCGCCGTCAGCGCCAGCACACCGAGATGATAGCTCGGCAGGATGAGGGCGAAATCCTGCATGACCACGGGAAACAGGCCGATCGGAATCCACAGGCCGCCGAGGAGGGAAAAGCCCATGAAGAAGAGATTGGCCACGCCCGCCGCGGCCTGTCCCCTGACATGGAGGCCGAGCGCGAGGCCGAAGAGCGCGAAGGGCAAGGCCGTCAGCAGGTGAACCGCGGCAAGCCGGAGCCAGCCCCCGGGCGCGAGCGCCACCCCGCCGGCGCCTGCGGCAAGCGCATAGAGCATGACGAGGATGATCAGCGTAAACAGCATCGCCATGGCGAGCCGGGCGAGAAGAAAGAGGGCGACCGGGACCGGAGCGAGGCGCTTCAGATCAAGCCAGCCCTGATCGCGCTCGACGGCGATGCCGGTGCCGAAGCCGAACAGGCTCGGGCCGATGGCGGCGAAAACGCCGAAGGTGGCGAGATAGTGCGCGGCTGCGCCCGCGCCCCCCATCCGGTCGCCGAGAACGACGCCGAAGATCGCGTAAAAGGCGACCGGAAAGACCAGGGAGGGCAGGGAGAAGGACGGCAGGCGCCAGTATTTGAGAAACTCGGCCGCGATCTCATGAAGCAGCGCGCGGAGAAAAATCCGGTTTCGAACAGGGTCGGTCATGCGGCATCTCCGGCATCGGTGGATGCGGTGAGGTCGAGAAAGGCGTGCTCGAGGCTCGCCCGCTCGACGCTGAGCGCGTCGAGATCGGGATCGGCTGCAAGCAATGCGCGGAGCGTCGTCTCCGGCGCCGTGCTCGTCAGCTCCTGAAGCGCACCGTCATCGGATACCGCCGTGACGGCGGGCAGGGCCGCGAGCGCCGCGCGATCGAGGCGCGAGCGGCAGCGGATGCGGCCGGCCGCCGTGAGCGACTTCATCTCGGCGGGCGATCCGGAAAAGCGCAGCCGCCCCTTGTCGAGCAGCAGGACATGATCGGCGAGCCGATCCGCCTCCTCGAGATAATGGGTGGTGAGCAGGACCGTCTTGCCCTCGGCGACGAGCGCCCGGATCCCGTCCCAAACGGCGCGCCGGGCGTCGACGTCCAGACCCGTCGTCGGCTCGTCGAGAAGCAGCAGCCGGGGATCGCCGGCAAGCGCCAGTGCGAATTGCACGCGCCGCTTCTGCCCCCCCGAAAGTCGGCCGTAGCGTTGCGCGAGACAGTCCGCGAGACCGGAAGAGGCGACAAGATCATCGAAGGGCCGCGGCCGCGCATGATAGGCGGAGAAGAGACGCAGCAGCTCGTGCACCCTGAGCGTTTCGGGCAGCGCCGTCTCCTGCAGCACCGCCCCCACGCGCCGTCGCGCCGCGAGACGGCCGGGCGTCCCGCCCAGAACGCGGATTTCGCCGGCATCGGGGCGCCTGAGGCCGAGTGCAAGACGCACCGCCGAGGTCTTGCCGGCACCGTTGCGGCCAAGGAGCGCGGTCAGCTTGCCGGCGGCAATATCGAAAGATACACCGCGAAGCGCCGGCACCGCGCCATAGCGGAGCCGAACTTCGCGGAAGGTGATGTCGCTGTCGGACTCGGGCATTCCTGTTTTCCCCGCCTCGGCTCTTGCGGCGCCATCCTGGACCGGGCCGCCGGATGCCGGGAGTACCACCTGTCACCCGAAGACCCTGACAGATGTCATGGGTGGTCCGGCATGGTCCCGACGCGTCGCGGCCGGTTCGGCGGCGCGCCCGACGCCCCCTATCGCGCCCCGCCCCGCAAGCGGATCACGATCTCCACCGGCTGATCCGCGACGGCGAAGGCGCCTTCCTCGAAGGTCGGCCGCCGCCAGCGGGGCGGGGGATTGTTGGACGTCCCGACCGCTTCCTTCGGGGCCCCGTACAATTTGAAATCGAGCTTGCCGTTGCCGTTCTCGTCATGAAAGGCCTGCACGATATAGGTCCCCGGTTCGACGGCCTCGAATTCATGATGCGCGGTGCCGGCCTGCGGCTTGAGCGTTGCCTGCGCACAGGGCGCCTCGCCCTTGTAGCCCGCCCTGGTGCACAGCATCAGGCGCACCACGCCGGTGTCGCTCGGGATCCGCTCGACCGTGATCGAAACCGTGGTTCCGGCATTCGCCGTTGCGGCGAAGAGGGCGACCAGCGGCAGGGAGAAGAAGAATGTCCGAACATTGTGCAAAACCATCTTGCCTCCTCTCGGAAAACGCACCTGCCGGAGCAGAACGCCGGCAAGCTCATTCGGCAGCATCCACGCCACCTCCTGAAAAGGATGAGATGCAGGATCGAAAGCCATAGTGACATCTGTCACCGGAAACCGGTGACCGATGTCAGGCCCGCGGAGGACGGGACCCCCGTTCAGGCTCCATTCATCGCGACGATGAAAGACTCGGTGTCACGGTCGGCAGTCCGTGCCCGGCACGACCGGGAACACGAGCGGGAAAAGGAGCACATGATGGCCGGACGAAAGCTTACCGCCGCCCTTGCCGCCTTGGCATTGATCGGAGCCAGCCTTGTTCCGGGCGGAGCCGCCGTCGCCGGCGGTGGCTATCATGCCGGCTATTCGGGCCATGCCGGCCATGGCTATGGACATGTCGGCTACGGGCACCATTTCGGCGGACGTCACGGCGGGCATCATTACCGTCACCACCATGGCGGGCATGCCGCAAAGGTGCTCCTCGGCGTCACCGCCGGCCTGCTGTTTCTCGACATCGTCGATCGCGCGAGCCGCCGCGACGATGCCTACGCGGTCCCGCCGCGGCGGATCTATCGCGTCGCCGAGCCGCCGCGCTATGCGCCGCCCCCGCAGCCGGCCTCGGCGGCGGCGAACTGCCTGCAGACCCGCGAATACCAGACCACGATCGTGATCGGCGGCGAGGAAAGGGACGGCTACGGCACCGCCTGCCTGCAGCCCGACGG
>CAZAEP010000118.1:0-7922 GCA_964484045.1 uncultured Sphingomonadales bacterium
GACGTCTTCAACCTGCTGCTGCAGGTCATGGATTCGGGGTCGCTCACCGATCACAATGGCAAGAAGATCGACTTCCGCAATGTCGTCCTGATCATGACCACCAATGCGGGGGCGATGGAGCTTGCGAAATCGGCGATCGGCTTCGGGCGCGACACCCGCGAAGGCGAGGACGAAGAGGCGATCAGGCGGCTGTTCACGCCGGAATTCCGCAACCGTCTCGATGCCATCGTGCCCTTCGACTACCTGCCGCTCGAGGTCGTCGAACGCGTCGTCGAGAAGTTCATCCTCGAGCTCGAGATCCAGCTCGCCGATCGCAATGTGATGATCACCGTCCGCGATGACGCCAGGCGCCATCTCGCCGAGAAGGGCTATGACAGGCTCTTCGGGGCACGGCCATTGAGCCGTCTCATCCAGGAGACGATCAAGAAGCCGCTTGCCGACGAGCTGCTGTTCGGGCGTCTGAAGAAGGGCGGCGAAGTTGTGGTCAAGCTCAAGAAGGGACAGATCGCCTTCGAGGTGACGCCGATGGCCGGATCGCCGGCGCGCGGCAAGGGGAGGTCCAAGACGGCTGCCGTGGAGTAATGGCTGCGGGCGATGGAGGCGAGGGCGCGCCGGACGATTGCGGTGCGCCCTTTACTTGTCCGTTCGACGCCGGTATGCGCAGGCGAACGTCACCATGGCGGTGACCATATCGGGCCGTTGTGGTGCGTCGGATGGACCCGACAGTGGACAGGGGAAGGGGAATGCACGGACGGGTACGCAAGGCGGTTCTCCCGGTCGCGGGACTCGGGACCCGCTTCCTGCCGGCGACCCGCGTCCTGCCCAAGGAGATGCTGACCGTCGTCGACCGGCCGCTGATCGAATATGCGGTCGCGGAGGCCTTCGCCGCCGGAATCGAGGAGGTGATCCTCGTCACCGGGCGCGGCAAGAGCCTGCTTGAGGACCATTTCGACCATGCCTTCGAGCTCGAGGCGACGCTTGCCGCCCGCGGCAAGGAGACGGCTCTGGCGCGGGCGCGGGCGGTGATTCCGACCGCCGGCAGCATCGCCTCGACACGCCAGCAGGAACCGCTCGGGCTCGGCCATGCGGTCTGGTGCGCCCGCCATCTCGTCGGCGACGAGCCTTTCGCCGTGCTGCTGCCCGACGATCTCGTGCATGCCGAGACGCCGTGCCTCGTCCAGATGCTCGCGGCCTATGAGGAGGTCGGGGGCAATCTCGTCGCCGTCATGGACGTGCCGCGGGAAGAGACGGCGCGCTACGGAATTCTCGATGTCGGCGCAACCAGGGGACGCCTCGTCGAGGTCAAGGGACTCGTCGAGAAGCCGGCGCCCGAGGCGGCCCCCTCGACGCTCTCGATCATCGGCCGCTATGTCCTCGAGCCGGAAATCTTTGCCGCACTCGAGGCGACCGACCGTGGCGCGGGGGGGGAGATCCAGCTCACGGATGCGATGGCGCAGCGCATCGGCCATGCGCCGTTCCACGGCTTCCGCTTTGACGGCACGCGCTTTGACTGCGGTGACAAGCTCGGCTATCTCATGGCCAGCGTCGCTCTGGCGCTCGATCGCACGGATCTGGGGCCGCGTTTTTCCGCTTATCTCAAATCACTGGACCTGTAGGACGGGGGATTCATGCGCGTCAGCGTTGTCGGTACCGGCTATGTGGGGCTCGTCTCGGGCGCCTGCTTTTCCGAATTCGGCCATCATGTCACCTGCATCGACACCGATGCGGACAAGATCGACGCGCTCCGGCGTGGCGAGGTGCCGATCTACGAGCCCGGGCTCGATGCCCTGATCGAGCGCAACAGCGCCGCCGGTCGTCTCGATTTCACGACCAGGATGGCCGATTCGGTGGCGGCGTCGGACGCCGTCTTCATCGCCGTCGGCACGCCCTCGCGGCGCGGCGACGGGCACGCGGACCTGTCCTATGTCTTCGCCGCGGCGGAGGAACTCGCCGATCTCCTCTACGGCTATACCGTGGTGGTGACGAAATCGACGGTGCCGGTCGGCACCGGACGGCGTATCGAGGCGATCCTGAAGGAGCGGGCGCCGGACAAGGCGTGGGATGTCGCCTCGAACCCGGAGTTCCTGCGCGAGGGGGCGGCGATCGAGGATTTCATGCGCCCCAACCGGGTCGTCGTCGGGGTCGAGAGCGACGAGGCGCGGGCGGTGATGCGCGAGCTCTATCGGCCGCTCTTCCTCAACGAGACGCCGATCCTCTTCACCAGTCGCGAAAGCGCCGAGCTCATCAAATATGCGGCCAACGCCTTTCTCGCCACCAAGATCAGCTTCATCAACGAGATCGCCGATCTGTGCGAGAAGGTCGGCGCCGACGTGCAGGACGTGGCGCGCGGCATCGGGCTCGACGGGCGCATCGGCGCCAAGTTCCTGCACGCGGGCCCGGGCTATGGCGGAAGCTGCTTTCCCAAGGACACGCTGGCGCTCCTGCGCACCGCCGAGGAGGCCGGGACGCCACTCCGCATCGTGTCGGCGACGGTCGCGGTCAATGATGCGCGCAAGAAGGCGATGGCCGCGCGCATCATCGCCGCCTGCGGCGGCGCGGTCGACGGCAAGTCGATCGCCGTTCTCGGGCTCACCTTCAAGCCCAATACCGACGACATGCGCGAGGCGCCGAGCCTCGACATCATCCCCGCCCTGCAGGCGGCGGGGGCGACGATCCGCGCCCATGATCCCGCCGGCATGGAGGAGGCGGCGAAGCATTTCGACGGCGTCATCTTCTGCGATGATGCCTATGCGGCGATGGAGGGCGCCGATGCGCTCGTGCTGTTGACCGAATGGAACCAGTTCCGGGCGCTCGACTTCGCTCGGGCGCGCGAGCTGATGAAGACGCCGCTTCTCGTCGATCTGCGCAATGTCTACAGCCGCGGCGAGCCGCAGGCCGAGGGCTTCACCTATGTCGGCATCGGGCGCCCGTTGCGAATTGGGGGGACGTGATACGAATTAGCCGATATCAATCCGTATCACGTCCCCGGGCTTTATAAGGCAGGTGGCGGCGCAGCGCCGTCATCGCCGCGGCAACCTCCGTGCGTTCATGAGCGAGATAGTCGGCGACAGCGGCATGCAGACGCGGGTCGGCGAAGCGGTGGACGGACCAGGTCCGTACCGGCTCGTAGCCGCGGACGATCTTGTGCGGTCCCTGCGCGCCGGCCTCGATGCGCTGCAGCCCGTGTGCGATCGCATAGTCGATGGCCTGATAGTAGCAGGCCTCGAAATGCAGCGCCGGATGATATTCGAGGCAGCCCCAATAGCGTCCATAGAGCGTGTCGCCGCCGCGGAAATGAAGCGCGCCGGCGATCGCACGCGCCTCGCGAAAGCAGAGTACGAGGACGATCGCGTGCGCCATCCGCGCGCCGATGAGCGAGAAGAAGTCGCGGTTGAGATAGGGGCGCCCCCATTTCCGCGCGCCGGTATCGGTATAGAAGGCGAAGAAGGCGTCCCAGTCGGACTCCCGGATATCCGCCCCTTCGATGACGTCGAGGCAGAGTCCCGCCTCGGCGACCGCGCGCCGCTCGCGCCGGATTTGCTTGCGCTTGCGGGAGGCGAGATCGGCGAGAAAATCATCGAAGCTCCGGTAACCGCGATTGTGCCAGTGGAATTGCTGATCGGTGCGCAGCAGGAATCCGGCGTCGGCCGCATAGGCGGCCTCGCCCTCGGGCAGGAATGTGAGATGCAGCGAGGAGGCCCCGCGGCGCGTCATCAGCGCCGTTCCCGCTTCGAGCAGCATGGCGGCGAGCTCCGCACGCGATGCATCCGGGCGCACAAGGAGCCGCGGTCCGGTGACAGGGGTGAAGGGGACGGCGACCTGAAGCTTCGGATAGTAGCGCCCGCCAGCGGCGTCATAGGCCTCGGCCCAGCCCTGGTCGAAGACGTATTCGCCAAGCGAATGGCTTTTCAGATAACAGGGCATGGCGGCGAGCAGGGCGCCGCCGGCGTCCTCCACGACGAGATGCTGCGGCAGCCAGCCGGTCTCGGGCGCGACCGCCCGCGTCTCCTCGAGAGCGGCGAGAAAGGCGTGGCGGACGAAGGGATTGTCCGCGCCGGCGCAGGTGTCCCAGGCGTCGGCGTCGATGTCGCCCAGAGCGGCGATCAGGCGCGTGCGGACAGGCTCTTCATCCATGCCTCTGGTCCGTCGGACGCCGCGAGGGGGCGTCAGGCCAGTTCGATGAGGGCGTCGATCTCGACCGGAACACCAAGCGGCAGGGCGTTGACCCCGACCGCGGAGCGTGAATGCCGCCCCTTCTCTCCGAAGACCGCGACCATGAGATCGGAGGCGCCGTTGATCACTTTGGGCTGATCGGCATAGCCGTCGACGCAGTTGACGAACCCGCCGAGCCGCACGATCCGCGCCACGCGCTCGAGATCGCCGCCGGCGGCGGCCTTCGCCTGTGCGATGATGCCGATGGCGCACAGCCGCGCCGCCTCCACCGCCTGGGCGAGATCGAGATCGGCGCCGACCTTGCCGACGAGCGGCCCGTCCGCCGTCATCGGAATCTGTCCGGAAATGCTGACCAGACGTCCGCTCTGCACATAGGGAACGTAGTTGGCCAGTGCCCTGGTCGGCTCCGGCAGCACGATGCCGAGCTGTGCGAGTTTGTCCTCCACCGACATGAACCGCTCCTTCGACTGTTATGGATGAGCGACCCTTAGAGCATTTTTCCGTCGGATTGAAGCGGCGCGCGGCACCGTGCCCGGAGCGGTCAGGCGTGCGACGCCTTGCGCGTGCGCTTGTCGCGATACATGGCGCGGTCGGCGCGGAAGAGCAGGGTGCGCAGATCGTCCTCGCCGCCGAAGACATCGATGCCGAGGCTGACCGAGATCGGGATCCGCGCGCCGTCGTAATGAACGACGCTGGCATTGATCTCGTCCTGCAGGGCCCTGAGGCGCCGGGTTCCGCCGAGCGGCCTCGAGCGGGTCAGCACGACCGCGAATTCGTCCCCGCCCAGACGCGCCGCGCAGTCGAAGGCGCGCACGGCTCTCGTCAGGAGATCGGCGACATGGCGCAGCACGGCGTCGCCGGCGGTGTGACCGTATCTGTCGTTGATCTCCTTGAAGTGATCGAGATCGAAAAATCCTACGAGACCCTGCTCCTCGTGGCGATGGGCCGCGGCAAGCGCGGTCTTGAGGAACTGCTCGAAACCGCGACGATTGGCGATTCCGGTCAACTCGTCGGTCTGGGCGAGACTTTCGAGATAGGCGATGCGTTCGCGCTGCTCGGCGAGACGCTGCTCGGCGGCGGCCGCGAAATCGAGGAGTTCGCTCAGGAGATGGGCATCCTCGGGCGAGCGCCGCAGCGTGCGTTTGGCGACGGATCCGAGCCGTGCCGCCATGCCGCCATCCAGTGCCAGGCGCGGCAGCGTCAGGTCTTTCGTCAGTACAGCCGGTTGCGTCATTCTGTCCTCGCTCCGCTGATCGGTTCCGGTTGACCCCGCCCTGCGTCCGAAGCATGTTTCATGCCAGCCGGGGAAAGCCGCCGCCTCCGCGCGACCGAGGCCGACCGTGCGCCCGTCATGAGTCGGCAAGTCAAGCCGTCGGCGGCAGGACTTGCCGCGTCATGCCGGTCGGCGATTCCCACTGCATTGCCGTGCTCTTGCGGAAAGCGAGCGAGTGAGTTGCAAACCGCAACGAAGGTGGAGCCCATGCGCTTCCGCCCGTGATCCTCCATTGGGGATTCATCGTTAATGCGGTAAACCATTCCTTAGGAATGACCAACTAGGGTCGGCTGCATGAGCACTAAGGTCGTCCGGAGAGGGCCGGTCGGCCGGGGGCTCGGAAGTCCGGCTTCTCGAGGGGCCGCCGGAACGCAATGCAAAACGCGAAGACCATCTGAGGGATCATGTCGAAGAAGATTCTCGTCGTCGAGGACAATGAGCTCAACATGAAGCTGTTTTGCGATCTTCTCGAGGCGCACGATTACCAGACAATTCAGACCCGCGACGGGATGGCGGCGCTGGAGCTTGCGCGCACGCACAGTCCCGACCTCATTCTGATGGATATTCAGTTGCCGGAAGTGTCGGGGCTCGAAGTGACGAAATGGATCAAGGAGGACGAGGAACTGCGCGATATTCCGGTGATCGCCGTCACCGCCTTCGCGATGAAGGGAGACGAGGAAAAGATTCGTGAAGGAGGCTGCGAGGCCTATATCGCCAAGCCGATTTCGGTCAGCCATTTTCTGGAGACCATTCGCAGCTATCTCGGTGACGCTCAATGACGGCACGCGTCCTCGTCGTCGATGATGTTCTGCCCAATGTCAAGCTGCTCGAGGCCAAGCTGAGCAGCGAGTATTTCGACGTCCTGTGCGCCACGTCCGGCCCCGATGCGCTCGAAATCGTGCAACGCGAGCGGCCCGATGTGGTGCTTCTCGACGTGATGATGCCGGGCATGAACGGCTTCGAGGTCTGTCGCCGCATCAAGCAGGAAGAGAGCACGACCCATATCCCGGTGATCATGGTCACGGCGCTGGATCAGATCAGCGACAAGGTGGCGGGGCTCGAGGCCGGCGCCGAGGACTTTCTCACCAAGCCGGTGGACGATGTGGCGCTCTTTGCCCGCGTGCGCTCGCTCGTCCGTCTCAAGCTGATGGTCGACGAACTGCGCAATCGCGAATGCACCGGCGCCGCGCTCGGTCTGAACAGGGAAGCAAAAGAGGACCTCGAGCGCTTCGATCCGACGAACACCTCGGTGCTGATCGTCGAAGACAACGAGAAATCGGCGGCACGAATGGCGCGCGCGATCGAGTCCATGGCCAGCGTGTCGCATCTGTCCGGCGGCGAGAACGTCGCCGAGCGGGTGCGCGAGAAGAATTACGACCTCGTTATCGTGTCCCTTTCGATGAAGGACACCGACGGGCTCCGGATCTGCTCGAGACTGCGCAATTTCGAGGAGACACGGCAGGTGCCGATCCTGGTCGTCGTCGATGAAGGGGAGCATGGTTCGCGGCAGCTTCTGCGCGCGCTCGAGATGGGGGTGAACGACTATCTCATCCGTCCCGTCGAGCGGCTGGAACTGGTGGCGCGCGTGCGTACGCAGATCCGCCGCAAGCGCTATGCCGACAGGCTGTGGGAAAACTTCCACGCCTCCATGCAGCTCGCCATGACGGACGCCGTCACGGCGCTCTACAATCGCCACTATCTGACCAGCCATCTCGAAACCCTGATCCGCACGGCGCGGCACAACCACAAGCCTCTGTCGCTGGCGATGATCGACATCGATCATTTCAAGGCGATCAACGACACGCACGGCCATGCGGTGGGCGACGAGGTGCTGCAGGAATTCGGTCAACGTCTCGCGCGCAATGTGCGCGGCGTGGATCTCGCCGCGCGCTACGGGGGCGAGGAATTCGTCGTCGTCATGCCGGACACCGAACTCGAGGACGCGTTCCGCATCGCCGAGCGTCTGCGGCAGACCATCGAAAGTCCGCCCTTCTCGCTTTCGGGAGGGATCGAGGTCCCGGTGACCGTGAGCATCGGCCTCGCCGGGCTCGATCCTGCGGTGACGACCGGCGGCCAGCTCATCGAGAAGGCGGACATGGCGCTTTACGATGCCAAGAATGCGGGGCGCAATCGCGTCGCCCTTGCCGAGGACGGCGAGCTGTCCGCGGCCTCGGGGGCGAACGGCCACTGACGCACGGCGCGGTCGGCGTGCGTGCTGTCCGCTTCGCACGTGCGCCGTGCGCGACGACCTACTTGATCTTGGCTTCCTTGAATTCGACGTGCTTGCGCACCACCGGGTCGTATTTGCGCACGGTGAACTTCTCGGTCATGGTGCGCGGGTTCTTCTTGGTGACGTAGAAGTAGCCGGTGCCCGCGCTGCTGACGAGCTTGATCTTGATGCTGTTGGGCTTCGCCATCGACTTGTCTCCACACGCTCCGCAGGGGCTCCACGATCCGCGGTCGAACCCGGGAAGGC
>CAZAEP010000119.1:0-7811 GCA_964484045.1 uncultured Sphingomonadales bacterium
TGGTGAACGGCAGACGGGTCAATATTCCGAGCTATCTCGTGCGCGAGGGCGACGTCATCGAGGTGCGCGAGAAGTCGCGGCAGATGCCGCTGGTCCTCGAGGCGCAGCAGAGCCCCGAGCGCGACGTACCGGAATACATCACCGTGGACGGCTTCAAGGCCACCTTCGTGCGCGTGCCGACGCCCGACGAGGTGCCCTATCCGGTGCAGATGGAGCCCAATCTGGTGGTCGAGTTCTATTCGCGCTGAGTGCGCGCTCTTCGCCGGGAAACGCTGCGGCCGCGGGGATCCTGTCCCCGCGGTTTTTGCATGGCAGCGCCGGCAGCGCTTCCCGCCCCGGCCGCTTTTCGCTATGGAGGAAAACCGGAGCGGTCGGAGAAACCGGCCCCGGTTGCATCGAGGGGAGGGCAGTGGCGGATATGGCGACACCGCGGGCGGCACCGCCGGCAGAGAACCTGACCATCCGCGAGGCGTCGGACGCCGATGCGCCGGCGGTGATCGCGCTCATCGCGCGCTGTTTTTCCGATTATGACGGCTGTGTCATGGATCTGCCCGGACTCGACGCCGATCTGCCGCAGGTGGCGCGCCACTTCCGGACGCGCGGCGGCCGTTTCTGGGTCGCCGAGGCGGCGGGCGTGATCGTCGGCTGCATCGGTCAGGTGCCGATCGACGCGGACAGGATCGAGCTCAAGCGCCTCTATGTGGCCCCTGAAGCCCGACGGCGGGGGCTGGCCTCGCGGCTTCTGGCCCTGGTCGAGCAGGCGGCCCGACGGCACGGCGCGCGTTGGATCGAATTGTGGTCGGATACCCGGTTCGTCGAGGCGCATGCCTTCTATCTCGCGCATGGGTTCGTCCGCACCGGTGCCGCACGCACGCTTCACGACCCCTCGCATACGACGGAGCATGCCTTCCGCCGCAAGGTTGATTCGCGTTAAGGTTAATACATGTTAACCATTTTATTTTATTAAATCTTTACTAATATGGGCAGGTCGAGTCGGCGCCTGCTGCAAGAAGGGGGAGATCCCCGCCGTCGACCGGGAGAGAAGGGAGCCTTTCATGATCGCCGCCATTCTAGCCGCCGTTCTGGCCGTGACGGGCGCCGCCCCGGTTTCGCCGGGTGGACGCCTCGCCTCGATCGACCTGTGCGCCTTTTCGCGCATGGAGGCGACGCTCACGGGGCTTTCGGGCTGGCGCGATCTTGGTCCCGCGGCGGCGGAAAATCCGTTCCTTGCCGCCGAGTTCGAAGCGATCATGCCCGGCTATCGCCTGGCCTTCGTGCATGAGGAGAGCCTCGGCCTGCTGCTCGTCGGCGGGGCGCGGCTGGCGACCGTTCCGCCGCGGGGCGAAGCGGAGGTCCGATACTGGAACGAGGCGGCACGCGAGACCGAGGCGGCCTGCGCCGAAGCCGCTTTGAGCTGTGCCGTCGAGCCGCTGGGTGAGTTGAGCGGGAATGCGGGCGGGCTCATTGCCTCGAGCAGGCTCGCCGAGGCGGGCGAGGAATACCGGCGGGAGACGCTGGCCTTCTTCGGCGCCGATCAGTGCAGCTATCAGATTCAGTTCACGACCCCGGAAGCGGCGCTCTCGGAGGACGGCTGGTCGGAGCTTCGCGCGACCTTGGAAAATCTGCGCCGGGTCATGGCCGAGGCTGCGCCGGCCGGCGAATAACGCCGCATTCGCAGCCCACCCGGCGGCGCGGACGACGCCTGCCGGCATCGCCCGCTCGTGGCCGGTCTCTCAGAGCTTCGGGGCCTTCACGGACTTGGTCGCCTCGAGGTCGGCGCGGACATCATCGATATGGGGCCGCGCATCGGAGGGAAAGGTGATCTGCCGGGCGATCGCTAGGAGCGCCGCATCGGACCCCTCGGGGCGCAGCGGCGGCTTTTCGGGAATCGGCGGCAGCGCCGCCAGCCTGCGCTGCAACGACCGCTGGCCGGCTTGGCCCACGTCCTTTAGTTCCGCCTTCACCTTGCCGCCGTCAATGACGGCCAGGCGCACAGCGAGATTGCGGGTGGTGATGGGAGAGGGGCGCCGCTCGGCAGGTCGTCAGGGCATCGGACTTGCGCGTGCCGGGGTATTTCATGTAGCATGTAATTCACTGCTTATTCACATAGAGGCTTGCATGCCTATCCATCTCGAGGACATCCAGTCGCTGACCGAATTCCAGCGCACCACGCGGGAGTCGATCGCGCGGCTCAAAAAGACCGGCCGGGCGGCGGTGCTGACCGTCAACGGCCAGGCGGAGATCGTGGTTCAGGATGCGCGATCCTATCAGCGCCTTCTCGCCCGCGCGGAAGAGGCGGACCGGCTGATGGAACTGTGCCGCGGCATCGCCGACTATCGGGCCGGCCGCGTGCGTGACGTCGATGACGCACTCGGCGAGCTCGAGGCCCGGCATCTCGGTACGGGGAAGCGCTCAGGCACCCGCCGTCCGGCATGAGCCGCAAGGTCGTCATCACCGCAACCGCCGAGGCCGATCTCGACAACATCCTCCACTTCATCGCCCTCGACAGTCCGGCGGCGGGACGGCGGTTCGTGACTACCCTCAAGGCCAGGATGAAGGCGCTCGCCGCCATGCCGGAGCGCTGCCCATTGGCGCCCGAGGACGGTCTCGACGGTCTCGAAATCGGCCATCTGATCATCGGCAATTACCGCATCCTCTTCACCGTCGATGCCGATCGGGTCGTCATCCTGCAGGTCCGTCACGGCGCCCGCCTGCCGGTGACGGAGGATTGACCGTCCACAAAGGCGGTCTGGCATCTCGTGCGAACCGCTCATTGAGCGCCTTCACCAGCCCCGCGGGACCCAAGCGGATGAGCGCGGTGCCCAAGGGCCCGAGCCGGCCGGCGAAGCCCTCGAGCTCGCGCCGGCGGCGGCGCATGGCGAGGCTGCGCTCGAAGTGGTGATCGAGAAGGGACAGACCAGATACCGCAATTACACAGAGGGGCTGTTGCGTGTGATCAGGGCCTGTCGGGACACGGGTCTCGATCGCTGCAGCTGTCACCCCCAATGAGGATGCGGGAGGCACCGCCTCCCGCATCCCCCTTTTGCCGCTGCGGCCCCTGACGCCGCATCAGCCGCCGCGGTGGCCGCGCACGCGCCGGCGCACCGCCTGTCCCCGGCTGCGCACCCGATCGCGGACGTGATCGCGGCGATCGCGTGCCCGGTCCCTGACCCGGTCCCGCCGGTCGCGGGCGCGGTCGCGGACGCGATCCCGACGATCGCTCAGCTTGTCGCGCACCGCGTCACGATGCCCGGCGGCGCGTGCCTTCGCCTTGTCGGAGGCATCGGCGACGGCATCGCGCACCTCTTCCCGTGTGTCACGCACCGTGTCGCGGACATCCCGGCGGGCCTCGCGCACCGTCTCATGGGCTTCCCTGCGGGCGTCGCGCACCGTATCGCGGGCATCGCGTCGAGCCTCTCTGGCGGTCTCGCGGAACTCTTCGCGCGCATCTCTCAGGGCGTCGCGGATGTCGTTCCTGTCGCCCCCGGCGGCGCGGATCTCCTCCCGCGTGTCACGCACCGTGTCGCGGAAATCGTGACGCGTCTCGCGCGCCGTCTCGCGGAACTCTTCGCGGGCGTCGCGCGCGGTATCGCGGAAATCGCGCCGCGCCTCATGCGCCGTTTCGCGGAACTCCTCATGCGCATCCTGGAAGGCATCGCGGAGATCGCCGCGCAGACCATGGCCGGCCGACGGCGGTTGGGCTTCGGGCGGAACCGGCGCCGGTGCGGGTTGCGGGCTGCTGTCCTGGGCGAGGGCAATCGCCGACCAGGGCAGAAAGAGGGCAATGGCGGTCAGGCCTTTGATCATGCGCATCGGGGTCTCCTTCCTCATGCGTTGACATCGTCGCGATGGCGGCCGCAGCGTGTCGCCATCTCGTCAGGACAACGCCGCGACTCGCGGAATCCTTCCCGCGCGCCTCGTTGGAGCCGCTCCTTGCGCTGGGAGGCACGTGCGTCCCGCCACCGCTCCGGCCCCGGCGCAGGCGACCTTCCGCCTCGAGGCGTCGCAGCGCCTTCTGCGGCGCCTCCCTGAATGTCAGGAAACCGGCCATTCAGCGTCAGTTCAGGGCTGTCCGCCAGGGTGCGTCGCGGCGGGTGCATGATTTTGCCGCGTGCAGAAAATGCGGCATAATTCCGCCGGCGGGAAGGATGAAATAGGAGGGGAAATCTCATGAGAAGGTTACCGCCAGACGTTCGCAGGTCAACGGGCGCCTTCGTGCTTGGCGGCATATTCGCGGCCGCATTGTCCACCGGACCGGCGGATGCGGGAGAGGCGCAACTCGTCATCAGTGATTCGCAGATGGGCGCGGCCTTTCTCAAGGCGCTCGCGAAATCGAGTCTCGTGCTCGACAATTACGGCAAGAAGCACGGCAATTCCTGGCTCGATCAGCAGAGCCGGCTGCGCCTTCCCGATGGTCGCACCGTTTCGCTGACCGTACCCGAGGTCAGTGCGACCGTCGGGGGCGTGCGCCAATGGCGATACTATGTCGATGATCTGCGCAGCCGGTCGATCTCGGTTTCGCCGGACAAGAAGGACCACTCCAGATTTCTGGTCCGCATGCCGTTCGAGGACAGCGGCCACGAGATCAAGGGGCGCTGTCTGAGGCGCAAGTTGAACGGGTCATGGAAGGAATGTTCGCTCAAGATCGAACGGGACATCCAGATCAACAATCCGCGTGCCCGGCTGGTCTTGCGCCCAGCGGTCGTGGACGGCCGGATCGGGTACAAGGTCCTTGACGCCGCCTTCGCCGGACATCTGCAGCCGGCCAATGTCCTGTGCAAACTGGCGCCCGGTGTCTGTTCGGCGGTAACCGTATGGCATCAGACTGCGCTTACGGCCCTTGTCGGTTCGACCCTGCGTGCCGAATTCTCACGGGCAAAGACGCGCAAGGCCGTCGCATCGATGGTGCAGAAGCAACTGGACCCCGACCTGTCGCATCGTCTGGAATCGATGCTCGGCTTCCGTCCGAAGCACTTTACGGTGAGCGGAATCGACCGCGTCAAGTACGGCTGGCGCGTCACGCTTCAATACGAGGCGCCGCCGCCACGCCAGCAGGTGCCGAAGAGCGCGAAGGTCGCCGCGGCCGTCACCAAGGTGGAAACGACGGTTTCTCCGACGCGGTTTCGGGGCCGCTGTCCGGCGACTCTGAAGGTCAGCGGATTCGTTACCACGTCGCGCCCGACCACCGTCTCCTTCCGTTTCGTGAACGACCGTGGCGAGCGGTCGACGACCACGACCTGGAAGTTCGTCGAGGCGGGGAGACATCAGTTGTCGACATGGCAGCCTTCGGTGGCTCCGGCGCCGAAGCATCTTGCGGCCAAGGGAGGCGCCGGCGGCCCGCAGGTCCTGGCCGGCTGGTATCGCGTCGAGATTCTCGCGCCGCGTCCCATCAAGGGTCCGGTGAAGAGCTTCCGCGTCGAGTGCGTGAAGACCAAGACGATGCAGCTGGCGCCGCTCAAGCCACGCTGAGCGCGTCGACCGACCCGGGCGGCCATTTCGGCCGCCCGCTGGTTCGACGCCGCCGCAGCGGACCCTTGCGGCAGGAGGCGGGAAAGGGCACATTGACCGACAGCGTTCCTGGGGGAGCCTTGCGGCCCGGGAAGCGCCGTCGGTTCGGCGTGCGGAAGCATGCCCGGGCGACGGCGCGGGGGCCGGTGGCTGAGAGGCGGCGACGCGCGCGGTTCCGGGGCGCGATCGCTGCGACCCTTTGAACCTGACCAGGGTAAGACCTGCGAAGGGATTGGACGCGCGCCGGAGACGACCGCTGCGGTCCGAAAGGGCCTGGTGCGGTGGTGCCGGCGGGCTTGGCCGTTTCCTCTTCGTGCCTGGTCTTCTTGATGCGTGTGGACAGCCAAGGAGACAGCGCCATGCCAGACAGTCCCAGACCCTTCAGCGTCACCACCGGCCCCCTGCCGGCGTCGCGCAAGGTCCACGTCACCGGTTCGCGTTCCGACATTCGCGTGCCGATGCGCGAGATCACGCTCCATCCTTCCGCCGGCGAACCGCCGGTCGTGGTCTATGACACCTCCGGGCCCTACAGCGATCCCGAGGCCGAGATCGATATTGCGCGCGGGCTCGCTCCTCTGCGCGCGCCCTGGATCGCCGAGCGCGGCGATGTCGAGGAATATGAGGGGCGGCCCGTTCGTCCCGAGGACGACGGCAATGTGAGCGCGCGTTCCCGGGCGCCGGAATTTCCCGGACGGCGCCCGCCGCTGCGGGCGAAGCCCGGGCGGCGGCCGACGCAGCTCGAATACGCCCGCGCCGGCATCGTCACCCCGGAGATGGAGTTCATCGCCATCCGCGAAAATCTCGGCCGGGCGCAGGCCCGCGCGGTGCTCGACCGCGACGACGGCGAGGGCTTCGGAGCGAATATTCCCGACGAGATCACGCCCGAATTCGTGCGGTCGGAGGTGGCCGCGGGGCGGGCCATCATTCCCGCCAACATCAACCATCCGGAATCCGAGCCGATGATCATCGGCCGCAATTTCCTGGTCAAGATCAACGCCAATATCGGCAATTCCGCCGTCGCCTCCTCGGTCGCGGAGGAGGTCGAGAAGATGGTGTGGGCGATCCGCTGGGGCGCCGATACGATCATGGATCTGTCCACCGGGCGCCATATCCACACCACGCGCGAATGGATCATCCGCAATGCGCCGGTGCCGGTGGGCACGGTGCCGATCTATCAGGCGCTGGAGAAGGTCGGCGGCGTCGCCGAGGACCTCACATGGGAGGTCTTCCGCGACACGCTGATCGAGCAGGCGGAACAGGGCGTCGATTATTTCACGATTCACGCCGGCGTCCGCCTGCCCTTCATCCCGCTGACCGCGAACCGCGTCACCGGCATCGTCTCCCGCGGCGGTTCGATCATGGCCAAATGGTGCCTCGCGCATCACAAGGAGAGTTTCCTCTACGAGCGCTTCGAGGAGATTTGCGAGATCATGGCGGCCTATGACGTCGCCTTCTCGCTCGGCGACGGGCTTCGGCCGGGCTCGATCGCGGACGCCAATGACGCCGCGCAGTTCGCGGAACTCAAGACGCTCGGCGAGCTCACGGAAGTCGCGTGGAAGCACGGCTGTCAGGTGATGATCGAGGGCCCCGGCCATGTGCCGATGCACAAGATCAGGGAGAACATGACGAAGCAGCTCGAAGCCTGCCACGGCGCGCCGTTCTACACGCTCGGGCCGCTGACGACGGACATCGCACCGGGCTATGACCATATCACCTCGGCCATCGGGGCGGCCATGATCGGCTGGTTCGGCACCGCCATGCTCTGCTATGTGACGCCCAAGGAGCATCTCGGGCTGCCCGACCGCAATGACGTGAAGGAAGGGGTCATCGCCTACAAGATCGCCGCCCATGCGGCCGATCTCGCCAAGGGGCATCCGGCGGCGAAATACCGCGACGACGCACTCTCCCGCGCCCGCTTCGAGTTCCGCTGGGAGGATCAGTTCAACCTCTCGCTCGACCCCGAGCGGGCGCGCGAATTCCACGACCGGACGCTGCCCAAGGAGGCGCACAAGGCGGCGCATTTCTGCTCCATGTGCGGCCCCAAATTCTGCTCGATGGCAATTTCACAGGAGATTCGCGCGTTTGCGAAGCTGCAGAACGACGCCGGCGGGAGCCTCGCGGGCGCGGACCCGGAGGCCGGGGCCGCACCGCTCCCGGATCCCGAAGCCGCCATGCGCGAGAAGGCGGAAGAGTTTCGCGAGAAGGGCGGCGAAATCTATGTCGAGGCCGGGGAGTAGGGGGGCTCGTTCTTCGACGGCCCCTTTTCCCGGCGTTCCCCGCCGGCCCTCTTTCTCCGTCACCCG
>CAZAEP010000120.1:0-7778 GCA_964484045.1 uncultured Sphingomonadales bacterium
AGATCGGCGGCGGTCTCGAAATGGCGCTCGATATATTCCGTCCGCCCGGGCACCACGAGCACCGTACCGCGGCACACCCGTCCGGGCCGCCAGCACATGAGCCGAAGCGCGAGTCCGTCGGCCGTTTCCAGCGTCCCGGCCACGCCCCCCGGGGGTGGCGTGCGCCGCCGGGCGGCATCCGGCCCGCTCGCCGGATTGATGGATTGAGACAATTTCATTCGACTTTTACTGGACTCCTTAAATGTAGAACACCCTTTTCCTTGCCGTTTTCTGTTAACGTATTCTCAATCTCTTCGCCTCATGCTCCCGACATCGGTACTCGGAAAAAGCGGGAGTCAACTCTCATGTTCAAACTGATTCGGAAGCTGCGCAAGGACCAGAAAGGCGCGACGGCGATCGAATACGGTCTCATCGCGGCGCTGATCGCGGTTGCGGCCATCGGCGCCATGACGGCGCTCGGCGGCAGCCTGCAGCAGATCTTCACCACGGCGAGTTCGCAGCTCAACACGGCGAACACGGCGGCTCAGAGCGGCGCCGGCGGCGGCACGACCCCGTAAACACCCCTTTGCGGCAAAAAATCGACAGACCCCCGTCTCCGGACGGGGGTCTTTTCGTTCCCCTCCTCCCGCGCCGGTCCTCTCGGTACGCCCCGTTTCATCCCTTCCATATCCTGCGTCAAGCCCTTTACACCTCAGATCATTCCGACCGTGTAAATCCAAGGCATACGGTCATGGTGGGCGATCGCCTCCGGCGGACAGCCCATTGAAAATCCGACTCCCGTTTCCACTCCCGGTGCTCAGACCTTCTTAACGATTTTTTTCTATGAACGGTCGGACAGAACAAAGACATCACGGCGTAATCAGGCAAAATGAACGCGATTTTCTATCTAATTTTACTGATTCTCTTGGCGACAGCGGTTCATACGGACCTGCGGGACCGGACCATACCGAACTGGATTCCGGCCGCCGCCACCGTGCTTTTCCTCCCCGCCGCCTGGGTCGGAGCCGTTCCCGACTGGCAGGCGCATCTCCTTGTACTTGCAATCGCATTCGCGGCATGTCTGGCCCTATTCGCGATGAACCTGCTGGGCGGCGGCGACGCCAAGCTGATTCCCGCCATCGCGCTCTGGGCAGGGACCGAGCATCTCGTCGGCTTCCTCGTCGCCATGACACTGGCGGGCGGAGCGGTGGCCCTCGTCCTGCTGCTGCGTCCGTCACGATGGCGACACCGCGAGTCGGAGACATCATCCGGACCCGAACGCAGGGCCTCGATTCCCTATGCGGTCGCCATCGCGGCGGGCGGCCTCGTCGTGGTCTCCGAACCTATTCTTAACGCTTTTCCGGCAAGCTGGCTGGAGATCTTGAAAAGCGGAGCCTAAGTGCATGCCTTTGCGATCGATCCTGCTAATCGGGCTGGCGGTGATCATGGCGGGTGCAACCGCCATGCTGGCGCGCAGCCTCTTGAGTGAACCGGCACAGTCCGCACAGGCGCCGGCGCCCGTCGCCGAGAAGACGGCACCGCGGATTCTCGTCGCGGCCACGGCTCTGCCGGTGGGCAAACTCGTCGCCCGCGAGGACATCACCTGGCAATCCTGGCCCGACGACCGGGTTCACGACAGCTATCTCGTCGAGGGCAAGAGCAATCCCGACGCGCTCGTCGGCCACGTCGTGCGTTACGCGATCGCGGCCGGGATGCCGGTGACCCGCGAGAACCTCGTCGCGCCCGGCGAGCGCGGCTTCCTCGCGGCGGCGCTCAGTCCCGGCATGCGAGCGGTGACGGTGCCCGTCAACAGTGTCACGGGAATCGCCGGCTTCATCTTCCCGGGCGACCATGTCGACCTGATCGTCAACCACAAGGTCGAGGACGCCAGCCGTCAGAAGCGGTTGGCGAGCGAAACCGTGGTCCGGAACCTGCGCGTCCTTGCGGTCGACGACCGCACCGCTCCCGGCAACGGCGCCGACGGTGACCCCACGCCCCGGCCCGGAAAGACGGTGACGCTCGAGGTGACGCCGCGGACGGCGGAAAAGATCGCGCTCGCGCAAAGTCTCGGAACGCTCAGCCTAGCGCTCAGAAGTCTGGAGACCGGAGCGACGGGGCAATCGGGAGAAGATGGCGCCGGCGCGGCGGCGGCCGACACGGCCATCACCGCCACCTGGGACGAGGATGTCAGCTCCGTATTGCCGCCCGTCGACAAGCCCGGCGCCAAGGTCACCGTCAAATTGAGCCGCGGCAAGGATGTCTCCGTGCTCGAATTGCCGAAGGAGTGAGACCGATGTTCCCGATGCGGACGATCGCAGCCTCTCTTGCCGTCGCGCTGGCGACGCTTTTCGGCCCCGGCGCGGCGACGGCGACGACCGAGACTCTCCATACCAATGGCGAAGTGCTGACGCTCGAGGTCAGCAAGGGCGTGCTCCTGCGTCTCGATGCGCCGGCCAGCGACATCTTCATCGCCAGCCCGGCGATCGCCGACGTACAGGTCAAGTCGCCGCGCCTCATCTATGTTTTCGGCGTCGCGCCGGGCGAGACCACGCTCTATGCCATCGGCGCCAACGACCGCCCCGTCTACAGCGCCAAACTGATCGTCACGAGCAATCTTTCGCAGCTCACCGGGCTTTATGAAAAACTGCTCCCCGAGGCGCGCATCTCGGTTCAGCTCATCAACGGCATGGCGCTCCTGAACGGCGTCGCACCGACGGCGGCGATGGCCGAGGCCGCCGAGCGCTACGCGAAAAGCGTCCTCGGCGTCGAAATCGTCAACCACGTGAAGGTGGTGCAGCCGACCCAGGTCAATCTGCGCGTCAAGTTCGCCGAGGTCGGGCGCTCAACCCTGAAGCAGCTCGGCGTCAACTGGGAATCGCTGTTCGATATCGGCGATGCCAGCATCGGCCTCTTCACCGGCCGCGACATCCTGCAAAAGGTCATCGATCCCGTCACCGGACTGCCGGTCAATGAGTTCGTTCGCGCGCCCGACGCCAGCAGCATCCTCTTCTCCGGCCTGACCAAGAACGTCTCGCTCAATGCGGTGCTCGACGCGCTCGAGACCGAAGGCCTCGTCTCGGTCCTTGCCGAGCCCAATCTGACCGCCGTATCGGGACAGACCGCGACCTTCCTCGCCGGCGGCGAATTCCCGGTCCCGGTGCCCCAGGATATTGGCCAGATCGGCATCCAGTTCAAGGAGTTCGGCGTCCGTCTCGCCTTCACGCCGATCGTCGAGAGCGCCAACAAGATCAGCCTCCGCGTCGCCCCCGAGGTGAGCCAGTTGAGTTCCGCCGGCGCGGTCAGCGTGCAGGGGATCTCGGTTCCCTCACTGTCGACGCGACGGGTCGAGACCACGGTCGAGCTCGGCAGCGGCCAGAGCTTCGCCATCGCCGGCCTGCTGCAGAACAATCTCAGCCAGGACGTGCGCAAGCTGCCCATTCTCGGCGATCTGCCGATCCTCGGTCCGCTGTTCCGCTCGGATGCGTTCCGCAATGACGAGACCGAACTCGTGGTGGTGACCACGCCCTATATCGTCAAGCCGGTCGATGCCCGTCGCATCGCCCTGCCGACCGACGGCGAAACGCGGCCAAGCGACCTCGATCGCTATCTGCGCAACCGCACCATCACCTACACGCCGCGTACCCTGGAGGCGCCGGGAGCCGGCCGGGAAGGACCGACGCTCGTCGGCCGGGCCGGTTTCCAGTTGAAATGATGAGGGGTCGAACATGCTCCGACACAGCCATATCCTGATCCGGGCGGCAGCCACCGGGCTTGCGCTCCTGCTCGCCGCGGGATGCACCCAGGTGGCGCGATATGACGGCGCCGCGAAGGTGGCCCGCAACGAGGTTCACCTCGTCCGTCTCAGCCACGCCTTGCCGGGCGGCGAAGGGTTCACGCCCGATGCGCGGGCTTCGCTGAACACATTCCTCAGCGATATCGATGCCGGTTACGGCGACACGATTTCGCTCGTCACCGCGCCCGACTATCCGGCCGATGCCGCGGCAGCCGTCGCCGATGCGCTGCGCGAGAGCGGCCTTGCGCTGTCCGCACCGCCGGCGACGACGCCGCAGGTGCCGGCCTCGGGCGGTGCGCTTCTGATCGTCGACCGTTTCATCGTCACGCCGCCGCAATGCCCCAGCACGGTGATGCATGCGACGCGCAACTACATGAATGCGAGCTCCCCGCAATTCGGCTGCGCCAATGTCATCAATCTCGGACAGATGGTCGCCAATCCGCGCGACCTTCTTACCGGTGCCGAGGACGCGCCTCCGAACGCCGAAAAGGCGGCGCAGGGAATCCGCCTGTGGCGGGAGGACACGCCCGTACTCGTCGCCCCGAAGAACACGAAGAGCGGCAGCTCCGGCTTCGGCGGCTCGGGCGGCGGCGGCAGCAGCGGCGGCAACTAGTCAGGAGACGTGCTATGGCCGGTGCGACGGCGATCGCAGAGATGGAAAACGCGGAGCGCGAGCCCTTCGGCGCCTATGTGAGCGACACCGAGACGGCTCAGCTTCTCGAGGCCCTGGCCCGGGAACAGGGCTGGCAGGCGGAACGCATTCACAAGGGCGGCATCGCCAATGCCGTGCGCTCCTTGTCGGTGATGCGTTCACCGGAGTTTCTCATCGTCGATCTGGCGGAATCGTCGGACCCGCTGGCCGATATCAATGCGCTCGCCGATGTCTGCGAGCGCGGCACCGTGGTGCTCGCGATCGGCACCCTGAACGATGTGCGGCTCTATCGCGACCTTCTGAGCTCCGGCATCCACGACTATCTCCTCAAGCCTCTCGATCCGACGCTGTTGCGCGAATCGGTCCTTCTCGCGCTGTCGACGATGGCCGAAGAGCCGCAGGAGCAGGCGGAGCCCGAGCCGAGCGAGAAACGCAGCGTCGCGGTGGTCGGGGTCCGCGGCGGCGTCGGAACGAGCACGCTCGCCACCGGTCTGGGCTGGATTCTCGCCGAAGAGCAGAAGGTGAAGGTGGCGCTGCTCGATCTCGACCTGCATTTCGGAACCGCCGCGCTGACCTTCGATCTCGAGCCCGGCCGCGGGCTCTGCGATGCCCTGGAGAACCCCAATCGTGTCGATTCGCTGTTCATCGAGAGGGCCACGCTCAAGGTCACCGACCATCTCTCGGTGCTCGGGGCCGAAGCCCCGCTGGGCGACCCGATGACACCCGATCCGGCGGCGTTGTCGCATCTTCACGACTCGCTTTCGGACAGCTTCGACCTCCTGCTTCTCGACCTCCCGCGCACGGTGGCCGGCACCCATCCCGGTCTGCTCGAGCCTCTGAGCGATCTCGTGATCGTCACGGAACTGACGCTCGCGGCCACCCGCGACACGATTCGTCTCCTGTCCTTCGCCAAGGAAAAAGCCCCCCAGGCGCGCATCCACCTGGTCGCCAACAAGGTGCCGCCGCAGGCGCAGCAGGAGGTGAGTCAGAAAGACTTCGAGGCCTCGGTCGAACGCGAGATCGACATCGTGGTCCCGCTTGATCGCAAGTCGGCTCTCGCCGCGGCGAAGAGGGGCCGTCCGCTGCCGCAGGCCGTGCCGGGCGCGAAACCGGTCAAGGAACTGCGGTCTCTGGCGCGGGCGCTCGCCGGCGACACGGAAGCCGGAGCGAAGACCTCGATCCTGAGCAAATTGTTCCGTAAGGGCTCATGAGACAAAATCCCTTCGCACGACGGGCACCACAAGGCCGGCGCATGGGCGCCGGCTTCGGTCGTGCCGGCGGTGAAGGAACCGGCGATGCCGCGGCAAAGGTGGAAACCATCGCACCGCCTGCCGCCACCCCTCCCGGCGAGGCGGTTGCGGTTCTTGACACGGACCGTGCGCCGCAAGCGGACGGCCCCGGTGCGGAGTCCGACCTCGATCGGTTGACGGAGTTTCTGGAAAGCGAGATCCGGAACCACTTCACGCCGGAGGAAGTGCGCATGAGCGAGCGCGCCGATCTCGCCGTTCATGTCGAGGAGTTCGTGCGCAAGTCGGCGGCCGAACGCGGGGTCGAGATCGGCGAGGCCGAAGTCTGCGATCTCGCGACCTTCCTGCTCAACGATCTCATCGAATCGGTGGGCACCGACGATGACCCGCTGATGCCGGAACCGACGAATCCGAGCGTCAACAGCGTGCTCGAGGCAAAAGAGCGGGTGCAGCCCCTGCTCATGGAGCATATCGACCCGCAGGCGGCGAGCGAACTGCCGCGGACCGAGCTCGGCGATCAGGTCGGCGAAGTGGTCGGCGAACTGCTCGTTCAGGAGAAGATCCACCTCAATCTGAAGGAGCAGCGCGATCTCGTCACCCTGCTGCTCAACGACATGCTCGGGCTCGGGCCGCTCGAGCCCCTGCTCGCCGACGACTCGATCAGCGACATCATGGTCAACGGCCCCTCTCAGGTCTATGTCGAGCGCGGCGGCAAGCTCGAGCTCACCAATGTGCGATTCCGCGACGACCGCCATCTCCTCAACATCGCGCAGCGCATCGTCAATGCGGTGGGACGCCGGGTCGACGAGACCTCGCCGATCTGCGACGCGCGGCTCATGGACGGCAGTCGCGTCAATGTCATCATTCCGCCGCTCGCCATCGACGGCGCCTCGATCTCGATCCGCAAGTTCTCCAAGAAGAAGATCACCCTCGACAAGATGGTCGAGTTCGGCAGCCTGTCACCGCGCGTGGCGCAGCTTCTCAAGGTCGCCGGCGCCTGTCGCCTGAACATCCTGATCTCCGGCGGGACGGGATCGGGCAAGACGACGATGCTGAACGCGATCTCGCGCCTCATCGACCGCGGCGAACGCATCGTCACCATCGAGGACGCAGCCGAACTGCAGCTTCAGCAGCCCCATGTGGTGCGCCTCGAGACCCGCCCGCCCAATCTCGAAGGCAAGGGCGAGATCACCATGCGCGATCTGGTGAAGAACGCCCTGCGCATGCGGCCCGATCGCATTATCCTCGGCGAGGTCCGCGGCGGCGAGGCGATCGACATGCTGCAGGCCATGAACACCGGCCATGACGGCTCGATGGGCACGATTCACGCCAACCGCCCGCGCGAGGCGCTGACCCGGCTCGAGAACATGGTCAACATGGCGGGGCTCAATCTGCCGCCGAAGGCGATCCGCGAGCAGATCGCCGGCGCGCTCGACCTCATCGTTCAGGTCAGCCGCATGCGCGATGGCGGGCGGCGGACGGTCTATATCACCGAGGTCGTCGGCATGGAGGGAGACGTCATCACCACGCAGGATCTCTTCCGCTTCGAATGGAAGGGACAGGACGAGCACGGCAAGCTGGTGGGCGACTGGACCTCGACCGGGGTCCGCCCCCACTTCATGCCGCGGGCGGAGTATTTCGGCCTCGGCCGGACCCTGATGCAGGTCATGAGCTGAACATGAACGAAACCGTGGTCATTGTCGGAATCTTTCTCCTCAGCCTGATGGTGTTCGGCGCCATCGGTGTGGCCATCGCCTTCGTCGGCGGGTCGAACAAGGCGATCCGGCAGCGTCTGGAACAGTTCCGCCAGCGTTACGGGGTGGGCGCCGCCGTGGGGCGCCCCCGCAGCATCCTGCTCGGCGAGCAGGAGTCCGGACCACTCGAGGCGTTCCTGAGCTCGCTCGTGCCCAAGCGCGAAGTGTTCCGCAAGCGGCTGCGCGAAACCGGCAAGGACATCCGGATCGGACGCTATGTCACGATCAGCGCCGCCGTCGGGCTGGCCGCCACGCTCGTCCTCGCCCTGCTCATGGATGCCCCTTGGGGGCTGGCGGTGGCGGGCGGACTGGCTCCCGGTTTCGCCCTGCCCCACATCTATGTGTCGCGGCTC
>CAZAEP010000121.1:0-7751 GCA_964484045.1 uncultured Sphingomonadales bacterium
TAGTTGAGCACGCAGATGGGATCGGGATTGCCGTCCGGATCGCCCGAGACGAGACCGCCATTATAGGCCACGCCGCCGGTGAGCAGCATGATGCCGGCCGCATGCGGCGCCGCCATCGAGGTGCCCGACAGGGTCGCCGTGCCGCCGTTCTTGTAGAGCGAGAAGATGCTCACGCCGGGGTCGGCGCAGTCCACCGGCGGATTGCCGAAATTGGAGAAGCTGGCGAACACGTCCTGCGAATCCATCGCCGAGATGGTGTAGATGTTGCTGCCGCCCGCACGCGCCGGCGACACGTTCGCCGCATGCTGCGATTCGTTGCCCGCGGCGAGAGTGAAGAAGATGCCCTGCGCCGCCGCGTTCTTCACCGCATTGTCGAGCGTCGTGTTGGCGGGCCCGCCGAGGCTCATGTTCGCGACCTCGCCGGGAAGACCCACCTGCGCCACATAATCGACGCCGGCGATGATGTCGGAGAAGGTGCCCGAGCCGCTGGCATTGAGCACCCGCACGGCGACCACGGTGGCGCCGGCGGCGACCCCGAGCGAGCCGATGGAATTGTTCTTGGCGGCGATGATGCCCGCGACGTGGGTGCCGTGGCCGTTCTGGTCGTCGGGCGAAGAGAGGCCCGTGACGAAGCTCCGGCTGAGCGAGGTCGCGACATTGAGGTCGGGGTGATCGAGGTCGATTCCGGTATCGATCACGAAGGCGTATTTGCCGAGATTCGTGCCGTCCTGCGGCCCGTTGACACGGGACACGCCCCAGGACGCCGTCTGCGACTGGCCGGAAGTGTGACTCGCCGCCTCGACCCGATCGGAGACGAACGCGACCCCGTCGGGCTCGTAGTAGGAAATCCGCGGGTCCTCGACAAGGCGGGCGGCCGCACGCGAATTCATCTTCGCCGAGAAGCCATAGACGGCATGCGTGTAGACGTGCCCCATTCGCCCATGCGCGGCGCGGACCATGCGTTCGGCCTCCGCCGCGACGGCGCTCTGCTGCATGCGATCGTCGAAGACGAAGATGTAGCTGTCGCGGACCCGCTCGCGCATCTCCGCGGAGATGCCGAACTGAACCGACTTCTCCTCGTCGTCGGAATCCCGATCCCGGGCGAGGCCGGATGTCGACACGACCGTGAGAAGCGCCGCCGCGCCCACGGCCAGAAGGGTGATGATCGAGTCTTTGCGCATGATGTGCTCCCAATCCATTGGTTGTGAAAGATTCCATATGAATCGTATATCGAGCACTCTATATCAAGTATGATTTTTCTCTCTTTTTGCACAGGTGAGGTAAAAATTGCTTATTCCAAATAGCTTGAACGTATTCCGGAATAAATAACATGCCCTGTTGTGAAATCTTCATTTCATAAAAGCGTTGTGCCGGATGGCGATCTCGCGCCGGATGGGACTGGAGCAGGGCGGATTCTATGCGTCGCCGCCGACCGTCTTTCTCGCCCAGGCGACAAGGTTCGACAGGGCCTTGAAGACGCGGCTCGGTACCGAGCCCGCATCGCGGACCTCGACCTTGGTGAAGGTCGGCGGGATGAGCGTGCCCTCGGCGAAATCGATGCGCACGATCTGCGAGCGCTCGGTGGGACGGAAGCTCTTCTGGAATTCGACCGGCAGTCGCGCTGCAACGGGAAAGAGCGCGCTCACCCGGCCGCGCACGCTTTCGACCCCGTATTCGAGCGTCACAACGTCCCCCACATGGACCCGGTGCAACGTGCCCGGGCGCATGAAGGCGAGAACATAGGGCCGGCCGTGGAGGATCTCCATCATCGTCTGGCCGCCGGCGACGACGCTCCCCGTGGCCACCCTGAGATTGTTGACGACGCCGTCGATCGGCGCGCGGATGACGCCCTCGCCATAGGACTTGAGGACCTGATCCAGAGCTTCGCGCTGTCGCGCGATGATTCCGTCGAGGCCGGCGAGCTGCGCCTCGATCCCGGCGAGTTCGGACCGAATGCGCTCGCTTTCGAGCACCGCGTCATATTCGTCGACGAGAAACTTTCGCTGCTCGATCGCGGTGGTGATGCCGCGCTTGAGGCCGTCCTCGTGCCGCTTCCGCAGACGCGTCAGGTCGCGGGCCCGCTTGTCCGCGATGGGAACGAGTCCCTTGAGCAGCGCCCGACGTGCCGCAAGCTCGTTGCGCCGCATCCTGGCGTCGGCGATATTGCGGGACAGACTGGCGACGCTCTCGGTGATCTCGGTCGAGCGCAGACGCGCGAGCAGATCGCCCCGTTTCACGATCTCGCCCTCCACCACCGGGACATCGGTCACCGATGCCACGAAATCGACCGCGATCTCCTTGCGATCCTGGGTCACGAGCCCTTCGGCGCGCAAAAAGATGATGTGACCGAAGAAGTTGTTCAGGAGATAGAGCAAAAGGCCCGTCACCAGGGTGATATAGATATACCGCCCTATGGCCAGACGGGGCTGCCTGACCTCGCTCCGAAGCCGGTCGGTCCGCTGTTTTCTGACAAGATACCTGATGACCGCCTCCCGCTAGAACTTGAACACCTGACGGCGCACCTTTCCCGGATAGAATTCATCCTGATACGACCGCCGGAAGATAAGCTCATCTGCGTAAGCCATTGCCCTAAGAAGTCTCAGAATATAGTCTTTGAACAGGAAGAATGTTGGTACGTAAATTATGAATTTCCTGGATTGTGGAAACTTCACTGATAAATACATGAAGGTGAAAATATCCTCGATAAGATATATCATATTAGACGAGAATATGATGAGAAGCGCATTTTCTCCAAATGTGTAGAATACCCATACCTGATAGACCACGAATGACCACGAAAGAAAGACCTGGAAGAACAGGACGTTCACGATTGACAGCACATTCAGTATGGAGAATGAGGAGCTGAATGGATTGAGTGCAGATCTGAATTTACGCATACGATTTCTTATTATGCTTCGGTTCCAGCGCATTCTCTGATTGAAGAATTTCTTGAACTTCGTGGGTACATCGGTCATCGCCCAGGCATCCTGGGCGAAACGGATCTTCCACCCGGCGACACGAAGCTTCATCGTCAGGTTCGAATCGTCGCCCGGACCGACGTCCCATGCGCCGACCTGCTGCACGGCCTGTCGCCTGAAGGCACCGAAGGCGCCCGACACGATGCCCAGCGTTTCGATCGAGGAGGTGAACTGGCGACCGAGGGAAATGCTGAAGAAGTACTGAAGGGCCTGGAAGCCGGCGAGCACCGAAGTCCAGGCGTTGCGCACGCCGAGATTCCCCGCAACCGCGCCGACCCGCGGGTCCGTCAACGGCTGAATGACCCGGTGGAAGGCATCGCGATCGAACGTCGTGTCGATATCGGCGGAGATCACGAAGGGGCGCGTGCAATGGCCGAACCCCAGATTGAGGGCGCTCGCCTTGCCGCCTCTCAATCCCGTGCTCAGGAACTGGTGGATCAGACCTTCACGGAGAAGCCGGTGCCCCTCGCGTCTCATATTGTCCGTCGATCCGTCATCGACGACGACGATCTCGATATCGGTCATCGTCTGCTCGCGAACGGAGGCGATGCAATGCGCGAGCTTCGCCCCTTCATTGTGACCGACCAGAAGGAGGGAGATCGGCGTGTCGACCGGAAATTCCGGACACGCCCCCGGAGGTCCCAGAAAGCGCCACAGCTTCACGATGTCCGTGAGCGCCAGCGAAAGAATGCCGAACGTGTAGCGCGGAAGATCGAATATGAAGAAATACCAGAAAACGTAGATGGCGCTTTCCAGATTGATCTGCCGCAGGAAATCGATCGCTGTCTCGAACATGGCTTTCAAGCGCCTCGCAACGCAGCCGTTTTCCGGTCGTCATCACGCCCGCGGCCGGCCCCCTCCGCATAAGGGAGCAGGCAGGGCCGAAATGCGGGCCTTGCGGCCGGATCGCCATGCATGGGCGGAAACCGCATTTCGCGCGTGGGTCCGAAGATCATGACGCCTGCTCCTTGAACCGATCCCAGTCCTCCGCATCGAAGATCGTGATTCGGAGATCGACCTTCTCCGACAGGGTCTCGTCCGCGCGCTCCCGCATACGGGCGAGCGCACGTTCAACGCCCTTCCGCGGGGTCTCGGCGAAGAGGATCAGCACCGAGCGCCCCGAGAGCGCCACCGCATCGGATGTCCTGAGCGTCTGCGAGATGATCTCGGCAAGCAGCGTGAAAAGCTGATTGAGCCGACGCCCCCCGAGCCGGTGCGCGAGGTCGTCGTAATTGGCGACCTCCAGAACCCCGCCACACAGCGGCCGCTTGTAACGCTCCGCGATCGACTGAAGATAGTCGGTGAGAAGCCGGAAATCGCGCAGGGAGTAGGTGCCCATGATGCGCGCCAGCGCGGCCCCCAGACTGCGCGCCGGCAGCGCCCCCGCCTTCAGGGCGGCAACGCCCTTCGGCGTCAGGGCGTAATGATACCAGATGCGCTTGTCGGCGCGCTCGGCCTCGGTGCGCTTGCCGCAGTCCATGCATACGAAACCGACCGCCGGCTCGTCATTGACATGCCCGCAATCCTCGCAACGGAAGATCTCCGCCGGGCGGTCGTAGTCGACGCCATAATGGCGCAGTGTACGGCGGCATTTGGGACAGACGAGGTCGCCGTCGGGCTGCTCGAAATCTTCCGCCGGCCCCTGATAGGCGCAGCGATAATGGTGGATGAGGGTGGTCTGATGCAGATTGCTGCTGCTGCATTTGATGCATTCCTCGCGGACATTGAGGCGCGACGAGCCGCAATGCCCGCACAGATGCAGCGTGTCGAAGGGCCGCCGCCGGAGAAGTTCGCCGCCGGCCATGTCCTCGAGGATCTCGCGGCTGATCGGAATGCCTTCGAGCAGCGGATAGGCGACCGCCTCGGGCACGGTCGGGCACCAGTCGGCGCAAAGCTCGGTCTCGCGCGACCAGGCCATCGCCATCGCCTCGAGCGCGGGGCGATCGGCGGGAGCGGCCGCGGGGGGAAGTTCACGCAGACGCCGCAGGATGGGGCGCGCCACGGCAGCGAATTCGGCCAGCGACTCCGGGCTCAGAACGAGCTCGCCGAAATCGGCCCGGGAAAAGCGGCGCGTGGAAAAATTGGCGATGGGCAGCAGCACCTTCCCGTGCTTCGCGAGCACCTCCATCAGGCCTTCGGTCGCGGCCCCCTCGAGCACGAGAACGGCGTCGACGTCGGCCGCGGGATCGGTGCTGCACTGCGCGCGCGGCAAGGCTTCGGGCCAGGGCGAGGTCGGCCCGTGGACATAATATCGCAGCGCGTTCTGCGTTGCCGCCTCGTGTTCCTGACCTTCTGTCATATATTCGTGTCTTTCGGATTTTCCGTGAAGCTTGCCGGCAAAGCGCGAAGAGGCGCCGCCGCCGGGCGCCGCAAACGGTTCCCGATCAGGGTTCCGGGCGGCTTTCCGGCCTCCCGGACGACATGCCCCGCCCGGCACAGGCCCTGCGGAGGAAGAACATGGCGATCTCCCGAGATGCTGATTCTCTCTTTCTTTTCAAGAAGCTACCCACGTCCCTTCTCCTCCCGTACCGGCGTTTGCGGACAAAAGCCTCGTCATCCTTCGCGAAATGGCTGACGACGCGAAATTAACCTTGATAAGGTTGACAAGTCGTAAAGTATTAACGCCCGGATCGCAGGCGGCCCCGGCTCGCCCCCGCGCCATGGCGCGAAATCGACAGCAACGTGCAAAATGCCACCTGTTCTTGCGAACACATTCCTGCTAAGGACGAACGAAGTGGAGGCCTTCAAGTCTCGAAAGGAGAGGGAGGACGCGATGATCAATGCCTCGAGAATCACAGGACTTGCGGTGCTTTTGGCCGGCATTGCCGCCGCCGGCGGGTGCACGCAGCAATTGGCCGACGAGGACCGTCAGATCCTGATCGACGCCCGCGATGCGGCGCAGGAAGCCGCGAGCCAGGCCCGTCGCAGCGCCGAAGCCGCCGAGCGCGCCGCCAGTTCCGCGGGCCAGGCGAGCGAGACCGCCCGGAGCGCCGCGCGGGCGGCCGAATCCGCCGCCGAAAAGGCGCAGCGGATCGCCAATGAAATGGAAGGCCGTTTCAACCGCTCGATGCGGAAGTAACCACGCTCCCGGGATTTCCTTCGCGCGCCGGCGGCGGGGTGATCGGCTCCGGCATCCCGCGCCGCGCGGCGGCGATTTGCGCAACCTTTCCCCAGTCGATACGGCTCGCGAGATCCCCGGCGCGCGCCGTCAGCATGGTCTCGATCCCCAGGAAGGGATCGCGCGGCGGCGCACGCCCGCGATCGAGCGCCGCGACCTGATCGCGCGAGGGCGCGATCTCGAGATAGAGCCGCCCGTCATCGCCGCGCGCCAGTTTTGCCGGCGCATCGATGATCCGCACCACCGCGCCGAGCGCGACATGATCATAGAGCCAGGCGATGTCCCGCGGCGCCAGACGGATGCAGCCGCGGCTCACCTGTCGGCCGATGCTGTCGGGGCGGTTGGTGCCGTGCAGCAGGTATTCGGTATGGCCGAGCCGGAGCGCATGGCGCCCGAGCGGATTGTCGGGACCGGCCGGAACGACCCGCGGCAGGCCCGGGTTCTCGCGGCGATGCGCCGGGGTCGGATACCAGGCCGGGTTCACGCGTTTCTCGCCGATCACGATCCGCCCCAGCGGGGTTTCATAGCCGTCGCGGCCGAGCGAGATCGGCGCCGACCAGACGGGCCCGTCGGCCGGATAGGCGTAGAGCCGCATCTCCGCGCGATTGACCACGATCGTCGCGCCGTCCGCAGGCGGCGCGATGTGCATCGTCGGCAGGCGCAGGCGCGCACCCGGCCGTGGCAGCCAGACATCGAGATCGGGATTGGCGGCGCGCAACTCGACGAAGCCGATGTCGTAGCGCCCGGCGAGACGCACCAGCGTGTCCTCACGACGGACGATGACCGTTCGCGGCTCTCCGATGAGGCGCCCCAGGATGAGGTCGCGGGAGTAATCCTGCGCCGCGGCGGGCCCGCCCCAGCGGGCGGCAAACACCAGAGCGAACAGCATGCCGCGGCAGAACCGGAATATGGCCCGCCGCCGCCGGGGGCGCGTGGCCGCCCCGTCTTCACTGGAAAACGCGATCATGCCCCGGCTTATAATATGAAATCGGCGCCAAGGCACGCACCGACACACGCCTCTCGGGCACGCGCCCCGGCCCGAGCGCCTTGCCCAACGCTCCGGGCTCAGCCGGTCGCCGTCTCTTCCTTTCGTTCGCCCGCCAGGCGACGAATGAGACCGAGGATCTGATCGCGCATGCCCTGGTCCTGGATTCTGTAGAAGTTGCGCACCAGTTCGATGGTCTCGCGCTTGCCGACCTGTCGCATGTCGAACGCCTCGTCGGGCTTCGGCGGGATCAGACGCTCGGCCAGATCCTCGGACATGTCCTCGAAGAAGAATTCCACGGGGACATTGAGCACCTTCGAGATCTTGTAAAGATTGCTCGAGCCGATCCGGTTGAGGCCACGCTCGTACTTCTGCACCTGCTGAAAGGTCAGGCCGAGTGCCCGCGCAAGCTTCTCCTGGCTCAGTCCGAGCAATGTCCGACGCAGACGCACGCGCGAACCGACATGCGCGTCAATGGGATTGGGACCTCTGACCACCGTCATCTCCTTTTGTCGATGTGAAACGCACCAGCGCCACCCCACCGCAGCACCGCGCCAGTTTCTCGCCGCGAAGATTAATCGCGAAATCGTGAAATGAGAAGAATTTCTTGTGAAATAACATTCCGGGACCGCGCGGCCGGTGACGATGCATGCCCCACCAGACCCGGAAT
>CAZAEP010000122.1:0-7742 GCA_964484045.1 uncultured Sphingomonadales bacterium
GGGGACCTAGTGGCCCGCCTGTGCGATCTCGAGATGACGCTCACCGTCTGTCCGCTCTCCAATCTCAAGCTCAAGGTGGTGGACGATCTCGAGGCGCATCCCTTGAAACGGATGCTCGATCTCGGTCTGCGCGCCACCGTGAATTCCGACGATCCGGCCTATTTCGGCGGCTATGTTGGCGAGAATTTCCGCGCCGTCAGCCGGGCGCTCGGGCTCTCGCGGGATGATCTCGTGCAACTCGCGAGGAACAGCTTCGCCGGCGCCTTTCTCGACGACGCCGCGAAGGCGCGGCATCTCGCCGCGATCGAGGCTTTCGCCACTGCCCGCTGAGCCCCCGGAAGGGGCGCTCTCCCCGCCGCCGTCGTCTTGCGTCTTGTGATGGCGCGGGGCTCGTGCGAGAGTCGCAGGGAGATCGGCACGGAGCATGAGGCGGATGGTGGACGATCGCGATCGAGACGTCGGCGCGCGGGTCATCGCCGGCCCCGGGCTCGTCGGGCGGCCGGAAAGGGTGGCGGCCGCGCTCACCGCCCGGGTTCGGGAGAGCATCGAGGCGCTCGAGGCGGCGGCGAACTGTCCCGAGTTGGCACTGGATCTGCCGCAGGGACTCTCGCCGGACGCGCGATTCCTGCGCTTCGTCGACGCCGTCGCCGCCCTGGCGGTCCCCACGCTCGATGATCTTGTCGCCGAATTCTGTACGCTCTGCGTCCGGGAACGCCTCGAGCCCGCCGCCGAGGCGGCGATCCTGCAGGACAGGGCCGCGGATCTGATCGCCTATTTTTGCCAGTTGGCGCATGTCCACGGCGTGGCTTTTGCCAGCGATCGGGAGGCGCCGTCGGCGCGGGAGGTGGATCGGGCGCTCGCGTCCCTGGCGGCGGATCTGCGCGCACGCCTCGAATCCGGATTGCGCAGCCGTGCGTCGCGGTGAGAAAGCGTTTCAGGCGCTGCAGGAGCCGCCGCCGAGAACGCAGAATTTGGCGCAGTGGGGGTGGTTGAGGCGTACCGTCCGGGTCGCTTCGGCGAGCGTTCGTCCGAGTTCGAAACGCGGGTCGTAGGCAAGCAGGGTGCAGGCGAGCACCACCGCATGCGCGGCTCCCTTGCGTTTGACCACCATGCGCGCGCTGGCGCACATCATGTCGTCGGGCGAGACCCCGAGCTTCTCCCAGCAGGCGGTGGTGATCTCCGGCACCGCGGCCGCCGGGTCCATTTCCGGAAAGAGAACGAGCGCATGTGGATCCTGTGCGTCGACGGTGATCCCGTGTTCGGCGAAGAGCGTCGCGAAGCCGGCGCGCAACGCGTCCTCGTCCTCTCCCCAGCGCGTGCGGCCCGCGACATGCACGGCAAAACCCTGTTCACACAGCCATTTGAGCCCACGCAGCATGGGCGCCCAAGAACGCGGGCCGCGCTCCTCCTCGTGCCGCGTGCGCCGGAAATGATCGACCGAGACGCGCAGCGTCAGGCGATCCCCGAACCGCTCCCTGAGCGCGAGGAGCCCGGCCCGCCGGTGCCACATCGGGGTCATCGCATTGGTGAGCACGAGAAGGCGGAAGCCGCGCTCGAGCACGTCCTCCATGATCGCGAGGATGTCCGGGTTCATGAAGGGCTCGCCGCCGGTGAGACCGATCTCCTCGGTGGGAAGACCGGCATCCGCGATCTCGTCGAGATAGGTGCGCACCTCGTCATGGCGGAGATAGACGAGGGCATCGTTCTTCGGCGTCGATTCGATATAGCAATGGGCGCAGGCGAGATTGCACAGAGTCCCGGTGTTGAACCACAGCGTCCTGAGCGCCTTGAGTTCGACCCGTGCCCGCGGCTCGCCGTCGGCGGTCCAGTCCGGATCGCTGAACCTGGGGCGCGGCGATGACAGGGTGCTGTCGGGCATTGATTATCCAGTGGCGATTGGTGCGGGAGAGGAGATAGCATCCTCGCATGTGGCAAGAAAGGCGCCCCCCATCACAAATTCGTTGGTGCCGGCGCCTGCGGGCCTGTTGTAAGGCCGTGAATCTTGTCCCGGTACGACAAGGGGAGGGATAGTCATGCTTGAGGGACTGATCGCGGGAGGTTTTTCGCTGATGGCGCTTCTTGCTGCGGCCTGGCCCCATGCGACGCTTGATGGCGCGGCACCGATCGTGATCGCGCATCGCGGAGCGCCGGGGCATGTGCCCGAGCACACGCTCGCGGGCTATGCCCTCGCGATCGAGCTCGGTGCCGACTATATCGAGCCCGACCTCGTGTTTACCCGCGACGGTCATCTGATCGCGCGCCACGACCACTATCTCTCGACCACGACCGACGTCGCCGAACATCCCGAATTCGCCGATCGCAAGCGCACGCTCGACGGCCGCAGCGACTGGTGGACGGAAGATTTCACGCTTGCGGAGATCAGGAGCCTGCGCGCACGCCAAGCCTTTCCGGGGCGGACGCATGACTATGACGGCCGTTTTCGGATCCCGACGTTCGAGGAAGTGCTGGCACTCGCGGAGGCGGAAAGCACGCGCCGCGGGCGACGCATCGGCGTCTATCCCGAGACCAAGCATCCGGGTTATTTCAAGGAACGCGGCTTCGACTTCGTGCCGCCGCTCGTCGAGAGCCTCCGGCGGCACGGCTACCGCGATGCCGCGGATCCGGTCTTCATCCAGTCTTTCGAGGCCCCGATCCTGCGCCGGCTGGCGCGCGAGACCGATTACCGGCTCATCCTTCTGATCGAGCCCGAAACGGACGATGCCGGCGTGCCGATCTCCTACGAGCCGCCGGTGCCTTTCGCCGGGATCGCGCGCTTCGCCGCGGGGGTCGGGCCGTCGAAGGCCCTGCTGCTGCGCCCCGACGGCAGCGACAGCGGCTTCGTTGCGCGGGCCCATGAGGCGGGACTGGCGGTCCATATCTGGACCTTGCGCGATGATGCGACGCCCGAGGGATTCACCTCTCCCGGGGAGGAATATGCGCGCTTTCTCTCTCTCGGCATCGACGGCTTTTTCACCGACTTTCCGGGCAGCGGCGTCCTCTACCGTGGCCTTGCGCGGCTTAAAGCCGACGACCGGCCCAGATGACGCGGCCGAGGATGTCGATTTCCTCGGGGTCGCAATCGGGCCAGCTTTCGTAGAGCGGATTGTCGCTGCGTATCGTCACCCGGCCGGTGACGGGGTTGACCGAGAGGCGCTTGACCTGCAGCGCGCCGGCATGGCGAATGGCGAAGATGGCGTCGCGGTGCGGCGTGCACTCGGCGCTGTCGACGAGCACCTCGTCGCCGTCATTGAGGGTGGGCGACATGGAGTCGCCGCGGATGGTGAGAACGAGAAGAGAGTCCGGTGCGCTGCCGGTCAGGGCCGCGAGCTGCCGGAGGCAGAAGGGGCGTGCCGCGCTCCTGGAGCTTTCGCACAGACCACCGGCGGCGGCCGGTCGGTCGGTGGCGTAATGCGGCACCAGCACGAGGCCGGACGGGCCATCGTCGGCGTGCCGGACGGCCGCTTCTTCCGTCGCCTCCGGAGCGCCGAGGTCGCTTTCCGGGACATTGAAGTGCCGGGCAATGCGACGCCGGTCCAGCTCACTCAGCCGGCGCGGGCGACCGCGACGGATGTATTGCTGGATATAGGCGTGATTGCGCCCGATCAGCGCCGACACCGAGGCATAGCTTTCCCCCGGCGTGGAACGAATCAGGGCGTCGAGGCGCTGGCGCGCCGCAAGGTCGTATGTTGCGCCGTCGTTCACCAAGCAAGCCTAATCCGCGACCTTCCTATAGGCAATAGGAATAAGCCGCTTGGCAATAGGAATAAGCCGCGATAAGATCGGGCTACCTATAGTGGTATCAAGAGTTTTTAGACAAGGATTATGAATGAATCCCCGAGGGGTTACAGATCGGGGGGGTACCCTCTGTTTCGTGCGCACGGCGTCCCCTGAGGCGGTGCGCGCCGTGGTGCGCCTCGAGCACGGCCTCGAACGGATCGCACAACGCGGCGCGATCACGAGCATGCGTCTGAAGGGGGAAAGGCAACCACAGCGGCAGCTCTTTCCCGCCTCCGGACGACCGCTGTCTCCGGAAAGAGATAGCGAGACGGCGCGCCTCCTCGGGCAATGGGCGCGGCGGGTGCGGAGCGAAGGGGGGCATCTCGAGGCGGTGCTCGACCTTCTGATCGACGGTGCCAGCTTCGCCAGTGTCGATCGCAGATGGCGACGTCGCAATGGCTGGGCGCGGGCGCAACTGGGGCGGGCCGTGGACCTCTTTGTCGAAATGAACCGTGGCGCGTCTTGACAAAGGGAAAAAAAGAACGTACCAATACGGATAACTGAAGAAATATATCAACCAGGTCGGCACATATCCGTGTCGGCCATTTTTTGTGCGCTTGGCAAAGGAGAGGAACGATGGGAGTGGATGCATCCTGGCCGCTGCAGCGGGCGATATTCCGGGCACTGGAGGCGGTACCGGAGGTGCGAGCGCGTCTTGCGGACCGCTGCCACGCGGAGCGGGCGATGGCAGGCGGGGATGCGGAGCTGGTGGGGGAGTCGGTTCTGCGCATCGAAAGCTGGACGGCGCGCGCCTGGCACTCGGCGACATTCGACGGGCAGGAACATGACATCCGGCTCCACCTTGTGGCGGATGACGGAGAGGACGCGACGCGACGGCTTGGTGCGGCGATCGTCGCCTGTCTTCATGATGCCGATCTGCCGCTCCCCGGGCATGCCCTGATCGAACTCGCCTTCGAAAGCAGCGAGACCCGCTATGACGCGGAATCGCGCCGGCACCATTGTCTTTTCCGTTTTCGCGCGCTGACCGTCAGCGACTGAAGGCTCCTTCCTTGTTGCCGCTGCATCGCAACGGGCGCGCGCATCACGGGCCAGACATCCCCCTCATGCGGTCTGTGCACTTCCCCGAAGGGAGACCGGGTGTTCCGCGCAGATGCGGGGAGGGCGCGGAAATGGGCTGCCATGCTCCCGGTGCAGTGCCCGCATTCTCGGCCGCTGTACCCGCGATCCCGCAGGCGTCGGCCGGGCCTTCCTGTGGAGGCGCGTTCGGGCCCGCCACCCCCTTCAAACTCCGGCAATTCCGGTTCCTGCGCTCAGCGCCGGTCGGAAGAAGCGGGGGAGACTCTACTTCTCGGCCTTGCCGTCGTGCCCATTGTCCGCCGAAGGGGCATCGTCCGGGAAGTCGGAAAAGGGGAAGGGGAGGGTCGCCGCGGCGTCCGGCGCCGCGAGATAGTCGACGATCTGGCGAAGATAGGCGGCAACGCCCTTCTGAAAGCCCCTCAATGGCGGCGTCTCCCGGGGCCGGCTCACGCGCATCACCGATTGCGCGAGCCCGCCGAGCGCAGCAAGACCGACGAGGCCGACCGAGACCGCTCCAAAGCCGATGATTGCGAGTGCGCGCCAGAACTCGTCCCGCCCGCGGGTGACGGTCTCGGCGTCTCCTGCTCGCGGCGCCGTCGCGGCGCCGGCGGATGCCGCAGTGCCCCGGTCACTGGCGACACGCTCATCCGTCGTCTTCTCCGCCGCCGTGGACGCCGTCGCGGACGCCTTTTTCGTTGCCGCGGGGCGTCGCGCTTTGCGCCGCGCCGTTGTCGCCCGCGACGCCTTGCCGGTAGACGTGCGGGACACCCCGGCCGTCTTCCCTGCGGATGTCGTGCCCTTCCTTTTCGTGCTGCGCGTCTTGCGCGAGGCACCGGCACGCGAACTGCCTGCACCTTTCGTCGCCGCTTCCGCGGTCGGATCGTCCTTGTTGCCCGTCTCTTCGGCCATATTGCTGCTCCTTGGCGTTGCGCCGATTATGTGGGCAGCGAGAGACCGGGTTCAAGCACCGAATTACGCCGGCGCGCCGAGCACCGTTCGAACCGCGCGGGCGGGGAGAAGCGCGGCCGCCGCATGTGCCGGCTGGGGGCGGGAGAAGAGGAAGCCCTGACCGAAGCGGCATCCAAGCGCGCGCACCTTGGCGCATTGCGATTCGGTCTCGATGCCCTCGGCGACGACGCTCGTGCCGAGCATGTCCGAGAGCATGCAGATCATGTGCGAGATCTTCGCTGCGGGCGGATCTCGATCGATGCGGCTTATGAAGCTGCGGTCGATCTTGATGCAATCGAGGGGAAAGCTGCTGAGGTAGCTCAGCGAGGAATAACCGGTGCCGAAATCGTCAAGGGCGAGCGACGGCCCGAGCGCCTTGATCTGATGCAGGAGCCCGGCGGCGCGTTCAGGATCGGCGACGAGCGCGCTTTCGGTGATCTCGATGCGCAGGCTGCGCGGATCGAGCTCGCTGCGGCGGAGTGCGTTGGCCACCGCCACGGTGATGTCGTCGTCGAGGAACTGGACCGTCGACAGGTTGACATTGACCGTCAGCCCGTCGAGCCCCTCATGCGCGTCTTGCCAGGCCTTGAGTTGGCGGCAGGCGGCGAGCAGCGCCCAGCGCCCGAGGGGGACGATCAGACCGCTGTCCTCGGCCAGCGGGATGAACTCGCCCGGCGAGATCGCGCCGCGCTCGGGATGGGTCCAGCGGGCGAGCGCTTCGAAGGCCACCGCCTGGCGGGTCTCGAGATCGACAATCGGCTGGAAATGAAGTTCCAGCTCGTCCTTTTCGATGGCATGACGCAGCGCTGTCTCGAGGGCGATCGCTCCGCCATGCTGCACGGCTCGCTCGCTGCGATGCACCTCCGTGCGGCCGCGGCCCATCGTCTTCGCGCGATGGAGCGCAATATGGGCATCCCGCATCAGGTTTTCCGCATGGGGGCGACTCGTCATCGTCGTCGCGATGCCGATGCCGAGCGAGCAGTAGGCTTCGATCCCGTCGATGATCCACGGCGTCGCCATTACGGCGTGCACCTCGCGCGCACGCTCCACCGCTTTCTCGACGCTGGCGAGTCCCGGCATGAGAATGGCGAACTCGTCGCCGCTCAGATGGGCCAGAGTCTCGTTCTTGCCGACGCAGTTGCGCAGGCTTTTCGCGAGATCGACGAGGAAGGCGTCGCCGACCTCGTGGCTGAAGGACTCGTTGATGCGCTGGAACCGGTCGACATTGAGAATGAGAACGGCGCAATGGCGCCCCTCTTCATGGCGACATTCGGCGACGATTTCGTCGAGCTGCGTGCGGAAGTAATTGCGGTTGGGAAGCCCCGTCAACTGGTCGTGCAACGCCTGCTGGAGCAGCTTGCTGGCGGCCTTTCGCTCGGCCGTGCGATCCGTCAGGGTGCACAGGACACGCGGAGAGCCGCCGTCCTGCGCATCAAGGGGAACGATGTCGCAATAGAGGTGGCGCATCGTCCCGTCCTGGGGAAACTGCCACTCGAAGCCGCGTCGCCGGCGCAATCGCGTGGCCGTGCGGAACTGTTCGAGCAGGGGTTCGCCGTATTCCAGCACCGGAACGGCCTCGAGACTTGGCACCGACCCGTCGGTGTCGATCCGGAAGAGGCGCCGCGCCGAGCGATTGGCCAGAAGCAGAGGGTGCCCCGCTTCGGGATCGAGTTCGCAGACGACGACGCCGAGCGGCAGGTCGCCGAGAATCCGGAAGGGGTCAAGGGGCAGCGTCGCTTTTCCGTCGGGGACGGAAGGCCCCCTTCTTGCCGCTGATTCCGCCGCCATCCATCATGACCCGATGCAAATCCGAACCCCATGCCCCACGACCGCGCCGAGGTGCGGCGGAAAGGCGGCCCGAGTATCGCCCGGCGCCCTAAAGATTCGGTAAAGCAACCGGCGCGCCGCGGTTTCTCAGGAGCACCCGCTCGTGGCGCCGCAGGTGTCGCATTTGAGACAGGTGCCGTTGCGCACCAGGG
>CAZAEP010000123.1:0-7698 GCA_964484045.1 uncultured Sphingomonadales bacterium
CGGCGTAGATCTTGCGCATGACGCGCACGAGGTCGCCGACCGGCCCCGCGAGCGGGACCGCCGTGCCGACCCGTCCGCCGCCGCTCGCGCGGGCGCGTTTGAGGTGGTGATCGACATGGCGGCTGATGATCTCGGTCTGCGTGCGCACCGTCTCGGCCAGCCGGCCGTCCGCCTTGGCCGCCTCGTTGCGCAGGACCGTGAGCGGCGTTTTCAGGGCATGGGCGAGATTGCCGACATGGGTGCGGGCCCGCTCGACCACCCGCTCATTGGCCGCGATGAGCGCGTTGATCTCCTCGACGAGGGGGGCGATCTCGATCGGGAACACTCCCTCGAGACGGCGCGCACGGCCCGAGCGGATCGCGGTCAGGCCGCGCCGGACCGCCTTGAGCGGCAGGAGCCCGATCCAGATCTGCAGCACGACCGCGAGCAGCAGCCCGGCGCCGAGAGCGCCGAGCGCGATCACGATCAGGCGGTCGAAGGCCCGGATATCGGTGCGAATCTGCGCCGTATCGCCGGCCACCATGTAGCGGAAGGTCTGATCGCTGTCGGGCAGGATGACATCGCGCGCCATCACCCGCAGCCGCTGCCCCTCGGGCCCGGCGGCCTCGGTCACGGTCTCGGCGTCCAGTCTTGCGGGAAGATCGGGAGCGAGCACCTGATCCCACAGCGAGCGCGAGCGGAAAGGCGGCTGGTCCTCGACGTCGACCTGCCAGTACCAGCCCGAATAGGGCTCGGAAAAGCGCTGGTCGGCGATGGGACGGGTGAAGCGCAGCATCCCCTGATCGAGGGCGCTGGCCCCCACCATGTGATCGAGAATCTCGCTCAGGCGGGCATCGAAATCGCTCACCACATAGTCGCGGAAGGCGATCGAGAGGACATAGCCCCCGACGCTCAGGGCGGCCGCCAGCCACACGAGCGCGAGAAGGAGGAGCCGGACGGTCAGCGATCGCGTCAATTGCCGCAACGGGGACCCCTATTCGGACGCCGATGCGCCTTCGGGCGCTTCCAGTCGATAGCCGAGACCGCGCACGGTGTGGATGAGCTCGACGCCGAGCTTCTTGCGGATGCGGTTGACGAAGACCTCGATGGTGTTCGAATCGCGGTCGAAATCCTGATCGTAGATATGCTCGGTGAGCTCGGTGCGCGAGATCACCTCGCCCTGATGGTGCATGAGATAGGAAAAAAGCTTGAATTCGAGCGCGGTCAGACGCACCGGCTCGCTCCCGACCCAGACCCGGGCATTGCGCGTATCGAGCCGCACCGGCCCGCAGGTGATCTCCGGGCTCGCATGGCCGGCGGCGCGGCGGATGAGCGCGCGCAGACGCGCCAGCACCTCCTCGAGTTCGAAGGGCTTGGTGACATAGTCGTCGGCCCCGGCATCGAGCCCGGCGACCTTCTCGCTCCAGCTGTCGCGCGCGGTGAGGATGAGAACGGGCGTCTTGAGCCCGCCCTTGCGCCAGTTGCGCAGGACCGAAATGCCGTCGATCACCGGCAGGCCGAGATCGAGAATGACGGCGTCATAAGGCTCGGTCTCGCCGAGAAACTGCGCTTCCTCGCCGTCGGGCGCCCGGTCGACGGCATAGCCGGCCTGCTCCAGCACCTCGGCCAGTTGCTGCGCCAGATCGGGATCGTCCTCGGCCAGCAGCACGCGCATCAGCGTTTCCCCCTGACCGACAGGATGCGTCCGCTATGGGCATCGATGGTCACCGACGCGACCTTGCCGCCCTTCTGCATGATCGCCAGGCGATAGACATAGCGGTCGCGGCCGCGGCGCTCGAGGTCCTGTCCGACGATCCGGCCGGGAACCGCCCGCCGGGCGAGGCGCGCGATTTCCGCATAGCTCAGAATCTTGCCTTCGAGCACTTCCCGGCGCGCCCGGTCCTGCTCGGGGCGCTGCCACGATGCGAGCTGCCACGATGCGGGCGACGCGCCGACGGCCAGCGACGGCGACAGCAGCAGGACGGTCAGGCAGACGATTCGCAGCGCTTTCATCCACATGGTGGTCGTTTTCTAGTCCCCGGCCCGTGAACCGGCGATGAACTCCCTCCCCAATCGCCGGCCGCCGCGCTATGCTGCGTCGTGATCGGCGCTTTCGCAAGAGAGGAATCGGACACCGTGCGCACGCTCCTCGTCCCCATGACCGGGCCGGAAGGTCAGGAGTTCGCGGTCGAAGCGGCCTTTGCTCTCGCGCGCGACTTCAAGGCGCATCTCACGGGATTCTTCATCCGCCCCGATCCGCGGGCGGCGATCCCCTTCATGGGCGAGGGCCTGACCGCGGATGCGATCCAGGATCTCGTCGATGCCGCCGAACGCGAGGGACGCGCCCGCGCAGCGCAGGCCCAGGCCGTGTTCGAGGCGGCACGCGAAGCGGCGGGGGTGTCGCCCGGCGACGGCCGCGACGGCCGCGACGGCGGCGAGAGCGCGAGCGCCTCCTGGGAGGAAAGCGTCGGCTTCGTCGCCGACTGTGTCGGACGCGCCGCCCGTCTTGCCGATCTCACCATCCTGCCGCAGCCGGTGGGCTCCCATGCCGAGGAGAACGGCGAGCTCCTGAACGAGGTTCTTTTCCGCTCCGGACGCCCCCTGCTGATGATCCCCGCCGGCTTTTCCGGCCGCATCGGCGGCCATCCGGTGGTCTCCTGGAACGGGCGCGCCGAATGCGCCCGCACGGTCGCCGCCGCCCTGCCCGTCCTCGGGCGCGCCGGGCGGGTGACGCTTCTGCGCATCGGCGAGGAACATCCCGAACGCCCGAGTCTGGAGGCGCTCGGGCTCTATCTCGCGCGGCACGGCATCACGGCCGAGGCGGTGCACGAGGAAAGCGACGAGCAGTCGGTGGCCGAAGCCCTTCTCAGGACCGCCGGCGCCCGCGGCGGCGATCTTCTCGTCATGGGCGCCTATTCGCACAGCCGCTGGCGCGAGATGATCCTCGGCGGGGTGACGCGGCATGCCATCCACCATGCCGCCATCCCGCTCTTCATGAGCCACTGATCGGTCCGGGAAACGAAGGGGGCGGCGGCGGGAGATGACAGCGAGCGGACGAAGCCGGCGACGGCGCCGTCGCCTTCGGACCGTCGTCGCCCCGGCGGGACTCCTCCTGATCGCCGCCTGTACGCGGCCCGGCCCGGCCCCGCCCGAAAGCCCCTTCGCGCCCATGCCCGAAGCGCACAGCAACAATGCGGTGGCCGCGCTCGGGATCGACGGCCGCGCCTATCTCTACAGCTTCATGGGGCTCAAGGCGGGCCGGACCCGCGCCGACATTTCCACCGCCGCCTTCGAATATGATGTCGCCGCCGATCGCTGGCGGCGGCTCGATCCGGTGCCGGTCCCCGAAGGGCGTCTGGCCAGCGCGGCGGCCGCCGTGAACGGCCGGATCTATCTCTTCGGCGGCTACAGGGTGGCCGCCGACGGGCACGAGACCTCGACCCCGCACGTCTTTCGCTACGACCCCGAAAACGGACGCTACCGCCGCCTCGCCGACATCCCCAAGCCGGTCGACGACAGCGTCGCCCTCGCCTATGCCGACCGCTATGTCTATCTCGTCAGCGGCTGGCACCAGGACGGAAACGTCGCCGATGTCCAGGTCTTCGACACCCGCGACGGCGTGTGGTTCAACGCCAGCGCCTTCCCCGGCATTCCCGTTTTCGGCCATGCCGGCGGCATTCTCGGCAATCGCATATTGGTGATCGACGGCGTCGCCGTGCTCGGCCGCGCGGACGGCAAACGCCGCTTCGGCATCGTCAAGCAGGCCTGGCTCGGCACCATCAACCCCGACGACCCGTCCGACATCGCCTGGCGGCGGATCGACGACCACGCCGGACCCGGGCTCTATCGCGCCGCCGGCGGCGGGGCGCCCGATTCCGGCCTCGTGGTCTTCGCCGGGGGGGCGACGCGCGCCTACAATTACTCCGGCATCGGCTATGACGGCCGGCCGGTCGAACCCTCGGCGCACGTCTTCGGCTACGACCCGGAGAACGATATCTGGCTCAGCTTCGCCGACAAGGCCATCCCCTCGATGGACCATCGCGGCCTCGTCGCCGCCGCCGGCGCGCTGTGGACCATCGGCGGCATGGGCGCACATCAGCGCGTCATCCCCCGTCTCGACCGCCTCGTGCCGATCGACTGAGCGCTCTCAGCGCAGCACGTCGGCGTGTTGCGGTCCGCGGAAGACGGCGTTGAGGAAGAGGGTGTCGAGCCCGTCCTCATAGGCCCGCGTCGTGGTCTCCTCGGTGATGGCGACGACGAAGCCGCGCCCCTTCTGCTCGACCTCGGCCAGGGGCTTGAAGGCGAGCTGCGCGACATTCTCCCGCCAGGCATGGCCGCTCGCGACGAGCTGATCGGCATCGACGAAACGCACCACATTGCGTCCCCGATCGCGGCGTGCCGGCGTGTAGATGCCGCGCCCGGCGGCGATGGCGTAGAGCGTCGGTCGCAGCCCCGCCGCCAGCCAGTGCTCGGGCTCGTCGACGACCGCGCGCAGGATCGCGCCGGGCAGCGCATCGGGCGGCGCGCGCTCGGGCGCGATGCGGGCGCGATAGGCGTCTTCGTCGGCGATGATCACGCCCGGCACCATGGACTCCTTGTTCTTGTTCTTGTTCTTGGCCTCGTCCGCCGCCGGTCCGTCCGCGGGCGGCGACGGCGGCACCGCGCGCTCGCGGCGGATGGAGACGAGATCGACCTCGGGATCGGCGAGGAAGTCGACCGCCGAGCCGAGACCGACGAGCACGCCGCCGCGGCGCACCCAGTCCTTCAGATTGGCGACCCCGTCGACGCCCAGAACGTCGCGATAGCCGCCGCCGAAGCCCGACTGTGCGGGCAGGACGAGAACGTCGAAGCGGTCGAGATCGGCGCGTGCGAGCCGCCGCGTGCGGATCGGCGTCGTCGGATAGCCGTAGCGCCCCTCGAGCAGGAAGCGCGTATTGCCCGCCGAATAGGGGCTTGTCGGCCGGTCCCAGGCGATCGCCACCCGCGGCGCCGGCTGCAGGCGCACCTTGCGCGAGCCGAGACTCGGCCCCTCGACGATCCAGCTCGACGCCACGCCGGTGACGACGGCGCCGCTCGTGGCCGCGAGTGACCGCAGCCTCCTTTCGAGATCGGGCGGGTTGTCGGCGACCGTGAACAGGAGCGTGCCGGCGGGATATTCCGTGCCATCCTCGAGCCGGAAGGGCTCGTCCGTGCTTCTGACCTTGAGCCCCGCACGCAGGGCCGCGGCCAGGAGCCGCGCGGCCGGCGCCTCGCCCCAAGCGGCGAGATAGGCGACCGCATCGCCCGTTTCGGGGCCGACAAGGCGCCCTTGCGGCCGCTCCGCACCGCTCACCGGCGCCGTCGCCACGCGCACGGCGTCACCGCAGCGGTCGACGGCGACATTGAAGAGATAGGGCAGCGACCAGGCGGTGATGTCGTAGATCTCGTCGGGCAGGCCGCGCCGGCGCCGCGCCTCCTGCGCCGCGACGAAGGCCGCGTCCATTTCGACATCGGGCTCGAGGAGCACCGCGAGGCGACGCTTCTCCGGTTGCGCTGCGTCGATGACATAGCTTCCGGCGGGGTAGCGCGTGCCGCAGGCGCGGAAATCCGCCGTCGTGCGCCCGACCTCGATGCCGTGGAAGGCGAGAAGCCGCGCCAGCCGGTCGGCGGCGGCACGGTCGTCCTTGCGCGCCAGGATATAGCTGCGCACCGGCCCGCGCCGGCCCTCCGCGATCGCGGTCCGGCGGTAGTCGTAGAAATCGCGATAGAGCTTCTCCCGATTGTCCGCCACCACCTCGGCGGTCGAGATCGAGGTGATGAAATGGTGCCGCACCGCATCGGCGTAGGAGAGGGTGCCGCCGTCGCGGCGGCGGAAGACGAGCCCGCGCGGGCTCGCCTGCTCGTAGGTCATGGCGATGCCGCCATAATAGCTCGGCCAGCTCGCGCCATAGCCGGGATAGAAGGCGTCATAGACCTCGCGATTGAAATAGGCGATGCCGAAGCGGTCGAAATAGGCGGCGTGATGGCGCCCGAAGAGGGTCAGATTCGCCCGCTGCGTCGCCGTCAGATGAGGGTTGAAGGGCACCGCCTCGGGGGCGAAGAAATAGGTTTCGTCGCCGCTCATCTCGTGCGCATCGACCATGACCAGCGGCAGCCACTCCCTGAGCGCCGCGATCTGCCCCCGGATCTCGGGTTGCGTCACCCGCAGCCAGTCGCGATTGAGGTCGAAGAGATAGTGATTGGTGCGCCCGCCGGGCCAGGGCTCGTCATGCTCGGCGGCGAGGCGGTCGGCGGCGGGCGCGATCCCGCGCGCCTGCTCGTAATGATGGACGAAGCGGGCGCGGCCGTCGGGGTTCTGCATCGGCACGATGAAGACGATGGCGTTCCTCAGGATTTTCTCGATCCGTGCATCCTTTCCCGCGAGCAGGTGATAGGCGGTGAGCAATCCGGCGTCGGTGGAGGAGATCTCGTTGCCGTGGACGCCGTAGGCGAGCCACACGGTACCGGGCAGACGGGCGATGAGGGCATCGGCCTCCGCCTTCCCGGTCCGGCGCGGATCGGCGAGCTTCGCGATATCGGCCTTGATCGCATCGAGGCGGGCGATGGTCCCGGGAGCGGCGATGACCGCATAGACCAGCCGCCGCCCCTCCCAGCTTCGTGCATAATCGACGATGCGCATGCGATCGGGGGCCGCCGCCGCCAGCGCCTCGAGATAGCGGATCGCCGCCTTGGGCTTGGTGATGACCTCGCCCGGCGCATGTCCGACCACCTCTTCAAGGCGCGGGATCGCGGGATCGAATTCCATTCCCGGCCAGGTGAGAAAGCGCGCCTCGCCGAGCGCCGGACCGGCACAGAGAATGAGAACGAGGCTCAGGAATGCGCGCATGGACAAGGTCCCTCCCCGATCGCGTTTCCTCGGGCGCCAGAGTGGAGGGATCGCGGGCCGAGTGCAAGCGCCAAGCTTGCCCGACACGACATGAATGGGCCACAGTGGCGCCATGGCCGGCTTGCGCGAACGTCTCGCCTACGCCGCGGCCCAGGGGACGCGGCTCGCCTTCTACGGGGCGCAATATGCGCTCTCGCGGCGGCTCGCGCGGGGGCGGGAGGAGCCGGTCGCAACGGCGCCGGATCTGCCGCCGCGGGCGATGGTGCGGCGCGCCATGCGCGATCTGCTCAGAGCGGACCTCGCCCATGTCGAGGCCGGCCTCTACCCGCCGCCGTCGCTTCTGCCCGACCGTCCCGCGCGCCTTCTCGGCGCCACGGGCGGCTTCTTCGCCGATCTCCCGAAAGCGCTCGAGCGGCGGCGCCGGCACGGCGCCACCGATGTCCGGTCCGAAGTGACGGACGGCGGCGATTATCCGGCCTATTATCTGCAGAATTTCCACTATCAGACGGGCGGATGGCTGAGCGATGAGAGCGCCCGGCTCTACGAGCATCAGGTCGAGGTGCTGTTCACCGGCACCGCGGATGCGATGCGCCGGCAGGGGCTCGTGCCCTTCAAGCGCCGCTTCGGCGCCCGGCGCCGGCCGCGCCCGACGATCCTCGATATCGGCACCGGGACGGGGCGCTTTCTCGCGCTCTTGAAATCCTGCCTGCCGCAGGCGCGGCTGATCGGCGTCGAGCCTTCGCCGGCCTATCGCGCCGAGGCCGCGCGCCGCGTGCCGTTTGCGCGCCTTCGGGCCGGCTTCGCCGAGGCCCTGCCGCTCGGCGAGGCGACGGTCGACGGCGTGAGCGCGGTCT
>CAZAEP010000124.1:0-7681 GCA_964484045.1 uncultured Sphingomonadales bacterium
CGCTGCGGCATTCCCGCCGCCGCCGGGGGAAATCTCGGCCTGCCGGTCCTCGATCTGCCGGAGCTGCCGGAAGAGGGCGTTTATGTGATCGAGATGTCCTCCTATCAGATCGATCTGATGGGCGATCTGCATCCGCATGTCGGCATGCTGCTCAACATCACCCCCGATCATCTGGACCGCCATGGCGGTTTTGCCGGTTATGCCGCAGTCAAGGAACGTCTGATGCGGCGGGCTCATCGCGCCGTGATGGCCATTGACGATGCGCCTTGCCGCCGCATTCTCCGCCGCCTTGTCGCCCGCGGCGGCAAGCCGGTGACGGTGACCTCCGGCCATGGGCGGGGTGCCCACTGGCATCTGGATGCGGATTGGCGCCTGCATCAACGGGCGGGAGGGATGCTTGACATTGGCATGCCCTCCTGTCTGCCCGGGGCCCATAACCGCCAGAATGTGGCAGCGGTCTTCGCCGCCGCCCGCCTGCTGGGCGCCGCTGCGGAGGATATTGCTGCCGCTCTGGACGACTTCCCCGGCCTGCCCCACCGTCTGGAGGAAATCTGCCGTCATGACGGGGTGGTGTTCGTCAATGATTCCAAGGCGACGAATCCGGAAGCGGCCGCTTTCGCCCTTGAGAGTTTCGAGAATGTCTACTGGATCGCCGGCGGGCGTGCCAAGGAGGGCGGTTTCGGTCATCTGCGCACCGCGCTGGGCCATGTCCGCCGCGCCTATCTGATCGGCGAGGCCGCGGCGGAGCTGGAGGCATTTTGCACCGGCACCCTGCCCTGCAGCCGCCATGAGACCCTGGATGCGGCCATCGCCGCGGCCTATGAGGATGCGCGCAATGCCGGGGGTGGTGTGGTGCTGCTGTCGCCGGCCTGCGCATCCTTTGATCAGTTCTCCAGTTTCGAGGCCCGTGGCGATCGTTTCCGCGATCAGGCACTGGCGATAAGCGCCGCTGGCGGGCACCCCGAACGGGCGGGAGGGGCATCATGAGGGCGCTGAGCAGGCTGGATACCTCGATCATCGGGCGCTGGTGGTGGACTGTCGACCGCTTGACGCTGGGGGCGTTCCTGGCCCTGATCGTCATCGGGCTGGTGCTCATTCTCGCCGCCAGCCCCGCCGTGGCCAGCCGGATCGGTCTGGATCAGTTCTTCTTCGTGCGCAAGCAGTTGCTGTTCCTGCTGCCCTCACTGGCGGTGATGTTTACCGTATCCCTGCTGCCGGTGCGCGGCGTGCGCCGTCTGGGAGCGCTGATTTTCGTCATTACCATCGCGCTGATGGTGCTGACCCTGCTGGTGGGGCCGGAAATCAAGGGGGCGCGGCGCTGGCTGCAGATGGGGGCCTTTTCCCTGCAGCCTTCGGAATTCGTCAAGCCGGGATTTGCCATTGTAACCGCCTGGATGTTCGCCACCGCCGCGCGGGAGCGCAACTTCCCCGGCCGGCGGATCGCCGTTGCCCTGTATCTGATGGTGGCGGGGCTGCTGGTGCTTCAGCCCGATATCGGCATGACGCTGGTGGTTTCCGCCGTCTGGTTCGCGCAATTCTTCCTGGCCGGGCTGTCGCTGGTCTGGGTCGGTGCCTTCTCGATCCTGGCAATGGCGGGAATGATTCTGGCCTATACCTTCTTTCCCCATGTCGCGGCGCGGGTTGACCGTTTTCTCGACCCGTCGGCGGAAAACTATCAGATCGACCGCGCCATGGAGGCCTTCGCCAATGGTGGTCTGTTCGGCACTGGCCCGGGCGAGGGGGCGATCAAACGGGTTCTGCCCGATGCCCATACGGATTTCATCTTCGCCGTCGCCGGTGAGGAATTCGGCCTGTTTGCGGGGCTGTTCATCATCGCCCTGTTCAGCTTCATCATCCTGCGCGGTTTCAGCCGCCTTTACCGCGAGGAGGATTTCTTCGTGATGATCGCCGCGGGGGGGCTGCTGATCCAGATGGGATTGCAGGCCATGATCAATATCGGGGTCAATCTGCAGTTGCTGCCGACCAAGGGCATGACCCTGCCGTTCATTTCCTATGGCGGTTCCTCGACCCTGTCACTGTCGCTGTCGGCGGGGATGATTCTGGCGCTGACCCGCCAGCGTCCGCCGGGAGAGGAGAGCTCATGAGCAAGGGGACGATCATCATTGCCGCCGGGGGTACCGGCGGGCACCTGTTCCCGGCCAAGGCTCTGGCGGCGGTGCTGCGTCAGCGTGGCTGGCAGCTTGCGCTGGCGACCGACCGGCGCGGCAGTGCCTATGGCGAGCATTTCCCCGACATGCCGGTTTACCGTCTGTATTGCGCGGGCAGCGGCGGCAGTCTGCTGCGCAAGCTCCGCGCGGCGGCGGAAACCGCCTATGGGGTCTGGCAGGCCCGCAGGCTTCTTGCCCGGCTGCGCCCGGCGGTGGTGATCGGTTTCGGTGGCTATCCCTCCCTGCCGGCGGTACTGGCCGCGACTATGCTGGGCATTCCCACGATCATTCACGAACAGAATGCGGTGCTCGGACGTGTCAACCGCCTGCTGGCCGGGCGTGTCGATCTGATCGCCACCAGCCATCACAAGGTGCGGGGGCTGCCGGCGGCATCGGCTTCCCGCGTCCGTTACACCGGTAATCCGGTCGATGCCGCCTTTGCCGGGCTGCGGGCGATGCCCTACCGCCCGCCATCGCCGAAAGGTCCCCTGCGCCTGCTGATCACCGGCGGCAGTCAGGGCGCGCGCGTCTTTTCCGACGTGGTGCCTGAAGCCCTAAGCACCATGGAGGAGGGGCTGCGCCGCCGGCTGCATGTCGTTCAGCAATGCCGTGCGGAGGACCTGGAACGGGTACGCGAAACCTATGCCCGGGCGGGAATCACCGCCGCGCTCGATAGCTTCATCGATGATATGCCGGGGATCATGGCGGCCACGCATCTGGCGGTGACGCGGGCCGGTGCCTCCACCATCGCCGAACTAATGGTGGCGGGGCGCCCGGCGGTGCTGGTGCCCTATCCCCATGCAACCGACGATCATCAGAGCGCCAATGCCCGCGCCATGGCCGATCTGGGCGGCGCCTGGCTGATTCCGCAGGAAAAATTCACCCCTTCCGCCTGCCGGGAGAGTCTGGAGGCGTTGCTGAAGGATCCGCACATGCTGGCACGCATGGCACAGGCAGCGCTGACAGGGGGGCAGCCCGATGCCGCCGCGCGTCTGGCCGGACTGGCCGAGGATCTGGCCGGGCAGAGCAACGGCGGCGGCAATGGCGGCAATATGAAGGAACGGGAAGCGGCATGAAACTGACACCTTTCGACATCGGCGCGGTTCATTTCGTCGGCATCGGCGGCATCGGCATGAGCGGTATCGCCGAGGTGCTGCACACGCTGGGCTATGCGGTGCAGGGCAGCGATCTGAACGCCAATGCCAATGTCGAACGGCTGCGTGCCATGGGCATCACGGTTCATATCGGCCACGATGCCGCCCATGTACGCAATGCCGGGGTGGTGGTGGTGTCTTCTGCGGTAAAGGCCGACAATCCCGAACTGCGCGAGGCGCGCAGGCTGCTGATCCCGGTGGTCCGCCGGGCGGAGATGCTGGCCGAGCTGATGCGCCTGAAGTGGTCGATCGCCATCGGCGGCACCCATGGAAAGACGACGACGACATCGCTGGTTGCACATCTGCTGGACGGGGCGGGCATGGATCCGACCGTGATCAATGGCGGCATCATCAACGCCTATGGCACCAATGCCCGGCTCGGCGCCGGCGACTGGATGGTGGTCGAGGCCGACGAATCCGACGGCACCTTCGTCAAACTGCCGGCGACGCTCGCCGTGATCACCAATATCGACCCCGAGCATCTCGATTTCTACGGCGATTTCGACGCCGAGCGCGCCGCCTTCCGGCAGTTCGTCGAGAACGTCCCCTTCTACGGGGCCGCCGTCCTGTGCATCGATCATCCCGAGGTGCAGTCCCTGATGGCGCGCCTGCACGATCGCCGCATCGTCACCTACGGCTTTTCCAAGCAGGCGGACATACGCGGCGTCGACGTCGCCTATTCCTGCGGCGGCGCGCGTTTCGCCGCCGAGATCGCCGATCGCCCGAGCGGCGAGACGCGCCGTCTTGCGGGCCTCTGCCTGCCGATGCCGGGGCGGCACAATGTGCAGAACGCGCTCGCCGCGATCGCCGTCGGCATCGAGATGCGAATCCCCGATGACAGGATCCGCGAGGCGCTTGCCGGCTTCGACGGGGTCAAACGTCGCTTCACCCGTGTCGGCGAGGCCGGCGGCATTGTCGTGATCGACGACTACGCGCATCATCCGGTCGAGATCGCCGCCGTCCTCGGTGCCGCGCGTCAGGCCTATGAGGGGCGCATCATCGCCGTCGTTCAGCCGCACCGTTTCACGCGCCTGAAAAACCTCTTCGAGGATTTCTGCACCTGTTTCAATCAGGCCGACCGCGTCGTCGTCGCCCCGGTCTACGCCGCCGGCGAAGCGCCGATCGAAGGCATCGACGCCGCCGCGCTCGCCGCCGGGCTCAAGGCGCACGGCCACAAGGGCGTCACCATGATCGCCGGGCCCGAAGAACTGGCTGCCGCGGTCGCCGCGGACGCCGGACCGGGCGACCTCGTGGTCTGTCTCGGCGCCGGTTCGATCACCCGCTGGGCGCAGGCGCTGCCGGGCGAACTCGCGCCGCTCGTCACCGGGGGAGGGAGCGCATGACGACCGCGGAACGCCTGCGTCCCCTTGCCGACCGCCTGCCCGCGGTGCGTGGACGGCTGGTCCCGAACGCCCCGCTGGCGCGCTATAGCTGGTTTCGCACCGGCGGACCGGCGGAGGTGCTCTTCGAACCCGCGGACGAGGTGGATCTCGCCGAATTTCTCGCCGCGCTCGATCCCGCGATCCCGGTCACCGTGATCGGCGTCGGCTCCAATCTCCTCATCCGCGACGGCGGTGTGGCGGGTGTCGTGATTCGCCTCGGCAAGCCCTTTGCCGGCATCGACATTGACGGCACCGAGATCGTCGCCGGCGCCGGCGCCACCGATATCGCGGTGTCCCACGCGGCGCAACGCGCAGGCCTTGCCGGCCTCGAATTCCTGCGCGGCATCCCGGGAACCGTCGGCGGCGCGGTGCGCATGAACGCCGGCGCCTATGACCGCGAGGTCGCCGATGTTCTCGGTGCCGCACGGATCGTCCTGCGTGCAGGCGCGCTGCGCACCCTCGCCGCTTGCGAGATCGGTTTCTCCTACCGGCGGAGCGCGTTGCCGCCCGGCTCCATCGTCGTCGGCGCCCGCTTCGGCGGCCACCCCGATACACCGGCGGCGATCGCGGCGCGGATGGAGAGGATCACCGCCGAGCGCGAGGCGACGCAGCCCGTGCGCACCCGCACCGGCGGTTCGACCTTCAAGAACCCGCCCGGTTCACGACGCGCCTGGGAGCTGATCGACGCCGCCGGCTGCCGCGGACTCCGACGCGGCGACGCGATGGTCTCGGAAAAGCACGCCAATTTCCTCGTCAACACCGGCCATGCGAGCGCCGCCGATCTCGAAGCCCTGGGCGAGGAGGTGCGGCGCCGCGTCCATGCGGCGACCGGGATCATGCTCGAATGGGAGATCGAGCGCATCGGCCGCGAGCGAGAGGATGCATCATGAGGGAGCGCCGCATCGCGAGGCGGACCGGTCTTCTCCTCGTAACGGGCGGGGCGCTGGCGGCGTTTGTCTGGGCTTCGCCGCACCTCGATCTGCCGCACCCCTGGACGGCCGCGGATACGCCGACCGTCCGCGCTCGGGTGACCCCGGGACTGCTGGTGCGCACCGTCGACATTCGCGGTCGGGTCAATACGCCCCCGGCAGCGCTCGAGGCGGCGATCGGCGAGGTTGTCGGAAAACCCGTGACGGCGATCGATCTGGCCGCGATGCGGCGGCGGATCGAGGCCATTTCCTGGGTCCGCCGGGCGAGCGTCATGCGCCGCCTGCCCGACCGGCTCGTCATCACCCTTGTCGAACGCAAGCCCTTCGCTCTGTGGCAACATGCCAGGAAGCTGCATCTCGTCGATCGCGAGGGCGTGCTCCTGAGCGACAGGGATCTCGCCCGCTGGCGCAGCTACCCGCTGATCGTCGGCGACGGCGCCCCCGAAGCGGCCCCCGGCCTGCTCGCCGAGCTGGCGCACCGTCCGGAAATCTCGCAGGCGGTCGAGGCCGCCATCCGCCTCGGCGGACGGCGCTGGGACCTGACGCTCCACAACGGCATGCGCGTGAAGCTCCCCGAGGACGCGGTGCCCGGCTGGAACCTGGCGGCCGCCCTCGATCGTCTCGCCGAGTTGATGGAGAACGAACGCCTGCTGGACCGCGCGGTGACGGTGATCGATCTCCGCCTGCCGGATCGCCTCGTCCTGCGCCTGCCGCCCGGCACCCGCCCGCGTCCGCTCGAAGGAGAGCAACGCACATGACGACCGACCGCCCCACCCCCACGAGATGGAGATGAGCCCGCGATGACCGCCTCGGGACGCGACATGATTGCGGCGCTTGATGTCGGCAGCAGCAAGATCGCCTGCTTCATCGCCACCGTCGATGAACGGCAGGAGATCACGATTCGCGGCATGGGCGTGCGCTCGTGCCGGGGCGTCCACTGCGGCGCGGTCATCGATGTGGCGGAGACCGAGCAGGCGATCCGCTCCGCGGTCGAGCAGGCCGAACGCATGGCCGAGGTGACGATCAACGAGGCGATCGTCTCGCTCAGTGCCGGTGATCTCGAGAGCCATGTCTTCGAGGTCGAGGTCGCGATCGCCGGTCACAAGGTCGAGGACAGCGACATCCGGCGTGCGCTCGACGAAGCCCGGAGCTCGCTTGCGCTGGGCGAACGGGAGGTGGTTCACGCCTTCCCCGCCTGTTTCGCGCTCGACGGCATCTATGGCGTCCGCGCGCCGATCGGCATGTACGGCGACCGCCTGGCCGTGACGCTGCATGTGGTGACCGCCCGCTCGGGCCCCCTGCGCAATCTCGGAGCCGCCGTCGAACGCGCCCATCTGAGCGTGCGCCGCTTCGTCGCCGCGCCCTATGCCGCGGGTCTCGCGACCCTTGTCGAGGACGAGATGCAGCTCGGCGCCGCGGTCATCGACATGGGTGCGGGCACCACCGGCATCGCCGCCTTCGCCGGCGGCGCCATGGTTCATGCGAGCGTGATCCCGCTCGGCGGCAGCCATGTGACGCAGGACATCGCGCGCGGCCTGCTGACGCCGCTCGACCACGCGGAGCGCCTGAAGACGCTGCACGGCGAGGCGATCGCGATAGCCGCCAACGACCGCGAAACCATCGACGATCCGCAGCTCGGCGAGGGCGACTTCGACCCCGACGGCTATGTCACGCTTTCCCGCTCCCGGCTGACCGCGGTCATCGAGCCCCGCCTGACGGAAATCCTCGAATTCGCCCGCGAGCGGCTGGAGGCCGGCGGTTTCGTCGGCGGTTCCGCACGCCGCGTCGTCCTCACGGGGGCCGCGTCGCAGCTATCCGGCATCCGCGATCTGGCGCAACGGGTGCTTGACAAGCAGGTCCGCCTCGGACGCCCGCGCGAGGTTGCCGGCCTCGCCGCCGCGACCTCCGGTCCGGGCTTCGCCACCGCCGCCGGCCTTCTCGTGCACGCCGCCCGGGCGCCCCGGGAAGCGACCGACCCGTCGCACAAGCCGCCGCCGCCGCCCGGCAACTGGCTCTCGCGGCTGGGACGCTGGCTCAGGGAGAATCTG
>CAZAEP010000125.1:0-7675 GCA_964484045.1 uncultured Sphingomonadales bacterium
CGTCGTCGTTCATGATCTCGCAGATGACGGCCGAGGGATTGAGCCCGGCGAGGCGCGCGATATCGACCGAGGCCTCGGTATGCCCGGCGCGCACGAGAACCCCGCCGTCGCGCGCCATCAGCGGAAACACATGTCCGGGAGTGGCGAGGTGTTCGCGGCCCTTCGTGGCATCGATCGCGACCTGCACCGTGCGCGCCCGATCGGCGGCGGAAATACCCGTCGTCACTCCGTCGCGGGCCTCGATGGAGACCGTGAAGGCGGTCTGATGACGGGTGAGGTTCTCCTGACTCATCAGCGGCAGGCCGAGCGCCTCGATGCGCGCCCGCGTCAGGGACAGGCAGATGAGCCCGCGCCCGTGCTTGGCCATGAAATTGATCGCCTCCGGCGTCGCCATCTGTGCCGGTATGACGAGATCGCCCTCGTTCTCGCGTTCCTCGTCGTCGATGAGGATGAACATGCGGCCGTTGCGGGCGTCCTCGATCACCTCTTCGATCGAGGAGAGGAAACTCTTGGTGAGACTCTCCGGCATCGGCCCTACTCCGCCGCGCTCAGCCGCAGGCGATCGAGATAGCGTGCGAGAATGTCGATCTCGAGATTGACGCGATCGCCGGTCGCGGCCGCGGCGAGCGTCGTGTGCGCAAGCGTGTGCGGGATCACGTTGACGGCGAAATGCGCCGCCGGCGGATCGCTCACAGCATTGACGGTCAGCGAGACGCCGTCGACGGCGATGCTGCCCTTCTTCGCGACATAGGACGCCAGCGCATCCGGCATCCCGATCTCGAAGCGCTTCGAGCCGGCATCCTCGCCGACGTCCCGAATGACGCCCACCCCGTCGACATGACCGGTCACGATATGCCCGCCGAGTTCGTCGCCGACGCGCAGCGCACGCTCGAGATTGACCCGACTCCCGGGCCGCCAGTCGCCGAGCGTCGTGCACGACAGGGTCTCGTGGCTCGCTTCAACCGCGAACCAGCCTTCGCCCTTGTCGACGACGGTGAAGCAGACGCCGTCGCAGGCGATCGATGCGCCGAGCGCGATCGTCGCCGGATCATAGCCGGTCTCGATCTCGATGCGTACGTCGCCCTTGGGCGTGACCGCCCGCACGCGCCCGACATCGGTGATGATTCCGGTGAACATGTCTCGACCTCACGCCTCTTCGGCGCGTTCATAGACGTCCAGACGGTCGCTGCCAAGGGCACGCGTCGCGACGGCACGAAAGCGCGGCATGTCGCGCGACACGTCGTCGACCCCGAGAGGGCCGATCGCCGCCAGTCCGTCGCCGCCGACGAGTGCCGGCGCACGATAGAGATAGAGTCGATCGACAAGACCGGCGCGCAGGAAATGGGCGGCCGTCGTCGCCCCGCCCTCGACGAGAAGCCGTGTGATGCCGCGCAGCGCCAGGGCTTCGAGCACCTCGCGCGGATGCAGCCATCCGTCGTTCGCCGCCGCCTCGTCTTCGAACGCCTGCGGCGTCAGCACGAGCACGGGCGCCGCGTCGAGATGATCGAGCAGCCGCGCCCCCTTCGGAACCGGCTCTCCACGCGAAAGTACGACGCGCACCGGCGAGCGATCCTCGAGGCCGGGCAGACGGCAGCGGAGGTCGGGGTCGTCGGCGAGCACGGTCCCGCGACCGACGAGAATGGCGTCGAAGCGCGCGCGCAAGAGATGGCCGTGGCGCCGCGCCGCGTCCCCGGTGATCCAGCGACTCGACCCGGAGCGACTCGCGATGCGACCGTCGAGCGAGGTCGCCAGCTTGAGCGCGACGAGCGGGCGGTGCTCCAGGACCTTGAGGAAGAAGCCGCGATTGAGCGCCGCCGCCTCGGCCTCGCACACGCCGCGGGTGACCGCGATGCCGGCATCGGCGAGCGCCGCGAGCCCCTTGCCGGCGGTGCGCGGATCGGGGTCCTCGACGGCAGCGACGACGCGGACGACGCCGGCGGCGATCAGCGCCGCGGCGCAGGACGGGGTCTCACCCTCATGCGCACAGGGCTCGAGCGTGACATAGGCGGTGGCGCCACGTGCCGCCGCGCCGGCCCGCGCGAGCGCCTGCGTTTCCGCATGCGGTCGACCGCCCGGCGCGGTCCAGCCGCGGGCGAGCACATGGCCATCCCTGACGAGGACGCAGCCGACCGCGGGGTTGGGAGCCACCCGCCCGAGCCCGCGGCGGGCGACGCCGAGCGCCATGCGCATGAACCGGACGTCGGCCGCATCCTGCGTCACCTCGCCTCACCCCTCCTTGTATTCGCGCTCCTCCGCGCGCCCTTGAAGCGTGGAGAGAAAATTCTCGAAGTCCTGCGCCTCGCGGAAATTGCGATAGACCGAGGCGTAACGGACATAGGCCACCTGATCGAGGCTCGAGAGGGCGTCCATCACGAGCTGTCCGATGGTCTCGGACGAGATCTCGCTCTCGCCGAGCGACTCGAGCCGACGCACGATGCCGTTGACCATGCGCTCGACCCGCTCGGACTCGACGGGACGCTTTCTGAGCGCGATGTCGATCGAACGCTGCAACTTGTCGCGCTCGAAGGGCACCCGGCGGCCGCTGCGCTTGATCACCGTCAGCTCGCGCAACTGCACGCGCTCGAAGGTCGTGAAGCGTGCCCCGCAGGCGGGACAAAAACGCCGTCGCCGGATCGCCGAGCGATCCTCGGTCGGCCGCGAGTCTTTGACCTGCGTATCCTCGTTGCTACAGAATGGGCAGCGCATCGGGTCCCTCTCCCCCTCGGCTGATCGGTCCTTTTCAGAGGTCCGGATAGATCGGAAAGCGTCGGCACAGGTCCAGCACCCGCGCCCGCACCGCCTGTTCGACCGTCGAATTGTCGTCGCCGTGGACGGCAAGCCCGTCGAGCACTTCGACGATCCAGTCGGCGATGGTCTCGAATTCGCCGACCCCGAAACCGCGCGTCGTCCCTGCCGGCGTACCGAGGCGGATGCCCGAGGTGATGAACGGTTTCTCGGGATCGAACGGCACGCCATTGCGATTGCAGGTGATGCCGGCGCGTTCGAGCGACTCGTCGGCCGCCCGGCCGGTCACCTTCTTGGGCCTGAGATCGACCAGCACGAGATGCGTGTCCGTGCCGCCCGAAACGAGGTCGAGCCCCGCCGACCCGAGGCGCGCGCCGAGGGCCTGGCAATTGGCCACCACGGCCTGCGCATAGGCCTTGAACGCGGGGGTGAGCGCCTCGCCGAAAGCCACCGCCTTGGCGGCGATGACATGCATCAGCGGCCCCCCCTGAAGCCCCGGGAAGACGGCGGAATTGATTTTCTTCGCCAGCGCCTCGTCGTTCGTCAGGATGAGGCCGCCGCGCGGTCCGCGCAGGGTCTTGTGCGTGGTCGAGGTCACGACATGGGCATGCGGCAGCGGATTGGGGTGCACGCCGCCGGCGACGAGGCCCGCGAAATGCGCCATGTCGACGAGGAGGTAGGCGCCCACGGCGTCGGCGATGGCGCGGAAGCGGGCGAAATCGATATGCCGCGGATAGGCCGAGCCGCCGGCGATGATGATTCGCGGCCGATGCTCTTCCGCGAGGCGCGCGACGGCGTCATAGTCGATGAGTCCGTCCTCGCGGCGCACCCCGTATTGCACGGAATGGAACCACTTTCCGGACAGGTTCGGGGCCGCCCCGTGGGTGAGGTGCCCGCCGGCATCGAGCGACATGCCGAGCAGCGTGTCGCCGGGCTTGGCGAGCGCCAGCAGCACGGCGCCGTTCGCCTGTGCGCCGGAATGCGGCTGCACATTGGCGAAGGCGCAACCGAACAGGCGTTTCACGCGTTCGATGGCCAGCGACTCGACGACATCGACATGCTCGCAGCCCTGATAGTACCGGCGCCCGGGATAGCCCTCGGCATATTTGTTGGTGAGCACCGATCCCTGCGCCTCGAGCACCGCGCGGCTGACGATGTTCTCCGAGGCGATGAGCTCGATCTGGGTCTGCTGCCGCTTCAGCTCCTCGCCGATCGCGGCATGAATATCGGGGTCCACGGATGCCAGCCGCGACGTGAAAAAGTCGCAGGCGGCGGGTCTTGAGGTCTCGTCGAGCGGCATACAATCTGACTCCCAAAGCGCCTATTCCGACATGGACACGACAGGCGGTCGGCTCAGCTTGTCCACACGGTGGGCATGCCGTCCGCCTTCGAATGCGGTGGCAAGAAACGCCTTCAGGGTCTCTTCCGCCATCACCTCGCCGATGAGCCGCGCCCCGAGTGCCAGCACATTGGCGTCATTGTGCTGGCGGGCGAGCTTTGCCGCCACCGGATCCGTGCAGACCGCCGCGCGCACCGCCGGATGGCGGTTGGCGGCGATCGAAATCCCGATCCCCGTGCCGCAGATGACGAGCCCGCGTTCGGCGCGTCCGTCGGCGATGGCCGCCGCCACGGCATAGCCGAAATCGGGATAGTCCACCGATTCGGTGGATCCGGTTCCCAGATCGAGCACTCGCCACCCCTCGTCCTGCAGGACGGGAAGCAATTTCGCTTTCAGAGGAAAGCCCGCATGGTCGCAGGCAACCGCAATACGCTTTGAAGACATGCCCTGCTTTCGTTCAAGACGGGACGCCGGTCGCGCGAACAGAGACGACAAGCCTGGCGGCCTCTTACCACATCTGCTGCCGCGAGGCCAAGAATCCCCAAGAGCTTGGGCCTTCCAGGGAATTGCGGACGAATCCCGTGCCGGTTCCGGCATGCCGGCGGGGCGGCATCACTCGCTGAGTCAGTGGCCGGCGCGCGACGAATTCGAAGAGCGGCCAAAATTTCCTTATACTCTCAAAAACAATCCTTGAACGTCCAGTCGATTGCTGCAATAATTAATGAACATCGTCAATGAACAGCGGATAAATACAATGTCTGAAGCAAGTAACAAAGACGATATGACTGAGGCAAGGATGCAAATGGTGGCCGACATCGTCACGGCCTATGTAAGTCACAATCCGGTCCCGGCATCGAGCCTTTCGGAGGTTATTCGAAGCGTTCACGGCGCACTCGAAAAACTGGCGCACGATAGCGAAGAGACGGATCAGCCCCCCCGGAAACCGGCGGTGCCGATCAAGAAGTCGGTCACCGACGACTATATCATCTGTCTGGAGGATGGTAAAAAGCTCAAGATGCTCAAGCGCTATTTGCGCTCCCGCTACGGGCTGACCCCCGAGGAATATCGGGCCAAGTGGCATCTGCCGCCGGATTACCCCATGGTCGCCCCGAGCTACGCCGCCAAGCGGTCGCAGTTCGCCAAGCAGATCGGCCTCGGCCGAGGCAGTCGTGGCCGGCGGAAGAAAGCATCCTGAGCCGCCCGTCGACGGGCCGGACATCCGAATCCCGACGAGCCCGGCCCGCCGGGATGCGGTCTGTGTCCGCTCCCGGGAGGCCTCATGGGCCGCACGCGCGCCCTTCTTCGCCGGGCCTGCCGCCCGTCAGACCAGAATTCCGGGGCCGCCGGTCTCTTCGTCCGGCGGCGTCTTTTTTTCGAGGACGAAGCGGAGCTTGCGGACCGCGAGGGCGGCGAGCTCGCGCTCGCCGGCGCGCGCCGCACCGACGATGGAAACCTCGGTCCCCGTTTCGGGATCGACGGCGGTCACCTTGATGCTGTTGCCGAGCGGAATGAATTCGATGATGGCGTCGCGTTTGTCGTGACCGGTGCTCACCGCCCGATCCCCGCCCCATGCGCGCAGACCGCCACGTCGGCCTTAGTGGGCGGCATGAGGGGTTCGTCGGGCAGGATCGTGTCGCACCCGGTCTGCATGATCTTCAGGCCGCCCGCCTGAGCTCCAGCCGGCCCCAGACAGCGACGAGCGCCTCCACGAGCTCGTCCATCATGGCGTCGTCATGGAGCGGGCTCGGCGTCAGGCGCAACCGCTCGGTGCCCCGCGGCACGGTCGGATAGTTGATCGGCTGCACATAGATGGCGAAATCCTCGAGCAGCATGTCGGTGACCCGCTTGGTCAGCACCGGATCGCCGACCAGCACGGGGACGATATGGCTGACCGACGGCATCACCGGCAGCCCGGCCGCGGTCAGGCGTGCTTTCAGCGTCGCCGCACGCTCCTGATGCGCCCGCCGTTCGACGTCGCTCGATTTGAGGTGCCGTACGCTGGCCAGCGCCCCGGCGGCCAGAACCGGCGCCAGCGCGGTGGTGAAGATGAAGCCCGAGGCATAGGAGCGCACGACATCAACGAGCGCACGCGACGCGGCGATATAGCCGCCCATGACGCCGAAGGCCTTGCCGAGCGTGCCCTCGATGATGTCGAGTCGGTCCATCAGGCCTTCGCGGTCGGCGATGCCGCCGCCGCGCGGGCCGTAGAGCCCGACCGCGTGCACCTCGTCGAGATAGGTCATGGCGCCGTATCTCTCGGCGAGGTCGCAGATGGCGGCGATCGGCGCGACGTCGCCATCCATCGAATAGACCGACTCGAACGCGATCAGCTTGGGGCGCTTGCGCTCGGTGGCGGCAAGCAGGTCCTCGAGATGGGCGACGTCATTGTGACGGAAGATCCGCTTTTCCGCCCCCGAGTGGCGAATGCCCTGGATCATCGAGGCATGATTGAGCTGATCGGAAAAGACGATGCAGCCGGGAAGGAGCCGGGCCAGCGTCGAGAGCGTCGCCTCGTTCGAAATGTAGCCCGAGGTGAAGAGCAGCGCCGCCTCCTTGCCGTGCAGATCGGCAAGCTCTTCCTCGAGAAGGACATGATAGTGATTGGTGCCGGCGATATTGCGGGTTCCGCCCGCACCGGCACCGCAGCGCTCGAGCGCCTCGTGCATCGCAGCGAGCACCTTGGGATGCTGGCCCATGCCGAGATAGTCGTTCGAGCACCACACCGTGACGCGCCGCGGCCGACCATCGCGTCCCACCCGATCGGCGGTCGGAAACTCGCCGCGGCGACGCAGAAGATCGGCGAACACCCGATAGCGTCCCTCGGCCTTCACCGCATCGATGGCATCGGATAAAATGCGTTGGTAATCCATCACCGCGTCCCACTTCTTGCCGCACACCAGCATAACGCTTCGGTGCCGCTGTTGCGACCGCTTCTTTTGCCTTCATCGGCCGACCGGCTCATTTCATAAGCATTTTAGGACGCAAGGCAACAAAGGCGCCTTGATTCGGATCAAATGTCGCAGCAAGGGGGCGCCCGGAACGACCATGGATTCACCGGTCATGGCCGGCGAATGACGGAGCGTGCGACGGAGCGCGCGGGCGTTTCCCGCCCTCTTCTCCACACCGACCGGGCCGCCCGCGCACGGTCTCGCGTCCCCGTTCGCCTTCGACAAACGCAATGACCAGCGGACTCCGGGGATGCGTTCCGGCGATCCGGTCATGCCGGGACGCCCCGCAGGAGGCCGCCTCGAAGGACGATGTCCGTCCCGGAAAGCCGCGGGGACGCCTAGAGGAAATAGCGCAGGCGGTCGCTCCAGAAGCGCTCGAGATTGCGCAATGTCCGCCGCAGCGCGACCATATCCTCCTGCGCCAGCAAGGTATCTTCCAGCAGCTCGTCGAGCTGTTCCTGATAAAGCGTCTCGATGAGCTCGCGAATCTCCTGCCCCTTCTCGGTCAACGACACGCGCACGGCGCGGCGGTCGTGCTCGGCCTTCTGATGGTCGATATATCCCATCTCGACGAGCTTCTTGAGATTGTAGGAAACGTTCGAGCCCTGATAATAGCCGCGTGTCTTGAGCTCGCCCGCGGTGA
>CAZAEP010000126.1:0-7660 GCA_964484045.1 uncultured Sphingomonadales bacterium
TTCGCCGGCCAGGCCGGCGAATGACGGGTCTTTTGGAAGCCGGCGAATGACGGCGCTTGCCTTGTAACGGATTCTCGCCGGCGCCACGGTCCGGCGTCGCCTTCCCGGCGCTGCAACCGGTTCATGGCGTCGCCGCCGGTTCCCGCGTTTCATCGATCACCGCGCGCACGGCATCGAGCGTGGGCGCGCAGCGGCGGCAGCGCTCCTCGCGCGTGAAGAGGTCGGCGAGCGGCGCTGGCACCGGCGGCGGGAAGCCGAGCGCGGCCGCGACCGCGTCGGGGAATTTCGCCGGATGCGCGGTCGAGACGACGACCAGCTCGTGATCTCCGTATGCATCCGAGCGCCGGGCGGCGGCCAGCGCGACCGCGCTATGGGGGTCGATGATACGATCGGTCGCGACATAGGCGGCGCGCATCGTCGCCAGCGTCTCCTTATCGGAGACGGCGTGCGCCTCGATCGTCACCGGCAGTCTGTCGCGCCAGCCCGCCGGCAGGGCGAGGCGGCCATCCTTCCGGAGGCCGTCCATGATCGCCGCCGTTCGCGCGGCATCGTTTCCGGCCACCATGTAGAGGAGCCGTTCGAGATTGCTCGGCACCTGGATGTCCATCGCCGGCGAAAGCGTCTCGTGCGGCTTGCGGGTCTCCATCACGCCGCTTTCGAGCACGCGGGCAAGCGCGTCATTGGCATTCGAGGCGACGATCAGATGCGCGATCGGCGCGCCGATCGTGGCGGCGATGATGGCGGCGAGCGCGTTGCCGAAATTGCCGCTCGGGATGGCCAGCGCGAGGCGGCGGCCCTGCCGCGCGAGACGCGCCGCGATGAAGACGTGATAGGCGGTCTGGAAGAGAAGCCGCCCCCAGTTGATCGAGTTCACCGACAGCACGGTCTCGCGGTTCGATGCGGCGCGTTCGGCGAGCAGGGACTTGACGATGCGCTGGCAGTCGTCGAACGTCCCCTCGACCGCGACATTGAGGACATTCTCCGCCGTCTCGGTGGTCATCTGCCGCCGCTGCACCTCCGAGACTCGGCCCGCCGGATGCAGGATGACGATGCGTGCATTGGCGCGCCCGCGGAAGGCGGCGATGCCCGCCGAACCGGTGTCGCCGGAGGTGGCGCCCAGGATGAAGAGCGGCAGTCCCCTTTCCGCCGCGAGTTCGTCGAGAAGCCGTCCCAGAGGCTGCAGACCGTAATCCTTGAAGGAGAGCGTCGGGCCGTGGAAGAGCTCGAGCAGCCATTCGTGCGGGCCGATCTCCGTCAGCGGCGCCACTGCGGGGTGACGGAAGGCCTCGACCGCGGCGCCGGCGACGCGGCGCCACAGGGCGACATCGCAGGCATCCGCGGAGAAGAGCCGCCCGACGGTCACCAGCGCCTCGGCATAGCTTCCCTCGGCGATGCCGGCGAGCGCGTCCGCATCGAGCCGGGGCCAGGCACGCGGCAGATAGAGTCCTCCGCCCGGGGCGAGCCCGCTTGCGATCACCTCGCGAAAGCCGGTGTCGGTCTCACGCCGGGTACTCGTGTAACGCATCAGAAAAGATCCCCATTGCCGGTCATGATGGTGGTGAACACGTCCATGCGGGCGGCGAATTCCGCTGGATCCTTCTCGCGCACCAGGGCCTGTTGGCGCGGGTGCAGCATGTCGTAGAGTCGCGTCAGCGTAAAGCGGATGGCGGCGCCGAGACACAGGCTCGGCAGAAGGCCGCGCTCGCCGTCGGAAAGCGGGCGTACACGTTCATAGCCCTCGACCATCGCCGCGGCCCGGCGCGGGTCCCACATATTCGCTTCATCGAATCCCCAGGCCGCAAGCGCTACCGCGAGATCATAGGCGAGCACATCGGTGGCCGAGAAGTAGAAGTCGATGATGCCGCTCACGCGATCTCCGGCGAAGAACACATTGTCGGGAAAGAAGTCGGCATGGCAGGTGCCCCGCGCGAGTTCGGACGGCCAGACCGGCGGCAACAGCGTTTGCGCGCCGGCGATGCGGTCGCAGAGACGGGCGCTTTCGTTCTGCGCCTTCCGTCGACAGGCGTCGAGCAGTGTCGGCCAGGCGGCAATGCCGAACGGGTTGGGGCGCGTCGCCGCGAAATCCTCGCCCGCACGCTGCAGGTCTGCGAGAGCCTCCCCGGCGGCGCGGCAGTGGTCGGGCCCCGGTGCCGCAAGCGCGCGACCTTCGAGGAAGCCGGCGATGAGCGCCGGTCTGCCGGCGAGCTTGCGGAGGCGGCGGCCGTGCCGATCGGGGATCGGCCGCGGCACCGGGGCGCCCTTCGCCACCAGATGTTCGAGCCAGGCGATGACGAAGGGCAGCGCGTCCTCGGGCGTGCGGCGCTCGAACAGAGTCAGGACGTACCGTCCGCGTGCGGTCACGAGCCGGTAGTTGGTGTTCTCGACGCCTTCCGCGATCGGATCGAGACGGCGGACCTCCCCGAGCTCGTAAGACGCGAGGAAGCGCCTCAGCTCCTGTTGCGACACATGCGTGAAAACGGCCATCCCGGACTCCGTCAGCCAGCGATGGCCCACGGCATTCGTCGCCGCTGTGCGGCCTCGAATGCGGCGATGGCGTCGGCATGCTCGCCGAGCGTGAGCGACACCTCGTCGAGGCCGTTGAGGAGACAGTGCCTGCGAAAGGGGTCGAGCGGGAAGCGCAACACCGTTCCATCCTCGGTGGTGACCGTTTCATTCTCAAGATCGACACGCACCGTCCGACCGGCTTCGGCTTCGGCGGTGATGCGCGCGAGACCGTCCGCCTCCAGCGTGACGGTGAGGATCCCGTTCTTGAAGGCGTTCGACGCGAAGATGTCGGCAAAGCTCTCCGCGATGACGCAGCGGTAGCCGAGATCGACGAGTGCCCAGGCGGCGTGCTCGCGGCTCGACCCGCAGCCGAAATTCCGACCCGAGACAAGGATCTGCGACCCCGCATAGCGCTCCTGATTGAAGACCGAGGCCGGGTCGGGGCTGCCGTCGGCGCGCTTGCGCAGGCTCTCGAAGGCGCCTGCGCCGAGGCCCTTGCGGGTCACCGTCTTGAGATAGGCGGCAGGGATGATGAGGTCGGTGTCGACATTGTCGCGCACAAGCGGTGTCGGCACCGAGACGAGCGTCGTGAACGGTTCCATCAGGCGACTCCTTCGGCCATGAGGCGGCGGATATCCGTGAACCGGCCGGTGACCGCGGCCGCCGCCGCCATCGCCGGCGACACGAGATGCGTGCGCGCGCCCGGGCCCTGCCGGCCGACGAAATTCCGGTTCGAGGTCGAGGCGCAGCGCGCGCCCGGCGGCACCTTGTCGGGGTTCATGCCGAGGCAGGCCGAGCAGCCGGGCTCGCGCCATTCGCAGCCGGCATCGCGGAAGATGCGGTCCAGCCCCTCCGCCTCGGCTTGCGATTTCACCTGCCCCGAGCCCGGCACGACAAGCACCTGCCGGATGGTGGGAGCGATCCTGCGACCGTCGAAGACAGCGGCGGCGGCGCGCAGGTCCTCGATGCGGCTGTTCGTGCACGAGCCGATGAACACATGATCGACGGCCACCTCTTCCATCGCTGTGCCCGGACGAAGCCCCATATAGGCGAGCGCCGCCTCGGCCGCAGCACGCTGCGCCGGGTCGTCGAATGTCGCCGGGTCGGGGACGCGGCCGGTGATCGGCACCACCTGTTCCGGGCTCGTGCCCCAGGTGACGAGCGGCGCGATGTCGGCGGCATCGAGGACGACCTCGCGGTCGAAGGCGGCGTCGGCATCGCTCGCGAGCGTCCGCCAGTCCGCGAGCGCGCGTGTCCAGTCGGCGCCTTCGGGCGCTCGCGGCCGGCCCTCGAGATAGGCGAATGTCGTCTCGTCGGGAGCGACGAGTCCGGAACGGGCCCCGGCCTCGATCGCCATGTTGGCGAGCGTCATGCGCCCCTCCATGCCGAGGCCGCGCACCGCCGCGCCGGCGAATTCGATGACATGGCCCGTCCCGCCGCCGGTGCCGATCTCGCCGATGATGGCGAGCGCCATGTCCTTCGCCGTGACGCCGGCGGCAAGCGTGCCCTCGACCCGGACCCGCATGTTCCTCGCCTTTCCGAGCATGAGCGTCTGCGTTGCCAGCACATGCTCGACCTCGGAGGTGCCGATGCCGAAGGCGAGCGCTCCGAAGGCGCCGTGAGTCGAGGTGTGGCTGTCCCCGCAGACGATGGTGAGTCCGGGCAATGTGAGACCGAGTTCGGGGCCGATGACGTGCACGATTCCCTGCCGCGGGTCGTCGATATCGAGAAATTCGATGCCGAACCGCTTCGCGTTGGCACGCAGGGTGTCGATCTGACGGGCCGACAGGGGATCGGCGATGGGCGCGTCGCGCGGCGTTGTGGGCACATTGTGATCCACCACCGCCAGCGTCGCCTCCGGCCGACGCACCCGGCGACCGGCAAGCGCGAGCGCCTCGAAGGCTTGCGGGCTCGTCACCTCGTGCACGAGATGACGGTCGATATAGATGAGCGCGGATCCGTCGCCGAGATCCCTGACCACGTGGCGGGCCCAGATCTTGTCATAAAGTGTCGCCGCGCATCGGCTTTCGGATCGCTTTGTGCTTGACTCGGTCATGATCGGACTCATTCGTACGGATACGATCGTTCGCAGCCTTCTACGCGGCAAGGCGGAAGAATTCCAGTCTTTCCCCACGATCCGGCAGGAGAAGGGAGCTTGAGCGGTCGCACCGGGCGTCCTACCTTAAGGGCGAGAGGCAACAGGACAAGGACCGCTCCATGGCCATGACCGCCGGCGAAATCGAACAGCTCATCAAGGCCGCGCTGCCCGGGGCGCGGGTCGAGATTTCGGATCTCCGCGGCGACGGCGACCATTATGCGGCGCTCGTCGTCTATGAAGGGTTTCGCGGTCTGCCGCGAGTGAAGCAGCATCAGATGGTCTACAAGGCGCTCGAGGGTCGCGTCGGCGATCTGTTGCATGCCCTCGCGCTGCAGACCGCTGTGCCCGAAGATTGAGTGCGGCGCCGTCCGGGGGCATAAACCACTGGACAAAGCCCATCCGAGCACCGATCTCTAGCCCGTGTTCCGGCGGTTCTTGCCGACCCATCCCGTGAGGAGAGTTCCTATGAGTGAGACCATCCGAGAGCGCATCGACCGTGACGTGAAGGCGGACGATGTGGTGCTGTTCATGAAGGGGACGCCGGTGTTCCCGCAATGCGGTTTTTCCGCCGCCGTGGTTCAGATCCTGAGCCATCTCGGGGTGCCCTTCAAATCCTACGACGTGCTCCAGGACCCCGAGCTCAGGCAGGGCATCAAGGAATACGCGGATTGGCCGACGATCCCGCAGCTCTATGTGAAGGGCGAATTCGTCGGCGGCTGCGATATCGTGCGCGAGATGTTCTCGAATGGCGAACTGGCAGCGCTCTTTGAGGAGAAGGGGGTCGCGGTCGAGGCCTGAGAAGGAATGGGCCGCTGGACATTTTCGGGATGTCGATCACGCCCGGCCCAAACGGGATTTTCTCCTGATTTTCCAATTCGTTCGCCCTGAGAAACCGGCAAGGGCCGTCGCGTAGGGCGGCCGCATGCGGGGGCGACGCTTGGCTTATTCCGCGGCCACGTGGGTGCCGTCGCCTGTCATATGGCGCGGTAGCCAGCCCTCATGCGCCTCGCGCAGCGTCGCGAGCGCGAGGTCGAGCACGCCCTCGACGATGACGCGCTCACCCCCGGTGCTGCCCAGCCGCAGGGCCGGCACGCCCGCTTCGGCTGCGCGGGCGAGGAAGGCGTCGGCCCGGTTTCCGGGCAGGGCGACGAGATAGCGCGCCTGATCCTCGCCGAAGAGGGCCGCATGGGCGGGAAGGCCGAGCAGATCGAGCGCGATGCGGGCGCCGGTGTTGCCGGCGAGGGCCATCTCGACGAGGCTCGCGGCAAGTCCTCCGGTGGAAAGATCGTGCACCGTGTCGAGCGTTCCTTCCGCGACGGCGGCCCGGATGAAGTCCCCGTTGCGACGCTCGGCCCCAAGGTCGACCGGCGGCGGCGCGCCCTCCTCGCGTCCTTCGATCGCGGCGAGATAGAGCGTGGCGCCGAGATGGCCCCGGGTCTCGCCGACAAGCAGGATCGTGTCGCCCGCGCGCTTGAATTCGAGGCTTGCGCGACGTTCGAGATTCTCGATCAGCCCCACGGCGCCGATCGCCGGGGTGGGGAGAATGCCGCGGCCGTTGGTCTCGTTGTAGAAAGAGACATTGCCCGAGACGACGGGGAAGTCGAGGGCGCGTGCGGCCTCGGCCATGCCTTCGATGCAGCCGACGAACTGGCCCATGATCTGCGGTCGCTCGGGATTGCCGAAATTGAGGCAGTCGGTGAAGGCGAGCGGACGCGCGCCGACGGCGCAGAGATTGCGCCAGGCCTCGGCAACGGCCTGCCGCCCCCCCGTCTGCGGGTCGGCGGCGCAGTAGCGCGGCGTGCAGTCGGTGGTCATGGCGAGCCCCTTCATGGTGCCGTGCACGCGCACGATGGCGGCGTCGCCGCCCGGACCGGCCACCGTGTCGGCCATCACCATGTGGTCGTATTGCTCCCAGATCCAGCGCCGCGAGGAGAGGTGCGGACCGCCTACGAGCGCCAGCAGCGTGGCGCCATAATCGTCCGGTTCGGGTACGGCCTCGGCACCGACCTCCGGCCGCGGTGCGGGATGGACATGGGGGCGATCGAAGACCGGCGCATCCTCGGCGAGGCTTTTCAGCGGGATGTCGGCGACCGTCTCGCCGTGGAAGCGAAGCTCGAGTCGCCGCGTGTCGGTGATCTCGCCGATCACCGCGACATCGAGCTCCCATTTCCGGAAAATCGCCTCCGCCTCCGCCTCGCGTCCGGGCTTGAGCACCATCAGCATGCGCTCCTGGCTTTCCGAGAGCATCATCTCATAGGGTGTCATGCCGGCCTCGCGGCAGGGCACGCGGTCGAGATCGAGGCGGATGCCGACGCTCCCCTTCGACGCCATCTCGACCGAGGACGAGGTGAGTCCGGCGGCGCCCATGTCCTGAATGGCGACGATGGCATCGGTGGCCATCAATTCCAGGCAGGCCTCGATCAGGAGCTTTTCGGTGAACGGATCGCCAACCTGCACCGTGGGGCGCTTTTCTTCCGCATCGCCGGAGAACTCGGCCGAGGCCATGGTGGCGCCGTGGATGCCGTCGCGGCCGGTCTTCGAACCGACATAGACCACCGGATTGCCCACTCCGGCGGCGGCCGAATAGAAGATGCGGCTGGTGTCGGCGACGCCGACGCTCATCGCGTTGACGAGAATGTTGCCGTTGTAGCTCGGGTGAAACCCGGTCTCGCCGCCGACCGTCGGCACCCCGACGCAATTGCCATAGCCGCCGATGCCGTGGACGACGCCGGCCACGAGGTGCCGCGTCTTCTCATGCGCGGGGTCGCCGAAGCGCAGCGCATTCAGATTCGCCACCGGGCGTGCCCCCATGGTGAAGACGTCGCGCAGGATGCCTCCCACCCCGGTGGCCGCTCCCTGATAGGGCTCGATGAAGCTCGGGTGATTGTGGCTCTCCATCTTGAAGATGACGGCCAGCCCTTCGCCGATATCGACGACGCCGGCATTCTCGCCGGGACCGCAAATGACCCACGGTGCGCGCGTCGGCAGTTTCCTCAGATGCAGGCGCGAGGACTTGTAGGAGCAGTGCTCGGACCACATGACCGAATAGATGCCGAG
>CAZAEP010000127.1:0-7640 GCA_964484045.1 uncultured Sphingomonadales bacterium
ACGACCGGGAAAGACTCAGCGGCTGGCCTCTGCTCGCCGGTGTGTGGGGGGCGCAGCAATTCCGCACCTACATGAAGCTCGCGCCCGGCGCCCGGCCCGCCGACATCGCGTCGCGGGTGAGCGAGCTCGAGAAGAAGTACTTTCCCGCTTTCAGCATGGGTGGACGGGATTACGCGCCCGGTGAATTCCTCGACGCACGTTTCGTGCCCCTGCTCGACGTGCATTTCAGCTCCGCCGAGGCGACCGGCAATCTTGCGATGGTGATCGGCTTCATGGCGATCGCAGCCGCGATCCTGCTCATCGCCGTCATCAATTTCGTCAATCTCTCGATCGCCCGCGCGACCCGCTACAGCCGCGAGGTCTCGGTGCGCCGGGTCTTCGGCGCACGACGTCGGGAAATCGTCTCTCAATTCCTCAGCGAGTCGGTGCTCACGGCCCTTCTTGGCGCCGCGCTTGCTCTCGCGCTCGCCGCGGCGGGAGTGCCGCATGTGAATGCGCTTTTCGACAATCCGCTGGGGGTGGACGCGATCGGCTGGCAGCCGGCGGCCCTTCTCCTCGGCCTCGCCGTTCTGGCGGGCCTTGCGGGAGGGCTCTATCCGGCGTTCCTCATCGCCCGTTTCAGGCCGGGCATCGTCTTGCGGACGAATGAGAGCGAAGCGCCCTCGGTGGCGTGGACGCGCACCGTCCTCGTGGTCGCGCAGTTTGCCGTCTCGATCGGACTCATCGTCGCGACGCTGGTCGTCTATGGTCAGACCGAATATGCCCGGCATGCGGATCTCGGCTATCGCGAGGCCGGTCAGATCATCCTGCGCGGCCTCGACCGCGACGAGGTGAGTCCGAAGATCGAGCTTCTGCGCGAGCGGCTCATGAAGGTGCCTGGCGTGGTGGCTGCCGCGGCCTCGTTGAATGCGCCCGGCGAGGGCATCGTCAATAGCGACAGCGCGCGCGTGGCAACCGACGGCGGAGAGCGCGAGATCGAGGTCTACAGCCTCGCCGCCGATCCGGAATTCCTCGAGGTCTACGACATTCGCCCGCTGGTCGGGCGTGCTCTGCGGCGCGACCGGGTGCTCGACGATGTGAATGCCGTGCGCGAGACGGGCGGGGGGGCGCTGGGCGCCTTCCTGATGACCGAGGACGGGGTGCGTCAATTGGGGTTTGCGAGCCCGCAGGCGGCGCTCGGGCGGCGGATGACGCTGCGCGGGACCGAAGGGGTGCTGGTCGGCGTTCTTCCGACCCTGAATTTCCGGAGTGCCCGCAACAATCCCGAGCCGGTGGTCGTGTATTACGATAGTGGTTTCGCGCAGGTGATGAATCTGCGCGTGGCGGCATCCGACCTTGATCGTCTGCTCAAGGACATCGATGCCGTCTGGACGTCGCTTTTCCCCGATGTGCCGATCCAGCGGGAGTTCCTGCAGGAGCAGTTGGCGTCGCTCTATCGGGCCGAACGCATGGCGGCGACGCTTCTGTCCGGTTTCGCCGCTCTGGCCATTCTTCTCGCCGTTCTCGGCCTCTACAGCCTCGCCGCCTTCGCGGCCACCCGGCGCACCCGGGAAATCGGGATCCGAAAGACTTTCGGAGCCCGCATCCGCGACATCCTGCGGCTGATGCTGTGGCAGTTCACCAAGCCCGTCGTCGTCGCCAATCTCATCGCCTGGCCGGTGGCATGGTATGTCATGCGGCGTTGGCTCGACGGCTTTGTGTACAGGATCGATCTCACGATCTGGCCCTTTCTTGCCGCCGGTGCCGGGGCGCTTCTGGTGGCGCTCCTGACGGTCTCGGGCCACGTGCTCGCCGTTGCCCGCATCCACCCCGCGATCGCCTTGAGGGAGGAGTGAGGAAGATGTGGAAGAACCACCTTGTCGTCGCGTTGCGGAACCTTTGGAAAGGTCGTCTATACAGCTTTGTCAACATCGCCGGGCTCGCCGTCGGCCTTGCCGCCTGCCTGCTGATTTTTTCCTATGTCCGCCAGGAACTCGGTTACGACAGGTGGATCCCGGATTATGAGCGGCTCTATCTCGTCGAGACCACCTTTGCGCTGACGCCGGGCAACGAGGTCCGGATCCCCTCGGCCCCGAACCCGGCGAAGACGGTGTTCGAGGACGAGATCGCGGCGATCGAGAAGGCGGCGCGGTTCGGTTACAGCAAGGTCGTGCTGCTCAAGGACAAGGCGCCGCTCCGTCTCGCCATCTTCGAGGCCGATCCCGACTATTTCGATCTCGTCCGGATGCCGTTCCGGGCCGGCCGGGCGGCGAAGGCATTGGCCCGTCCGGATGCGCTCGTGCTGACCGAAAGCGCCGCCCGCAAGCTGTTCGGAGACGCGCCGGCGGTGGGGCGGACGGTTCCGACGGCCGACGGCAAGACCCGCGTGGTGACCGCCGTCGTCGCCGACCTGCCGCGCACGACGAGCTTTCCCTTCGAGGCGCTGGTGCCGATCGACGAGACGGGGCTGGATCCGGCGGCAAGCCTGATGGCCGCGAGCTGGGGCTTTGTCAGCCGGCAGTTGTTCCTCCGGCTCGATCCGGGCGCCGACCCGGACGCGGTCGAGGCGTTGATGGCCGATGTCGCGCGGCCCCATATCGAGGCCACCTTCGCCAATCGTCCCGGGGTCGGCAAGAACCCGATGACCCTCCGTCTCATGCCGATCGCCGATTATCACCTCAAGAGCAAGGGGCTCGGCACCGGCGGGCGGGCTCCCAACGATCTCGAGTCGATCCTGGCCTTCGCCACGATCGGCGTCATCATCCTCGGCATGGCGGTGTTCAACTACACCAACATCGCGTTGGCGCGGTCGCTCAAGCGGGCGCGCGAGGTGGCGTTGAGAAAGGCGGTGGGCGCCGGACGCCGGACCATCATCTTGCAGTTTCTCGGCGAATCCCTGCTGGTGACGACGTTCGCCCTGCTGCTCGGTATGGTCCTTGCCATCCTGGCGCAGCCCTATCTCGAGCCTGTTTTCGGAAGCGAGGTCGTCCTCGATCCCTGGTCCGAACCGGCACCGCTCCTGATCGCGTTCGGTCTCAGCCTTCTCGCCGGCGTTGCCGGCGGGATGTATCCCGCCATTGTCGCCGCGGGCTATCGCCCGGCGCGTCTGCTGCACGGCGGTGCCGCGCCTGCGATCGGAGGTCGCCTGCGCACGGCGCTCGTCGTCCTGCAGTTCGCCACCGCCATCGCGCTCGTCGTCAGCACCGCGATCATTTATCGACAGATCCTGTTTGCGCGCAGCGCCGAAATCGGTTTCGAGGACGAAACCGTCTATCTGGTCGGCGGGTTCAAGAAAGAGGATGCGCCGCGGCTTGCGGCCTTCGAGGCGGAGGTGCGTCGCCTGCCGGGGGTCGTTGAGACCGCCTGGGCGGTGGCCGCTCCGGGAGACCGGACGATCGCGACGTCCGGCATGACGCCGGTCGACGGCGGCGAGCCGGTCGGGGTCGAGCGCTATACGGTCAGCCTGTCCTATTTCGATGCGCTGGAGATTCCGGCGCTTCACGGTCACACCTTCCACCGCGGCCATCGCGGCGATCTCATGCAGGGACCGGTCGGGGGCGAGCGCCACGGCGCCGTCGTCCTCAACGAGATGGCCGCGCGTCGCCTCGGCTTTGCGACGCCGGCGGATGCGGTGGGCGCGCATATCGGCGAGCGGCGGCAGCTCGAGGTCGTGGGCGTCGTCCCCGACCTCCATTTCCGCTCCTTCCGCGAGCCTGTGCGGCCGCAAGTCTTTTTCGCCGAGGACGATCAGGCACTCGACAGTCCGCTGTGGTTCGTGCACCGCCTTCTCGTGCGCTTCGATCCCACGGCGCGGGATGCCGTGCGGGCCGCGCTTGAAGGCAAGATCGCGGAGATGTTCGCCCATCACGGCACGCCCGTTTCGGTCACGCCCCTCGACCGGCAGATCGCCGCCCTCTACGATCAGGAACGCCGCCGTGCCCATGCGCTGGCCGCGGCGTCGGTGCTCGCCATTCTGATCTCCGGGCTCGGTCTTTTCGGACTGGCGGCGATCGCCGCCGAGCGGCGCACGCGGGAGGTCGGGATTCGCAAGGTCTTCGGGGCGCGCGTGCCTGACATCCTGCGACTTGCGACGGCCGAATTCACCCGTCCCGTGCTGCTCGCCAATCTCATCGCCTGGCCGGTGGCGTGGTATGTCATGCGGCGCTGGCTCGACGGCTTCGCCTATCGCATCGATCTGGAATTCTGGCCCTTTCTTGCCGCCGGCGCCGGGGCGCTTCTGGTGGCGCTGCTGACGGTCTCCGGTCATGCGCTCGCGGCCGCCCGCACCCACCCGGCGATCGCGCTCAGAGAAGAATAGGCCCATCATGCTGGGGTATTATTTCGTCGTCGCTCTGCGTGGGCTGTGGCGCAACGGGCTTTATGCGGCGATCAATGTGCTCGGTCTGGCCATCGCTCTGGCGGCGTGCGTGCTGATCTTTCTCTTCGTGCGCGACGAGCTGAGTTATGACACCTGGATTCCCGATTCAGATCGTCTTTACACGATATACAGCGACTGGAATTTTCCCGGTCGCGAGCCGAGCCACTCGAATCTCACGCCGAGCAGAATGGCACCGCTCCTTCTTCAGGATTTTCGGGAGATCGAGCAGGCGGTCCGCGTGCTGCACTGGAGCGCCGTGATCCGGCGGGGCGACAAGCTGTTCGGCGAGCCTGTGCAGTTTGTCGACCCGGACTTCTTCGAAATGTTCGGGCTTCGCTTCCTTGCGGGCAAGGCGGAGGGCTGCCTTGGGGATACGTCCTCGGTGGTTCTCACCGAGCGCATGGCGCGGAAATATTTCGGGGCCGAGGATCCGATCGGCAAGACCCTGCGTATCAACGGCTCCGTTCAGGACCGGGATTTTCGCGTCACCGCCGTGATCGCCGATCCGCCACACAACACGACTCTCTCCTACGGCATCATCCTCCGCTATGAGGAAAGCGAGTTCGAAGCCCGATGGTCGCAGTTCGCGAGCAACTGGGGGAATCTGAATTTCATTACCTATGTGAAGCTTGCACCGGGTGTCAGCGCCGCGGCGGTCAATCGTCGCCTGCCCCTCTTCGAACAACGGCATATTCCGCCGTGGCAAATAGGGGACGAGATCATCGCTGCGCATGAGCATATCGACTTCTTCCTCCACCCGCTTGTAGATGTGCATCTGCGATCGGGCCCCTATGCGCCCGGCGAGGGCGACATCGGGGCGACAAGAGCGATGACGATGGTGGCTGTCTTCATCTTCCTGATCGCCTGCATCAATTTCGTCAATCTGGCGACGGTACGGGCGGACGGGCGTGCGATGGAGATGGCGCTGCGGAAGGTTGCGGGGGCCGCCCGAGCCGATCTCGTGAGGCAGCTTTTCGGTGAGTCGACCCTTCTTGCGGCATTGGCGGCACTGGTCGCGCTGGCCATGGCGGAGCTGGCGTTGCCTGCTTACAATGCCTTTCTCGGCAGAAACATGACCGTAACCTGGTTTGGTGAGGGGACGGTTCTGCCCTATATCGCCGGCGCCGTGCTCATCATCGGCCTGGTCGCCGGCTTCTATCCGGCGGTCATGCTGTCCGCTGTTCGGCCGTCACGCATGATCGGAACGCGTCGACCGGAGGGCGGGGGGTCGGGCCGTCTCCGGCATTTTCTGGTGGTTTTTCAGTTCGCGATTTCAATCGCCCTCATCAGTGCGACGGCGGTCGTCTACGCACAGATGCAATTCGTCCGGACGAAGGATCTGGGATTCGACAAGAACGGCCTTCTTGTTCTGCGAAATCTGGGGTACGATGAGGCGGCCGCGGTGAGCACCCGTCTCAAGGGCGAAATCGAAAACCTGCCAGGGGTTGTTTCCACCGCGCTGTCGAGCATGGTACCCGGTGACAGCAGCTTCGCCAATCAGTTCGTCAAGCGCGCCGATACCCCGGATGTGCGCCGATTGCTTCTCGGCCGGATCGAGATCGACGAGAATTTCCTCAAGACCTATCACATCCCCTTGATCGCCGGTCGGAATTTCGACCCTCGCTTTGCCGAGGACGATGCCAGCGGAGGTGACGGGAATTCACGCCCGTCCACCGTTCTGATCAATGAGCGAGCGGTGCGGTTCCTGGGGTTTGCCTCGCCGCGGGAAGCGGTCGGCAAAGAGCTTTTCCTGCAGATGGACGGCGCGGCGAATCCGCCGGTCCGGATCATCGGCGTGATCGGCGATTTCCATTACAAATCCTTGCACGAGACCATTCGCCCCACCTTCTATCAGATGGATAAGAACGCTTTCGGCAATTTGACCATACGCTTTGAAGGCGTGTCGGGCCGCGAGCTTTTGGAAAACATCGCGGCCCTGTGGCGTGCGGCGGTGCCGGCCATCCCTTTCCGCGCCGATTTCATCGATGGCTGGATCAACCGCCAATACAGAGATGAGGACTCTCAGGCCGTCATGCTGGCCGCTTTTTCCGGCCTTGCCATTGTGCTCTCCTGCCTGGGTCTGCTGGGACTTGCGTCCTTTGCCGCGCGTCGGCGGACATTCGAGATTGCTCTGCGCAAGGTGGTGGGAGCCCGCATTCGCGACATATTGCGTCTGATGACGGCCGAATTCACCCGTCCCGTGCTGCTCGCCAATCTCATCGCCTGGCCGGTGGCGTGGTATGTCATGCGGCGCTGGCTCGACGGCTTCGCCTATCGCATCGATCTGGAATTCTGGCCCTTTCTTGCCGCCGGCGCCGGGGCGCTTCTGGTGGCGCTGCTGACGGTCTCCGGTCATGCGCTCGCGGCCGCCCGCACCCACCCGGCGATCGCGCTCAGAGAAGAATAGGGAGTCCGCCGCTGCCGCGAAAGTGCCATCGCGATCGTCTGGAAGCGCTCCGCCGTGCGACCGCCCCCGGAGCCTGACCGTCGGCAGCACCCCGCGCACGCGGGGCAGGACCTGCCCGGGTGTCAAATCACAGCCTCGTCCCCGGGAACACCTGTCGCACCTGGGAACTTCCGGCTGTCGTGTGATGAACGCCACATGAGCGCGCGCGTCAGAGCTGGTTCAGCGGCCTCCCGCTAGCCTCGGGTCCTCCGATCGAGCAACCGGGAGACCGACGATGACACCGCGCCTCATGAAAGCCCTTCTTCTTGCCGCCGGCCTCGTTCTGCCGGTCACCGCCACCGGGGCCGCCGCCGCGCAACCGGTCGGGGACGGCTATCGGGGGCACGAAGCCGCCGAGGCCCGCCACCACGGAAAGGCGGCGCGCCGTCACGCCCGTCGCCATGCCCGCCACGAGGTGCGCGAGCACGCCCGGGAGCACGCCCGCGCCCATGCCCGCGCGGCCTATGCGGCCCGTTACCGCCACGCCTATCGCCATGAGGGATACGGCAACCCGCGCCATGCCTATCGCCCGGCCTATCCCTGGGTCCGCTATTGGGGCGCCTATGGATTTGGCTATCCGCGCCGGGACTATCGCGGCCGCTACCATGACGCCGATTGCGACCGCTACTGAACGGCGGCGGGGGCGCTTCGGCCCGCGATGTCCGGCCCCCTGCGCCCCCGTTTCTCCGCCGCGCGGGAGGCCGTCAAGGCTCTTGACGGCGCCCGGTGCCGCTTCCTATATGGGCGCGCGCGGGCGCCGGCGCCCGCTGCAGGCGCTGTTCGGGGCGGAGTAGCTCAGCTGGTTAGAGCAGCGGAATCATAATCCGCGTGTCGGGG
>CAZAEP010000128.1:0-7594 GCA_964484045.1 uncultured Sphingomonadales bacterium
GCCCGGCTCACGGGCTCGGACAATGCCGACGAGATGCTGATGGGCGACGACGGCTCCCCGCGCTTCCTCTCCAATCATGCCGGCGGCATTCTCGGCGGCATTTCCTCCGGGCAGCCGATCGTCGTGCGCACCGCCTTCAAGCCGACGAGCTCGATCCGCATCCCGCGGCGGACGATCACGCGAGACGGCGAGGAGACCGAGATCGTGACCCGTGGCCGTCACGACCCCTGCGTCGGCATCCGCGGCGTGCCGGTGGCGGAAGCGATGATGGCGGTCGTGCTTGCCGACCATTTCCTCCTGCACCGGGCGCAGTGCGCCGACGTCACGCCGCCTTTCGTCGTGCCGTAACCATGACCGCGACATCGACCTCGGGTGCCACCGCGGCAGCGAAGTCCCCCGATGCCCCGATGCCGAAGACGGTACGATCGAGCGTCAGGCTGCCCTCCATGCGCGCGATGTCGTCCTCGATGGTGAGCTTGAAGGGAAGCGTGACCGATACGGTGACACCACGGATGGTGAGATCGGCGAGCGCCTCGTAATGGCCATTGCCGAGATCGCGGATCGCGCGCGTCTCGAAGATCGCCCGACGATAATGCTCGGCGTCGAACCAGTTCCTGTTGGTCAGCGTCGAGCGCGCGTCCTGGTCCTCCATATAGATGCTCGCGACATCGACCGCGACACGCACATGCGCGTGTGCGAGGTCCGCGGGGTCGAAGTCGATCTCGGCGGAAAAACGCTGGAACCCGCCCTGCACGGGAGCCGTGTTCCATTTCGCGGTCCAGAGAATGCGGCTCGCCTCGGGAATCACGTCCCATTCCGCAGCCTGACCCGTCGCCGCGCCCGAAAGCAGAAGAATGACCGCGAGCAGCAGCCGCCTCATCGCCGCCCTCCCCTCACCGCGCGCCGGGCCGCACGAGGCCCGGCAGCATGCGCGCCAGGAGCTCGTCCCTGTCGATGACATGATGCTTGAGCGCGGCGGCGACATGCAGGACGAGCAGCGCCAGCAGCACCCAGGCGAGAAGCTCGTGCGTCTCTTCGGCGAATTCGTGCAGCTCCGGCCGCGGACCGAAGGGGTTCGGAAGCGTGAAGAGACCGAAAATCCGCGTCGGCACGATGATTTTCGCCGTCGCCGCGGAAATCCAGCCGGCGACGGGCATGGCCAGCAGCAGGACATAGAATCCCCAGTGGCTGAAATGCGACAGGCGCCGCTCGTGGGGCTTCATGTGCGCAGGCAAGGCCGGAACCGGCTGCGTCAGGCGCCAGACCAGGCGCAGGATCATCAGCACGAAAATAAGAAAGCCGAAAGATTTATGGAGTTGGAACAGGTTGAATTTCAGCTCCAGGTCCTTGACAAACTCACCCATCACCAGGCCGAGCGTCCACTGGCCGATCACCAGAAGCGCGACCAGCCAGTGCAGCGTGATGCTCAGCGCACCCCAGTTTTGCGTGTCGTTGCCAAGCTTCATGGCGCCTTCCTTTTTGCCCGGGCGGTCATTTCACCGACGCTTCGGTGGAGATGAAAAGATGCACCTCGTCGCTGACCAGGGGCACATAGGCGCTCAGGCCGAATTCGCTGCGCTTGATCACCCCTTCCGCGCTGAAGCCGACGGCCTGCTTGTGGGTGAGCGGATGCTCGCCCATCTTGTTGAGACGCACCTGAAGCACCACCGGACGGGTGATGTCGTGGATGGTGAGATCGCCGTGCAGACGCGCCACCCGCTCGCCGATGAGGTCGACGCGGGTGCTGCGGAAACTGGCGGTGGGAAATTTGGCGACATCGAAGAAATCGGCGCTTTTCAGGTGCTCGTCGAGGCGCGGCACGTGTGTGTTGATGCTGGCAATGGGAATGGTGACCTCGACGCGGGAGTTTTCCGGTGCCTCGGCATCCAGCACGAGAGTGCCGTCGAAATCGTCGAAGCGGGCGCGGAAATCCGAAAAACCGAGATGGTTCCACGTCATTCCGATATGGGTGTGGTCCTTGTCCATGACATATTCCACCGGTGCCGCGACGGCGGTCCCGACAAGGGTGAAAACGGCGATCAGCACGGATGCCATCAGCTTCATCTCAACGCTCCCCGGAATTCTGATTCCTCTTCATCGACCGACAGCGCCAAACCGATGCGCCGTGCGGCCGTTTCCTTACATACGCAGCGGCCGGCACCCATCCTGCACCGGCCAACAGCGTGGAAACCATACACGATTTCGTTGGCCTGGTCCGCCCCCGGGAATGGAAACAGCGTTTTCGTGATCCGGAAAGGATTGCCCGGCCGCATCGGAACCGGCCATGTAATCCAGGATCGATCCGGGGTTTGCGGATTGCTGGCGACAGACGGGGCCGGCTGTGGCATGAGGCAAGGGACCGCCATGGAGCGAGAATGAGGCGCACATGATCCGCACGAGCCCCGATATCGGATCCGCGACAGGCCGTCCCCGGCCCGGTGTCCTGCTGATCAATCTCGGCACGCCGGACGCGCCGAGGCCGGCGGCAGTGCGCCGTTACCTGCGGGAATTCCTCGGCGACCGCCGGGTGGTCGAATTGAGTCCGTGGCTCTGGCGCCCGCTGCTCGAACTCGCCGTCCTTCCCTGGCGACCGCGCCGGAGCGCCGCCGCCTACCGCAGGATCTGGCTCAAGGACCCGACGGAAAGCCCCTTGCGTGCGGCGACCCGGTCGCTGGCGGAGAAACTGCAGGCACAGGTCGCCGCGCGCGACCACGCACCGGTGATCGATTGGGCGATGCGCTACGGTCGGCCCGCCATCGCCGAGCGGATCGAGGCATTGATGGCGCAAGGCTGCGACCGTCTGCTCGTCTGCCCGCTCTACCCGCAATATGCGGCGGCAACGACCGCCTCGGCACTCGACGCCGTCTTCGCCACATTTCGCGGCCACCGTCGCCTGCCGGCCGTGCGTACCCTGCCGCCCTATTACGACCATCCCGCCTATATCGCGGCGCTTGCCAATAGCGTGCGAGAACATATCGCCGCCATGGGCTGGGAACCCGAACGATTGCTGCTGTCCTTTCACGGGCTGCCGCAAGCCCAGGTGGATGCCGGCGATCCCTATCGCGAGCAGTGCGGGACGACGGCCAAGGCCTTGCGGGCGGCGCTCGGATATGACGCGGAGCAGGCCCCGCTTGCCTACCAGTCGCGCTTCGGCCCCCGGGCGTGGCTCGCGCCGCAACTGGACGACGCCCTCGTCAGGCTTGCACGCGAGGGCGTCCGGGACGTGATGGTGATCACGCCGGGATTTGCCACGGACTGTCTGGAAACGCTGGAAGAGGTGGGCATGAGGAGCCGGGCGCGCTTTCTCGCCGCCGGAGGACGCCGCTTCAGCGTCGTCCCCTGTCTCAATGACAGCGACGCCCATGTCGCGCTGCTCGCGACGCTGATCGAGACCGAGGCCGCGGGGTGGCTGTCCTGAGGGAAGCAACCCACCCCGCGCCTCTCCCTCTCCTACGCATAGCGCTGATAGCGCTGGCGGCGCCGGCTGCGGCGAATGGTGCGCTCGGTGGCGGCACGGATATTGTCATGATCGGTCGTCATCACTGTCGTCCTTTCCATCTCTCTGCGCCTCGCTTGCGGAGGGCTTCTCGTCTTGGTGTATTAGGTATGTAGTACACCGGCACATTAATGTCAAGGGTCCCCATCAAGAAAGACGATTTTTTCCACACGCCGCCTTGCGATGACCGGTGCACCTCCGGGGAAGGCTGGCGTCCGAACTCCGAAAGGGCGCCGCCGGCCGGATCGCCGGCCAGACCGCCGGCCAGATCGCCGGCTTGGCAGGTCACGGGCGGGAATGGGACGGTGGCCCAGCATTGTCGGCCCCGTGTCGCTTCAATGTGCCGGCGAAACCTTCTATGAATGCGGAGGCGCGTCACACTCGAGAGGAGTCTCGCCGATGGCTGCCCGAACCGCTCGCATCGCGCTGGTGCAGACGCCTCCCGTCTTCCTCAACCTCGCAGCCTCGCTCGACCGCGCACTCGCGATCGTCGCCGCGGCGGCGCCCGGGACCGATATTTTGGTCTTCCCCGAAACCTGGCTGCCGGGCTACCCGCTGTGGATCGACGAGGCGCCCGAGGCCGCGCTCTGGGACCATCCGGGCGCCAAGGCGCTTTACCGGATTCTCTGCGAGAACGCTGTCTCGCCAGGCGACGCGGCAATCGCCCGGCTTCAGGAAGCGGCATGCAAAGCGCATCTCCATCTCGTCATCGGGGCACACGAACGTCGCGGCGGCAGCCTCTACAACACGATGTTCTTCCTGGCGCCGGACGGCACCACCGCCTGGCATCGCAAGCTCGTCCCCACCTATACCGAACGCCTCGTCTGGGGCAGGGGCGACGGCTCGACGCTGTCGACGATCGACACCCCCTTCGGCATCCTTGGCGGACTCATCTGCTGGGAGCACTGGATGCCGCTCCTGCGTGCCGCCATGCATGCGAGAAACGAGGCGATCCACGTTGCGCAATGGCCGACAGTGAAGGAGATGCATCAGGTGGCAAGCCGGCACTATGCCTTCGAGGGGCGCTGCTTTGTTGCCGCCGCGGGCAGCGTGCTGAGCAAGGGCGACGTGCTCGACGGCTTCGCCTCGCCGGGAAGGGACGCGCCCGAGGCGCGGGCGCTGCTCGCGGCCATCCCCGGCCCCGAGGACCGGCTCCTGCAGCGGGGCGGCAGCGCCGTCATCGCACCCGACGGCGACTATGTCGCCGCCCCGGTCTTCGATCGCGCGGAAACGGTCACCGCGACGCTCGATCTCGATCGCCTGGCGGAAGAGCGCATGACCCTCGATGCCGCCGGCCATTACAGCCGGCCCGACATCTTCACGCTGCACATCGATGCGCGTGAACAGTGCGGCGTGCGCGTCAGCGACGAAAGAGCGCCGCGAGCTCCATCTGGCCCGACCACAGGAACTGATCGACCGGCCTGACGGCGGTGAGCCGATAGCCGCCGTCGACGAGGATGCGGGCGTCTCGGGCGAAGGTGTTCGGGTTGCAGGAGACCGCGATCACCGTCGGCACCTCCGATTGCGCGAGCGCCTGAGTCTGTGCCATCGCCCCGGCGCGCGGCGGGTCGAGGACGACGGCGTCGAAGGATGCAAGCTCGTCCCGCAGAAGCGGCCGGCGGAAAAGGTCGCGATGTTCGATGCTCACCCGCCTGAGCCCCTCCGCCCGGCGCGCGCCTTCGGCAAGCGCATCAAGAAGCGGTTTCGCCCCCTCCACCGCCAGCACCGCCGCGCGGCGGGCAAGGGGCAGGGCGAAGGTGCCGATGCCGGAGAAGAGATCCGCAACGCGCGCCGCCCCGGCCGTCCATTCGCCCACCGCGGTCCGCAGCACCGCCTCGCCGGCGGCCGTCGCCTGCACGAAGGCGCCCGGCGGCAGCGGCACGGAAATACCGTCGAGATCCATCACCGGCGGCCGCCGCTGGACGACCGTCTCGGGGCAGCCCCGCTCAGACCAGTGAAGGGCGGCGAGGTCGTAGGCGGCGGCAAAGACGCTCAGCGCTTCCCGGCGCAGGAGGTCGAGCGGAACGGCCGCGGCGACCAGGCAGTCGACGCCGGCCGCGGTTTCGGTGAGCGTGACCTCCGCCATGCCGTGCGGCGGCAAGATCTGCGCGAAAAGTCCGCGCAGCGGATCGAGAAGCGCGATCAGCGCCGGTCGTGCGACCGGACACGCCCCGATATCGACCAGACGATGCGACCGCCGCGCCTGAAAGCCGAGCCGCACGTCCCCGCCCTGCCGCCGGGCCTTCATGACGAGCCGGCGACGGGTGCCGGGCCGTCCGATGAAGGGCGCCGCAAGCGGCACGTCCTCGAATCCGTGATGCCCGAGCGCGGCGCGGATCCGCATGCCCGCCCAGTCCGCATAAAGCACCGCATCGAGATGCTGCAGGGCGCAGCCGCCGCAGGTCCCGAAATGCGGGCACGGCGGCGTCCGCCGGCCGGGGCCCGGTTTGCGAACCGCGAGCAGCCGGGCATGTCGGCTCGCCGCTCCCCTGCGGGCGGGCGCGCGTTCCACCTCGACCATGTCGCCGGGTACGGTGAAAGGTACATAGACCGGTCCGTCGGCGGTCCCGGCGACCCCGTCACCCTGTGCGCCGAGATGGTCGATGCGCAGCAGGAGGGGGCGGCTATTCCGGCTCTCGGACGGCGGCAATGAGAAACTCCCGGTTGCCCCTGGGACCACGGATCGGACTTTCGACGAGGCCTTTCACCCGCCATCCGGGCAGCCCCTCGATCCACGCTGCGATGCGCCGGCAGACCGCCTCATGGAGCGCCGGGTCGCGCACCACGCCCCCGGCACCGACCGCGTCCCTGCCGACCTCGAATTGCGGCTTGATGAGCGCCACCAGCCGCGCACCCGGACGGGTCAGCGCAAGCGGCGCCGGCAGCACCGTCTCGAGCCCGATGAAGCTCGCGTCGCAGACCACGAGATCGACCGGCGCGGGCACCTCGCATTCGCTCAGATACCGTGCGTTGGTGCGCTCGAGAACAACCACGCGGGGATCCTGACGCAAACGCCAGGCAAGCTGCCCGTGGCCGACATCGACGGCATAGACCTTCGCCGCCCCGCGCGTGAGCAGCACATCGGTGAAGCCGCCGGTGGAGGCGCCGACATCGATCGCGGTCCGGCCCGTTACGTCGATGGCGAAACGATCCAGCGCATGGGCGAGCTTCCGCCCGCCGCGCGAGACCCAGGGGTGATCGGTGCCGCGGACCTCGAGCGGCTGGTCGGAGGCCACCGGCTCGCCGGCCTTCGCGATCCGCCGCTCGCCGCTAAAGACGAGGCCGGCGAGGATCAACGCCTGCGCCCGCGTCCGCGAAGGCGCAAGTCCACGCGCCACCAGCGTCTGATCCGCCCGCTCCTTTCGTGCCCGCATTCAGGCCGAAGCGATCTGGATCGCCTCGAAATCGTTGCGCCCGAGCGCCTTGAGCGCCGTCTCGACGATGTAGGGCGCGGTCAGACGCGCCGTCTCGTACTGCTTCGCCGGACTGTCCTGATCGAGGAAGAGATCGGGCAGCTTCATCGTGCGCAGCTTGAGGTGACCGCGATCGAGCAGCCCCTCGCCGACCATGAAATCGAGCACATGCGCGCCGAAGCCGCCGATCGATCCTTCCTCGATGGTGATGATCACCTCGTGATTGGCGGCAAGCTCGCGAATCAGCACCTGATCGAGCGGCTTGGCGAAGCGCGCATCGGCCACCGTCGTCGGCAGGCCGCGCCGGTCGAGCTCCTCGGCCGCCCTCAGCGCCTCCCCGAGACGTCCGCCGAGCGACAGGATGGCGACGCGCGAGCCTTCCTTCATGATCCGGCCCTTGCCGACCTCGAGCGGCACGCCCGTCTCGGGCAAGGGCACGCCCATCCCCTCGCCGCGCGGATAGCGGAAGGCCGACGGCCGGTCGTCGATCGCCGCCGCGGTCGCCACCATATGCACGAGCTCGGCCTCGTCGCCCGCGGCCATGACGATGAAATTGGGCAGCGTCGCCAGATAGGTGATGTCGAACGAGCCGGCATGCGTCTGCCCGTCGGCACCGACGAGCCCGGCGCGGTCGATGGCGAAGCGCACCGGCAGTTTCTGCAAGGCGACATCGTGCACCACCTGG
>CAZAEP010000129.1:0-7555 GCA_964484045.1 uncultured Sphingomonadales bacterium
TTCTGCCCGAGCATGGTGCGGATCTGCACCGGCGAGGTGTGGGTGCGCAGAAGCTTCCGCTCGCCCGCCGCGTCGGGCAGCAGATAGAAGGTGTCGTGCATCTGCCGCGCGGGATGGTGCGGGGGGATGTTGAGGGCGGTGAAATTGTGGAAATCGTCCTCGATATGCGGCCCCTCGGCGACCGCGAAATCGAGATCGGCGAAGATCTCCGAGAGCTCGTCGAGAACCTGCGTCAGCGGGTGGATACGGCCCAGCGGCCGCGGCGCCACCGGCAGCGTCATGTCGAGGCGCTCTTCGCCGAGACGCGCTTCGAGAAGCGCCGTTTCGAGGCTCTCCCGACGGGCGGCGACGGCGTCCGCGATCCGTGCCTTCATCGCATTGAGCGCGGGGCCCATGACCCGGCGCTCGTCGGGCGTCATCGCGCCGAGACCGCGCAGCCGCACGGTCAGCGCGCCCTTCTTGCCGAGCGCCTTCACCCGCGCCGCTTCCAGCGCCGCGAGGCTTTCGGCGGCGGCGATCTCTGCGAGAAGCTCCGCTTCGAGCGTTTTCAAGTCCTCCATCGACCAACCTGCCTTGCCTGATCAATCCGGAAAAAGGGGGCGCGCCGCAAACCGCGGGCGCCCCCTTTTCAAGTCTGGCGATGATCCCCGCCGGCGCGCACGGCGTCGCGGCGTCAGAGGGATTTCCTGAGGGCGGCCTCGGCCTCGGCGACGAGCGACTTGAAGGTCTCGGCCTCGCGCACCGCGAGATCGGCCAGAACCTTGCGATCGAGCGCGATCCCGGCGAGCGAGAGGCCGTGCATGAAGCGGCCGTAGGTGAGCCCGTGCGCGCGCGCCGCGGCGTTGATGCGCTGAATCCACAGGGCGCGGAAATTGCGCTTCTTCCGCCGCCGGTCGCGATAGGCGTATTGCAGCGACTTCTCGACCGCCTGATTGGCGGCGCGGAAGGTGTTCTTGCGGCGGCCGTAGAAGCCCTTGGCCTGCTTGACGACCTTCCTGTGCCGGGCGTGCGTGGTGGTGCCGCGCTTGATGCGTGCCATGGTGCGTCTCCTTTCTCGCTCTCAGCGGGCGTAGGGCATGAATTTCCGGACGATCTTCTCGTCGGACTTCTCAAGCGTATCGGTGCCGCGCAACTGGCGGATCTGCTTGTTCGATCGCTTGATCATGCCGTGCCGCTTGCCGGCCTGCGCGGCCTTGATGCGGCCGCTCGCCGTGAACTTGAAACGCTTCTTGGCGCCGCTCTTGGTCTTCAGCTTGGGCATTTTGCACTCCTTCGTCCCTGGCTGCGGCCGTATCCGGCCGCGGTGCGTTTGGGGGCCGCCTCGGCATGCCCGTGAATTCCGCCGGACCACCCCTTGCTTGTTCGAAGGCGCGCCTTATACAGCGCCGCCCGGGAAAGCGCAAGGGAGCACCGGGGTGCACGGCGGGAGACGGCATGGCATAGTGGGACCGATCCCGCACCAGAAGGAGTTCCCGCGTGCGCCCGTTTCGTCTTCTTCTCGCAAGCGCCCTTTTCCTCGTTCTCTTCGTCACCGCCGCCGTCGCCGCCCATGTTCCCGCGGTCTGGCGCCTCGAGGCGAACGGCGCCACCGTCTATCTCTTCGGCACCATCCACCTGCTGAAGGCCGGCACGCCCTGGCTCGATCCCGAACTCGAGCGCATCTTCGACGCCAGCGACGCGCTCGTCGTCGAAGCCGCCGTCGACACCGTCGACCCGGCGAAGCTGCAGGAGCGGATCCGCGCCCTCGGCTACTACCCGCCCGACGACGGTCTCGCCAACCATCTCGACGCATCGACCCACGGGCGCATCATGACCGAGGCGGAAAAGCTGGGCCTGCCGACGCAGGTGCTCGAACGCATGCGGCCCTGGCTCGTCGGTCTGACGCTGACCAGCACGCTTGCCAGCCGGAAGGGGTTCCTGCCGCAGTTCGGCGCCGAGGCCGAGCTTCTCGCGCGGGCGCGCCGGAAGAAGAAGACCGTGCTGCCGCTGGAGACGGTGGAGGAGCAGTTCGAAGTCTTCGCCGGACTCTCGGACGCGGCGCAGGCGGCGCTCCTCGTGCGCGGGCTCGACGAGATCGCCGAGATCGAGGACCTGTTCGAGCAGATGAAGACGGCCTGGCTCGGCGGCGACCTCGCCGCCCTCGACCGGCTTCTCAAGGAGGGCCTCGAGGACAATCCCGAGCTCGCCGAGGCCCTGCTCTACGCCCGCAATCGCCGCTGGGTGCCGAAGATCGAGGCTCTGCTGGAAAAGCCCGGAACCTATTTCGTCGCCGTCGGCGCCGCCCATCTGGTCGGCAAGGACAGCGTCATCGACCTCCTGCAACAGGACGGCTATCGCGTCGCGCGGCGATGAAGCGCGGGAGACGTCAGACCCGCTGCAGGGCGTCGAGCAGACGCAGCACGTCTCTCGAGGCCTCCTCGACCTTGGCGATTTCCTCGAGCGCGGCCTCGGTCCGGCCTTCCTTGAAGAGGCGCGCGGCGGCGATCCCGTGCTCGTGCACCCGCTTGTGGGGAGCCTCCAGTTCCTTGAAGGCCGCCTGCCCGGCGAGTCGGGCGCTGGCATCGCTGTAGTACCACTTGCCCAGACGGCAGGAGCGGTGATCGGCGAGCTCGTCCGGCGAGAGTGTCAGGCGTCCGACCGCCATGGCGACGAGACGGCGTTTCCAGATGATGTGGTCCGCCTTGGCGAGGCAAACGATCTTGCCGGTGAATTCCAGCTCGTTCATGTCGGCCATCTGCTTCGCGATGCCCTCGTCCAGACGGTCGGTCGCGGCGGCCAGGCTCTGCACCGATTCGAGATTCTGGCGGCTCATCTCGGCGACCACATTGACCCCTTGCGCCACCTCGCGAGCGGCCTCGGACTGCTGCGAGATGATGCCCGCAAGTTCGCCGATCTGCGAGGCCACCATGCCGACCCGCTCGCCGACGGTCTCGACCTCCTGTCCGAGCGTGTCGACGCCCTTGCGGCCGCTCTCGGCGACCTCGGCCCCGGCGCTCATGACCGCGGCCACGGTCTCCACCTGCTCGAGCAGCGCCTCGATCCGGCCCCGGATGTCGTCGGTCGCCTTGGCGGTCTGCTGGGAGAGATTCTTCACTTCATTGGCGACCACCGCGAATCCCTTGCCCGCCTCGCCGGCGCGGGCGGCCTCGATCGTCGCATTGAGCGCGAGCAGATTGGTCTGGCTCGCGATCTTCTCGATCTCCTTGACGATGCCGCCGATCTCGCGCGAGGCCTCGCCGAGCGCCTTGACGTCGCTCGCCGCCTGCTGGACCTGATTGGCCAGTTCCTGAAAGGCGCCGATCGCTTCATGAACCCGGGCCACGCTCTGCCCGACGGTGTGTCGCGCCTCCTCGGCGCCGCTGGCGGTCTCTTCCGAGGTGGCGCTCAGTTCACGGACCGAGACCACGAGCTGCTCGATCGCCGCGGCCATCGACTGGGCGCGCTCGCTCGTCTCCTTTGCCGGGGGGATTAGACGCGCCGTCAGGACGCCGATCTCATTGGCTTCGCCCGCCGTCGCAACAAGATCGTCGGCCTGCGTTTTCGCCTCTTTCTCGAGCGATTCGCCGAGGCGACGGAGAAGTCCCCGGATGCGCGATCCGTCGTCGCGCAGGGTCTGTTTATAGTCGCCCCGGATGAGGGCATTGATATAGTCTTCGATCTCCTGATCGACGGTCGATTCCGTGGCGGTTCCCGAATCGTCGCCGATGCTCTTGAGACATGTCGCCATGAACGGGCCCCTTGCTTGCGTCGGGTTCGTGCAATTGCCCGTCCTTCTTGGCTCCAACTCCTTAAAAAAAGGTGTGACTCCCCGGATGCGGGCGCCGCCGCACGGCAAAAAAAGGTGTGACTCCCCGGATGCGGGCGCCGCCGCACGGCGCACCGGCTACGCGGCGGGCGCCGCCGACCGGCCGTCGGGCGCAGGCCGGCGCTTGCCGGCCCACAGCCGTCGCATGCCGCGTCGGGCGTCCACGCCGAGCGCGTAGAGCGCGGGCACGAGAAAGAGCGTGACGACGGTGGCGACGAGGACGCCGAAAGCGAGCGCCACCACCGTGGGCTTGAGGAACTCGGCCTGCGTCGAGCGCTCCGACATCATCGGCAGCAAGCCGACGAAGGTGGTCAGCGAGGTGAGCAGGATGGGCCGGAAGCGCGCCACCCCGCCCTCGACCAGGGCTTCGAGGATATCGACCCCCCTGTCCGTAAGACGATTGACATAGTCGACCAGCACCAGATTGTCGTTGACCACCACGCCGGCGGCCGCGGCGATGCCGAAATAGGAGTAGATGGTGAGCGGCATGCCGAACGCCAGATGCCCCAGGACCGCACCCATGAAGCCGAAGGGAATCGCCGTCATGATGAGCAGCGGCAGGAAGTAGGAGCGGAAGGCGATGGCGATGAGCGCGTACATGACGAAGAGCGCAACGCCTTCGAGGCTCAGGATCTCGGCCATGAACTCGGCCTCGCCCTCGGCCTGACCGATGGCGCCGCGGCTGACGCCGGGATGGCGCTTTTCCCACCGGGGAAAGAAATTCGCGTCGAGATCCGCGGTGATCCGCTTGCGGTCGTCGTCCCTGACCTCGGCGCTGACGACGGCCGAGCGCTGCCGCTGGCGCCGGTCGATGCGCTTGAGACCGGGGGCGAATTCCACGTCGGCCACCGCAAGGAGCGGCACCGCGCGACCGTCGACCCCGCGCACGCGGAAATTCCGCAGGCTGTCGAGCGAGCGCCGCGTCGCCTTCGGATAGCGCACGAAGACCTTGACGTCATTGCCCTCGCGCGGCAGCCGCTGCACCTCCTCGCCGTAATAGGCCTGGCGCACCTGGCGCGTCACCTCGCCGAGCGTGAACCCGAGCTCTTCGGCCCCCGGCTTGAGGGTGAGACGGATTTCGTCCATCGCCGTCTGCAGCGTGTCATGGACGTTGTAGACGTCCTCATAGGAGGCGAGCTGCCGCTTGAGATCGTCCACGGCGGCGCGCAGCACGTCGAGATCGGGATGATTGACGGCGTATTCGATCGCCGGCGAGCGCCGGTTCAGGGTGTAGTCGACGGTGACGTTCTCGGCGTCGGGGATCTCGCCGACCAGCCGGCGCAGGCGATCGGCGGCTTCCCTCGCCGACATGGTGCGCTGCTCGGGGGGCGCGAGGCGGACCAGCGCGAGCACCGAATCGGGCCGCGCCCGGGTGTACCAGTTCTCCACCAGGCGGCCCTCGCCGCCGGCTTTGGCGGCCTCGGCATTGACCTCTTCCTCGAGCGCCCGCTCGGCCGCCTGAAGCTGCCTGAGGACCTCGAGCGCCCGCGAATAGGGGCTGCCCTGCGGCATCGTCACATCGATCGCGATCTGCTCGGATTCGACATCGGGGTTGAACTGCATCCTGAGCCAGCCCGAGGAAACGACGCCGATGGCGACGATGAAGGCGCTGAGAAAGAGGCTCGCGGTGAGGCCGCGACGCCGGATCGCGGCGGCGAGCCAGGGCCGGTAGCGGTCGCGGGCGAAACGCAGGATCGAATCGGCGACCGCCTTCTGCACCCGTCCAGGACGGCCGATCCCGGTGCGGCGTCTCATCCTGCTCAGATGCGCCGGCAGGATGAACAGCGCCTCGATGAGCGAGAAGCTCAGCGCGGCGATGACGATGATCGAGATATGGCGGGTGAACTCGACCTCGACCCCGGAGAGAAAGAGCCAGGGCGCGAAGACGATCATCGTCGTCGCCACCGCATAGATCACCGGCTTGGCGACGAGCTGCGTGCCGAGAATGGCGGCGTTGAGCCCGCCGCCCTCGCTTTCGGTGACCTCGTGAATGCTCTCGCCGATGACGATGGCATCGTCGACGACGACGCCGATGACGAGGAGGAAGGCGAAGAGCGAGAGGAAATTGAGCGACACGTCGTTCATCGGCAGGACGATGAAGGCGCCGGTATAGGCGGTGGCGATCCCCGCCGTCACCCACAGCGCCACCTTGGGCCGCAGCGACAGCACGAGCAGGCCGCAGACCAGCAGAAGGCCGTAGAAGGCGGACGAGGCGATGAGACTCATGCGGTCGAAATAGATTTTCGAATCATCGGCATAGAGCGTGAGCCCGACGCCTTCGGGCATCTCGGCCTGCGCCCTGTCGACATAGCGCCGCACCGACCGCGCGGTCCTGACGACATTCATGTCCTCGGTGGTCATCACCTGCACCAGCACCGCGGGCTCGCCATTGAGCGTCGCCTGCAGCTCGCGGTCCTCGAAGCCGTCGACCACATGGGCCACGTCGCCGACGCGGACGGCGCCGCCGCCGGGGATCTCGCGCACGATGATCGATTCGAAGTCGTCCTTGTCATCGGCGAGATTGCGCGCGCGCAACTGCACGTCGCCGGTGGGCGTGCGCACGCTGCCGGCGGAGAGATTGAGCGAGCTGTTGCGCACCGCGCGGGCGACATCGTCGAAGGTCAGCCCGTAGCGCCGCATCGACGCCTCGGAGAGCTCGATCGAGACCTCTTCCGCGCGCACTCCGAAGAGCTCGACGATCGAGACCCCCGGCAGCAGCGCCAGCTCGTCGCGCACGCGTTCGGCGGTGCGTTTGAGGACCCGCTCGGGCACCTCGCCCGAGACCGCGACGCGCATGATCTCGTTGCGGGTCAGGATCTCGCGCACCCGCGGCGGCTCGATGTCCGAGGGGAAGGTCGAGATGCCGTCGATGCGCAGCTTCACGTCGTTCAGGAAACGGTCCATGTCGACGGCGCGGTCGGCCTCGATATAGACCTGCGCCAGGCCCTCGGTGGCGATCGAGCGCAGGCGCTCGACATGGTCGAGATCGGCGAGCGATTCCTCGATGCGGATGACGAGCTGCTCCTCGACCTCCTGCGGCGCGGCGCCGGGCCAGGTCACGGTGACCTCGACCCAGTTGACGCGGAAGGTGGGGAAGACCTCGCGCTCCATACGCAGAAAGGAGAGAACGCCGGCGATGAGGATGCCGACCATCAGCAGATTGGCGGCCACCGGGTTGCGGGCCCACCAGGCGATCATCGCGTTCATGGCCGCTCTCCGCCGCGCGATGCCGCCCCCGCCCGGGCGACGAGCGCCGCCTCGTCGCGACTCAGCGGTTTGACCGGCATGCCTTCGCGCGGGGCGCGCAGAGGCGAGACGACGACGCGCTCGCCCTCGGAAAGGTCGCCGGCGAGGATGGCCCGGTCGTCGTCGGTGGCGAGCACCTCGACCCGCCGGATCGCCAGGCGGTCCTCGTCATCGACGACGAAGACGCGGTGACCGCTGCGGAGCGCCGGTCGCGGCACGACAAGCGCACCGTCGAGCCGCCGCCCCGCGATCTCGGCGGTGACGAAAAGACCCACCGGCAGGGGCACGCCCGCATCGGCGGCGGCGCCATAGGGCTCGGCGACCTCGGCGATGGCGTAGAGCAGACGGGTCTGCGGATCGATCGCGGCGTCGGTGCGCACGACATGGCCGGTCCAGTGGCGCCGGCGCCCGGCAAGCTCCGCGCTCAGGACCACCTTCGGCCCGGCCTCGGGCGGCGCCGCCATATAGGCGAGCGGGATGCCGAGCTCGGCGAATTGCCGGTCG
>CAZAEP010000130.1:0-4420 GCA_964484045.1 uncultured Sphingomonadales bacterium
CGATGTCGCGGATCAGCTCCCGGTAATAGGCATTCTTGCGCGCCGCGAGCGCCTCCTTTTCCGCCGCGCTGAAAGAGCGGTCCGTCTGCGCCAGTACGATCTCGAGCGCCGCCGGGCGTGCCACGCCCTTCAGGCGCTCGTTCACGCCCGCCTCGAGCCGGAAGCCGAGATCGCGGGCGAGGCGCCGCCAGGCGCGAAAGTGCAGCGCGGCCGTATCGGCAAGAACGCCGTCGAGATCGAAGAGGACCGCCCGCCGTGCCGCCATCGCCGGAGCCCTTCAGGGAGCCGGTTCGGGAGCGGTCGCCGCAGTCGCGACCGTCACCGCCTCGCCGACGCGGAGCTCGCACGCGCGGCCATGATGGCGGATGCGGAGCGGCGCGCCGTCAAGAAGGCGATAGACGGTTTCCCGTGAAGCGATGGAGACCTCGAGCCGCCGTCCGCGATAGGCGAGGCGCAGGGAGAAGCCCTCCCACGCCGCGGGCAGGAGGGGCGAAAAGGAAAGCGCCTCGCCTTCGGGCCGCATGCCGGCAAAGCCGAAGACGAACGCCATCCATGCCCCCCCGAGCGCGGCAAGATGCAAGCCGTGCGCACTGTTGGCGTGCAGATCGCACAGATCGACGAACGCGGCATGACGGAAATAGCCATACGCCTTCGCGGCCTCGCCGAGGCGGCTCGCGACGATGCTGAAGATCGGCGCCGAGAGCGTCGAATCATGCACCGTGAGCGGTTCGTAATAGGCGAAGTCGCGCGCCCGATCGGCGTCGTCGAAAGCGTCCTCGCAAAGAAAGAGCGCCAGCACGAGATCGGCCTGCTTGCACAGTTGATGGCGATAGAGAGCGAGCGGATGATAATGCAGCAGCAGGGGATAGTGCTCGGGCGGCGTGGCCTCGAAGTCCCATCGCGCCAGATGGAGGAAACGGTCGTCCTGCGGGTGAATGCCGCGCGCCGCGTCACGGGGCACGAACATGGCATCCGCGGCCCGACGCCACGCCGCGACCTCGTCCGCGTCGAGCCCGAGCATATCGGCGAGCGCCTGCCGCCGTTCGGGCCATTCGCTCCCCAGACGTTCCCAGATTGCGGCCGCGAAGCGCAGATGCGCCCGCGCCATGAGATTGGTGTAGAGATTGTTGTCGACGAGGGCGGAATACTCGTCCGGCCCGGTCACGCCGTTGATGACGAAGGCGCCGTCGCGGCCGGGGTCGTAATGGCCGAGCTCGCACCAGATGCGTGCGGTCTCGAACAGCATCTCGGCGCCATGATCGAGGAGGAAGGCGTCGTCTCCCGTGGCCTCGAGATAGCGCTGCAGCGCAAAGGCGATGTCCGCATTGATGTGATATTGCGCCGCCCCGGCGGGAAAATAGGCCGAGCATTCCGCGCCGCCGATGGTCCGCCAGGGGTAGAGCGCGCCGCGCCGGTGCCCCAGGAGCCGCGCATTCTCGCGCGCCTTGTCGAGCATGCGGGCGCGATAGAGCAGCATCGCGCGGGCGATCCCGGGCCTCGTATGAAGGAGGAGCGGCAGAACATAGATCTCCGCGTCCCAGAAATAATGCCCCTCATAGCCCTCTCCGGTCTGCCCCTTGGCGCAGACCGAGGTGCGCCCGTCGCGCCCCGCCGCCTGCAGAACCTGAAAGATGGCGAAGCGCAGCGCACGCGCGTCCGCGACATTGCCGGCGATCCCGATCGAGGCGTCGTCCCAGAAATCCTCGAGCCAGGCCGCCTGCGCCGCAGCCAGTGCCTCGAATCCCTCTTCCGCATGGCCAAGCTCGGCCCGAACGCGCGCCACAAGCGGGTCATGAGCGGCGCCCTCATCGGCTCCGTAGGCGGCGAACTTCTCGAGCGTGGCCGGCGCCGCATCCCCGGCCTCCACGGAGATTTCCCACAGGAGACTGCCGTCCCGTTCGACCGGCGGCGGAAGAGCGGCGCCGCCCGAAAGACGATGGGTGACGAGCGCGGCGACGGCGATGCCGCGGCGCCGCGTCCGGTGCACGAAGCCGGCAAGCTCCCGATCGCGGACGACCGTCTCCAAGCGCCAGGGATTGGTGCCGAGCGCGGGGCCGAGACGGGGATCGGAACGCTCCGCCCCCTCAGCCTCGCCGCGCCCGTGCGGCGGCGCTTCGAGAAGCGAACGCAGGCGGACCGGGGCGGAAAAGCCGTCCGGCGCGACCGTGATGCGCTGCGCCGCGAGCCCGTGATGAACGAGACTGACCAGGCGCTCGAAACGAAGCTCGCTCACGCGGCCCGCGGGCGAGCGCCAGCGGACGCGACGGACGAGAAGGCCGCGGCGCAGATCCAGCCGGCGCGAATAGGCGAGGATCTCGCCCGCATCGAGCGAAAAGGGCTCGCCGGCGATCTCGATTCCGATGCCGAGCGCATTGGCCGCCGGCGGACGGACATCGCTCGTCTCGGCGAAGCCATGTCCCTTCTCGTGATAGGCGATGGGCACCGTCTCATAAACGCCGTTGAGATAGACCGCACCGCCGCCCGGCGTGCCGACGGCCTCCTCGAAGCCGCCGCGCACGCCGAGAAAACCGTTGCCCAGCGCGAAGACGGATTCCGCCCAGGCGGCGCGCGCGGGATCATGGTCCCGTTCCTCGACGGTCCAGTCATCGCCCGTGAAAGGGCTCATCGGCAATGGCGCATCGGACAGATGCCGCATCGATCGCTCCCCCGCTTCGGCGCCCGCGCTCTCTCTTTCCGCGAAACCGCCGCATGGCAAGGACGCGCAAAGGGAAAACGCCGGCCCGATTCGTACAATCTTGACTTACCACCAGCATTCGACCCTAATGAAATTGATTTCATCGTGCAATCTCGTTTATGCAGTAAAAGATTTCACCAATTCGCAGCAGGGACCCGGGGATTGTCGGACGCACGGCGAGAGGAGCGATGGCGGCGCATGCGGATCGGGCTCGCCCTCGTGCTCACCTATTTCGTCTTCGCCATTCTGCTCAATTCCGTCGGCACGGTGATCCTGCAGTCGATCAACAGCTTCGGCGTCAGCAAGACCGGCGCCAGCGTCCTTGAAGGGTTCAAGGACATCCCGATCGCCGTCGTCTCCTTCGCGGTCGCCTCCTTCCTGCCGCGCTTCGGCTATCGCCGGGCGATGATCGCGGCGCTCGCCCCGGTGCTCGCGGCGGCGCTCGTCATGCCTGCGGCGAACAGCTTCCTCGCCACCAAGATCATGTTCCTCGCCACCGGCATCGGCTTCGCGCTGGTCAAGGTCTCGGTCTATTCGACCATCGGCCTCATCACCGAGGATCGCTATCAGCATGCCGGCCTGATGAACGTGATCGAGGGCATCTTCATGGTCGGCGTGCTCTCGGGCTACTGGCTCTTCGGCCATTTCATCGGCGCCGGCGCGACGGGCGATCCGGGCTGGCTCGATGTCTATTACGTCCTCGCCGGCCTGTGCGGACTCACCATCCTGCTGCTCCTCACGACGCCTTTCGACGGCGCCCGCACGCGGCCCCGCTCGCAGGGGCCCGGCGCCGACTTCCTCGGCATGCTGAAGCTGGCGCTCAGACCGCTGGTGCTGCTCTTCGTGCTCAGCGCCTTCCTCTATGTGCTGATCGAGCAGGGCATCGGCACCTGGCTGCCGACCTTCAACAACCAGGTCCTCAAGCTCCCCTCGGCGATGAGCGTCCAGGTGGCCAGCATCTTCGCCGCCAGCCTCGCCGTCGGACGCCTCGCCGCCGGCGCCATCCTGCGCCGCATGGACTGGTATCCGGTCCTCGTCGCCTGCGTCCTGGCCATGGGAACGCTGGTGCTCCTCGCCCTGCCGCTCACGCGCGGCCTCGCCCCGCCCGCCGGCGACGGCTGGCGGCATCTGCCGTTCGCCGCCTTCATCCTGCCGCTGATCGGCGTCTTCATGGCGCCCGTCTACCCGGCGATCAATTCCGCCATGCTGAGCGCCCTGCCCAGAGAACGGCATTCGGCGATGACCGGCCTCATCGTCATCTTCTCGGCGCTCGGCGGCACCACCGGCTCGCTCATCACCGGTTTCGTCTTCGGTCATTTCGACGGCCAGACGGCGTTCTACTTCTCGCTCCTGCCGATGGGCGCCATCCTCGTGACCTTGAGCCTCTTCCGTCGCGCCCTGGCGCGCCACAGTGCCGCACCCGCACGCGCCGATTGACAAACCCTCGCGCGCACACCTAGCTTTCCGGGATGCACGACCTCGTCCCTCGCCGCCGCGGGATCCGCCGCCTCACCCACACGCTCCTGCTTCTGGGGCTGCTGCTGCGTGCCGCCATCCCCGCCGGCACGATGTTCGACTTCGCGGCAATCGCGCGCGGCACCTCGCCGCTCGTTCTGTGTCCGGCCGCCTTCGCCGGCGGGCTGCCCGGTCGTCGCGAGGGAGTGCCCGCGGCCCCGCGCGCGGTCGACCATCGCGGTGTGCTCTGCGTCTTTGCGGCCGTCGCCA
>CAZAEP010000130.1:4430-7474 GCA_964484045.1 uncultured Sphingomonadales bacterium
CTGCCCGCCCCGCCGGCGAGCGAGATCCTGTTCCCGGCCGCCCCTTTTCTCCGTCTCCCGCCCCCGCTGCGCGCAGGCGGAATTCGGCGCGCGGAATCGGCCGACAGCGCGGCCACGCCGCGGGCGCCGCCGCACCCCTTCCCGATCCACGCCTGACACCTGATCGTCGCTCGGCAGCGCCCGGGCCAGTGTTGTGATGCGAATGTGCGCGGCTCCCCGCGTGCACTCGCGGACCGGAAAGGAGTCCTCATGTTCGCGGTTTCTTCCAGAACCCGGTACCGCCGGGCCTTATGTGCCGTTCTCGTCTCTCCGTTCCTCGGCGCCGTTCTCGGTTTTGCCGGCGCCCATGCGCACGGCCCGGGCGACCATCACGGCGCCGATGGGGCGGCCGGCCTCCATTTCTCCCATCCCATCGTCGTCGAATCCCCCTCGCCGGACACGAAATTGCGGCTCGATTACGCCTTCGCGGATGGCGACCTCGAGAACAGCCACCTTGCCCGGCTCGAGGGCGAATACGCCTTCGCGCCCCGGGTCAGCGTCGAAGTCGACCTTCCCTGGCGCACCGTCCGCGAGCCCGGCGGCCCGCGGCGCGCACATCTCGACAGCGCCGGGATCGCGCTCAAGCTCGTCGCTTATGCCGATCCCCGGCGCGGTCTGCTCCTCGGGGGCGGTCTCGAATTCGGATTGCCCACCGGCAGCGACGCCAAGGGCATCGGCAGCAGTCGCGAGATCGAGATCGAACCCTTCCTCGATCTCGGTTACAAGCACGGCGCGCTCGAACTCGTCGGCTTCCTGCGACTCGGTTTTCCCCTCAATGTGCCGCCGGACGAGCGACGTGCCGTCGACGCGGAGCTCGCCTATGAGGGCTCGCTGCTCTATCACCTGACACCGCGGCTCGCGGCACTTGTCGAGGTCTCGGGAAGCCGCGTCATCGACGGGGAGGAAAAAGAGAACGGCTTCCTTCTCGCCCCGGGGATCAAATATCGTCCCTTCCGGAACCATGCGCTGGCCATCGGGGCGTCCATACGGGTGCCGCTCGACCACGGGCGCGCGTTCGACATCGGCCCCATGCTCTCGGCCTTCTACCATTTCTGACACCGGGCGGCGGGCGGGCGGTCACCCCCCTGCCGCGCGCCCTTGCCGCCGCGTACCGTCCTCAATAGGGTGTCGCCCGCGGGCAGGAGCGAGGAGCCACGATGAACGGATGGTTGTGGGTGTTGCTGGGCAGCGCGCTGGGCGGCAGCGTGCGCTTTCTGATCTCGGGCCTCGTCGCGCGCCATGTCGGCGAGACCTTTCCCTGGGGCACCATGACGGTGAATGTCACGGGCTCCTTTCTCATCGGCCTCGTCGCTGCAGGCGGCGTCCTGGGGAGCGGCGCCGCCTGGCAGTTCGCGGTCGTCGGCCTTCTCGGCAGCTACACCACCGTCTCGTCCTTCAGCCTGCAGACGCTGGCGATGCTGCGCGAGGGCGCAATGCGCCGCGCCGCAGCGAATATCGTGCTTTCCGTGGCTCTGTGCCTTCTCGCCGCCGGCGCCGGCACCCTCCTCGCGACACCGGGGACGGGCGCATGACCCGCCCCCTCGCCCGATTCATCGAGGCCCTGCCGCTCTATGGTGCGGTGGCGCTCGGCAGCGCGCTCGGCGGCGGCGCACGGGCCGGCCTCGGGGCCGCGCTCGACGTCCTTGCCGGCGGCCCTCATCTCGCGACGCTGGTCGCCAATGTCACGGGCTCGTTCCTGATCGGCTATTTCGCCACATTGAGCGGACCCGACGGGCGCCTCTTCGTCGGCCCGCGCCTGCGTCACTTCGTGATGACCGGGGTCTGCGGCGGCTATACGAGCTTTTCCGTTTTCAGCCTCGAGGCCGTCCGCGCCCTGCACGGCCGCGGGCCCGCGGCGGCCGCCGCCTTTGCCGTTTTCTCGCTTTTCTCGTGGCTTCTCGCCGTCTGGCTCGGCCATAGTCTGGCGGCGCGCCGCAATCGCCTGAAGGGAGGCTGAAGCATGCAGATCGCCAAGAACGCGCTCCTGTTGCGCATCTTCATCGGGGAAGACGATCGCGACGGCACGGCGCCGCTTTACGAATCGATCGTCATGAAGGCCCGCGAGGCGCATCTTGCGGGGGCCACCGTCCTCCGCGGCGCCATGGGCTTCGGCCATTCGAGCCGACTCCATACGGCGAAGATCCTGCGCCTGTCGGAGGACCTGCCGCTGGTCATCGAGATCGTCGACGCGGAAGACAGGATCCGCGCCTTCCTGCCCACACTCGACCGGATCATGACCAGCGGGCTCGTCACGCTGGAGAAGGTCGAGGTCCTGCAATACGGCCCGCCGGCCTGAATCCGCGTCCTACTCCTCGTCCGGCATCGGGGCCTCGACCGGCTTTTCCCGCTCGTCGACGAGCAGACGGAAGACGTCGGGGCGCGCATAATGGCCGGCGACGTCGAGATCGTACCTGCCGCGCGCGATCTCGCCCCGATCGATGTCGGCGACGAGGATCGCCTCTTCGCCATGGACGGGGCCGGCAAGCGCGCGGCGGCCCGATGCCTCGCCGGAGCGCGCGCCCGAGTCGATCGGTTTAGGACATTTTCCCGCCTGTGGAAATGCGCCGGCGGCGCGGGCGGGACGGACGGCGGGCGACAAAATCGCCATGGCGGCACGCCCGCGGCCGCGCTATGAAGGCCGCAGGAGGGGCCCGCGCGCCCCGGTCGCATTCGATGAGGGTCCGCCATGAGCCAGAAAAAAGACTATCGCAGCCGCACCATCGGCAATCATGTCCTCAAGCCCGAAACCCAGATGATGGGCTACGGCTACGATCCGACGCTGTCCGAAGGCGCCCTGAAGGCGCCGATCTTCCTCACCTCCACCTTCGTCTTCGACAGCGCCGAGCACGGCAAGGACTTCTTCGATCTCGTCTCCGGGCGCCGCGAGCCGGCCGCGGGCGAGACCGCCGGCCTCATCTATTCGCGCTTCAACAATCCCGCCATGGAGATGCTCGAGGCCCCCCTCGCGCCGCGGGAGGACGCCGAGCCCCCGATCGCCCTCGCGC
>CAZAEP010000131.1:0-7457 GCA_964484045.1 uncultured Sphingomonadales bacterium
CTCCGTGGCATATTCGAAATTCGGCCCCTCGACGATGGCGTCCACCGGGCAGGCCTCCTGACAGAGACCGCAATAGATGCATTTCACCATGTCGATATCGTAGCGCGTGGTGCGCCGCGAACCGTCTGCACGCGGCTCGGCCTCGATGGTGATGGCGAGCGCCGGACAGATCGCCTCGCAGAGCTTGCAGGCGATGCAGCGCTCCTCCCCGTTGGGATAGCGCCGAAGCGCGTGCTCGCCGCGGAAACGCGGGGAGAGGCGCCCCTTCTCATAGGGGTAGTTGAGCGTCGTCTTGGGCCGGAACATGTAGCGCAGGGTCAGCGCCATCGCCTCGACGAACTCCCACAGGAGCCATGTCCGTGCCATGCGATCGAGATAGGCCATCAGCAATTCCTCACCGCCCGATGCCGCCGAAGGCCAGGCCCCAGCCGGAATAGAAGACCACGGCCGCCAGCGAAATGGGCAGAAACACCTTCCAGCCCAGCCGCATGAGCTGATCATAACGATAGCGCGGCACGGTCGCCTTCACCCAGGCGAAGACGAAGAAGAAGAAGCAGATCTTGAGGATCAGCCAGATCGGTCCGGGGATGAAGGCCAAGGCATCGATGGGCGGATACCAGCCGCCGAAGAAGAGGATCGCGGTCATCGCGCACATGAGAAGGATGTTCGCGTATTCCCCGAGCCAGAAGAGCGCGAACGCCATCGACGAATATTCCACCTGATAGCCGGCGACGAGCTCGGCCTCGGCTTCCGGCAGATCGAAGGGCGGGCGGTTGGTCTCGGCATGCGCCGAGATCAGGAAGATGACGAAGAGCGGAAAATACCACCACAGATGCCAGTTCCAGAAGCCCCCGGCCTGATGGCGTACGATATCACTGAGATTGAGCGAACCGACATTGACCAGAAGCGCGACCAGCACGAAGCCGATGGAAACCTCGTAGGAGACCATCTGCGCCGCCGATCTGAGACCGCCGAGAAAGGCGTAGCGCGAATTCGAGGCCCAGCCCGACATGATGATGCCGTAGACCCCGAGCGAGGAGATGGCGAAGACATAGAGGATGCCGACATTGATGTCGGCGAGCACCCAGCCCTCGCCCCAGGGGATCACCGCCCAGGCGATGAGCGCCAGCGTGAAGGTGATCATCGGCGCGATCAGGAAGACGCCCTTGTTGGCGCCCGACGGGATCACCGTTTCCTTGAGGAAAAGCTTGAGCCCGTCGGCGAAGGACTGCAGCAGGCCGAAGGGACCGACGACGTTCGGGCCACGTCGGAGCTGCATCGCCGCCCAGATCTTGCGGTCGGCATAGACGGTGAAGGCCACCGCCAGAAGAAGCACCCCGGCGATCACCACGACCCAGGTCAGGATCGCGAGCGCATAGGCGATCGCGCCACCACCATAGAGATCGGAAAGCCAGTCAACCATGAGTCCCGGTGGCCTCCTCGCCTGCCTTGAGCGCCGCGCAGCACGCGGCCATCGTCTGCGACGCGCGCGCGATCGGATTGGTGAGATGGAAGTCCGCGATCGGGGTCGCGAGCGGCCCCGGCGCGATCCTGCCTTCGCTGCCGAAATCGCCCCACGCCGCCTCGGGCACGACGTCGAACGCGCCAAGATGCGGCAATTCGGCGAACAGGCGTTCGCGCAGGGCGAAACGGTCGTCGAACGGCAGGGGCTTGCCCAGGACCCCCGAGAGCGCCCGCAGAATGGTCCAGTCCTCGCGCGCGTCGCCGGGCGGAAAGACGGCGCGTTCGCCGAGCTGCACGCGGCCCTCGGTGTTCACATAGAGTCCCGGCTTCTCGGTATAGGCCGCCCCCGGCAGGATGACGTCCGCGTGGCGCACGCCCTCGTCGCCATGGCTGCCGATATAGATGGTGAAGCAGTCGGCGAGCGACGCAGTGTCGATCTCGTCGACCCCGAGCAGGAATGCCACCTTGAGCCGGCCCGCCGCGGCATCGGCGAGGATCCCGGCGACACCGCCCGCGCTGACCAGCCCGAGATCGAGCGCACCGACCCGCGCCGCCGCGGTGTGAAGCACGTTGAAGCCGTTCCAGTCCTCGCGCACGAGGCCGTATTTCCCGGCGATATCGTGCGCCGCTTTCAGGATCTGCGCCCCGTCGGGCCGGATAAGCGCCCCCTGCCCCAGGACCAGCATCGGATGCCCGGCCGCCTTCAGCCGGTTGGCGAAGGGATGGCGGCCGGCGAGGATGGCCTCGAGGATCGCCGCATCGTCGCCCAGTTGTTCGACCGCATAGGTGAGGTCGAGCGCGGGGCCGATATTCGCGACCTCAAGCCCGGAATGCCGCACGGCCTTCCTGATCCGGGCGTTGAGAATCGGCGCCTCGCGCCGCGGATCGGTGCCGATGAGCAGGCAGAGATCGGCGCGCTCGATGCCGGCGATAGTGGTGTTGAAGAGATAGCCCGCGCGGCAGGCGGGATCGAGCGCGGCCCCGTCCTGCCGGCCCTCGATGCGCGTGCTGCCGAGGCTCTTCAAGAGCTCGCGCAGCGCATACATGCCCTCGAGCTCGTTGAGGTCGCCGACGAGGCCGGCGATCTCGTCGCCCTTCACCCCCTTGAGGGCGCCGGCGATGGCCTCGAAGGCCTCCTGCCAGCTCGCCTCGCGCATCTTGCCGCGGCGTCTGACCCACGGCCGGTCGAGGCGACGGCGCTTGAGGCCGTCATAGGCAAAACGGGTCTTGTCGGAAATCCATTCCTCGTTCACGTCCTCATGCAGCCGCGGCAGGATGCGCATCACCTCGGGGCCGCGGGAATCGACACGGACGTTCGAACCCACCGCGTCCATGACATCGACCGATTCGGTCTTCCGCAGCTCCCAGGGGCGCGCCTCGAAGGCATAGGGCGCCGAGGTCAGCGCCCCGACCGGGCAGAGGTCGATCACATTGCCCTGCAATTCGCTTCTGAGCGCCTGTTCGAGATAGCTCGTGATCTGCATGTTCTCGCCGCGATAGATGGCGCCGAGCTCGGCCTCGCCGGCCACCTCCTCGACGAAGCGGATGCAGCGCGTGCAGTGGATGCAGCGCGTCATCTGCGTCTTGATCAGCGGCCCGAGATATTTCTCGCTTACCGCGCGCTTGTTCTCGTGAAAGCGATTGGAACCGCGGCCATAGGCCATGGTCTCGTCCTGCAGATCGCATTCGCCGCCCTGATCGCAGATCGGGCAGTCGAGCGGATGATTGATGAGCAGGAATTCGAGCACGCCTTCGCGCGCCTTCTTCACCGCCGGCGTGTTGGTGCGGATGACCATGCCGTCGCCGGCGGGCATGGCGCAGGACGCGATCGGCTTCGGGCTGCGCTCCATCTCGACGAGACACATGCGGCAATTGCCGGCGATCGACAGGCGCTCATGATAGCAGAAGCGCGGGATTTCGAATCCGGCTTCCTCGCAGGCCTGCAGCACGGTGGTGCCCGGCGCGACCTCGATCTCGACATCATTGATCGTCAGCTTCGGCATCTTGTCGACGCTCCCTATTCCGCCGCTACGGCACGTGTCCGGGCCTGACAGGCATCGATCCGGCGCTCGATCTCGTCACGGAAATGCCGGATCAGGCCCTGGATCGGCCACGCCGCGGCGTCGCCGAGCGCACAGATCGTGTGGCCTTCGATCTGCTTCGTCACATCGAGAAGCATGTCGATCTCGTGCTTTTCGGCACGCCCCGCGGCGAGACGCTCCATCACCCGCCACATCCAGCCCGTGCCCTCGCGGCAGGGCGTGCACTGGCCGCAGGATTCGTGCTTGTAGAAATAGCTGATGCGCGCGATCGCCCGCACGATGTCGGTCGACTTGTCCATGACGATGACCGCCGCCGTGCCGAGCCCGGACTGTACCTCTTTCAACGAGTCGAAATCCATCAGCACGTCGTCGCAGACGGATTTCGGTATGAGCGGCACGGACGAGCCTCCCGGGATGACCGCCAGAAGATTGTCCCAGCCGCCGCGCACGCCGCCGGCATGGCGCTCGATCAGCTCCCTCAGCGGAATGCTCATCTCCTCTTCGACCGTGCACGGCCGGTTCACATGGCCGGAGATGCAGAAAAGCTTGGTCCCGGTGTTGTTCGGGCGTCCGAGCCCCGCGAACCAGTCGGCGCCGCGGCGCAGGATCGTCGGCGTGACGGCGATCGATTCGACATTGTTGACCGTCGTCGGACAGCCCCAGGCACCGACATTGGCCGGAAAAGGCGGCTTCAGGCGAGGCTGGCCCTTCTTGCCTTCGAGACTCTCGATGAGCGCGGTTTCCTCCCCGCAGATATAGGCGCCGGCGCCGCGGTGCACATAGACATCGAAATCATAGCCCGAGCCGCAGGCGTTCCTGCCGATGAAGCCCTTGTCATAGGCCTGTGCGATCGCCGCCTCGAGCCGTTCGGCCTCGCGCACGAATTCGCCGCGAATGTAGATATAGGCGGCCCGCGCCCGCATGGCATAGCCGGCGAGCAGCGCGCCTTCGATCAGCTTGTGCGGGTCGTGGCGGATGATCTCGCGGTCCTTGCAGGTCCCGGGCTCGGACTCATCGGCATTGACGACGAGATAGCTCGGCCGCCCGTCCGGGTTGTCCTTGGGCATGAAGGACCATTTGAGGCCGGTGGGAAAGCCGGCGCCGCCGCGCCCGCGCAGACCCGATTCCTTCACCTGATCGATGATCCAGTCCGGCCCCTTGGCCATGATCTCGCGCGTGCCGTCCCAGTCGCCGCGGGTCATCGCGGCGTCGACGCCCCAGTCCTCATAGCCGTAGAGATTGGTGAAGATGCGGTCCTTGTCGTTCAGCATGCGTTCAGGCCCCTTCCTTGAGGGCACCGCCCGGCGTCACATTCTCGGGCACGCGGTCCTTCAACGTCGTCGGTCCGCCCTCGGGCGCCGAGAACTGGCGATCGACCTGCGGCCCCGGCTGCGGCGTCTCGCCGCGCTTGAGCGCCTCCAGAATCGCGGTCATCCGCTCGTAATCGAGGTCCTCGTAATAGTCGGCATCGATTTGCACCATGGGAGCATTGACGCAGGCGCCGAGACACTCGACCTCGCTCAGATGAAAGAGCCCGTCGGCGGTCGACCTGCCCTTCTCGAGCCCGAAATCCTTGCACGCGCGCATCACCTCGTCGGCGCCACGCAGCCAGCACGGCGTGGTGCCGCAGACCTGCACATGATGCCGGCCGATGCGCTTGAGATTGTACATGGTGTAGAAGGTCGCGACCTCGAGCACTTGGATGCGGGTGAGCCCCAGATAGTCCGCGATGTACTCGAGCGCCTCGCGGCTCACCCAGCCGCCGTTCTGCTCCTGCGCCAGATAAAGAAGGCCCATCACCGCCGAACGCCGGCGGCCGGCCGGATATTTCGCGATGATGGCGTCCGCACGTTTCCTGTTCGCATCGGTGAAGACAAAGGGACCACCGCTTTCGATCACGTCCAACATGCGTTCCTTGTCCCTCCTTCTACCGATCCACTTCGCCGAACACGATATCGATCGAGCCCAGGACCGCCGGCACGTCGGCGAGCATGTGCCCGCGCAGCATGGTATCCATGGCCTGCAGGTGCACGAATCCCGGCGCCCGGATCTTGCAGCGATAGGGCTTGTTGGTGCCGTCGGAGACGAGATAGACGCCGAACTCGCCCTTGGGCGCCTCGACTGCGGCATAGACCTCGCCCTCGGGCACCTTGAAGCCCTCGGTATAGAGCTTGAAATGATGGATGAGCGCCTCCATCGAGCGCTTCATCTCGCCGCGGCGCGGCGGGGCCACCTTGCGGTCGTCGGTGAGCACCGGCCCCTCGGGCATCTCGTGGATGCACTGGCGCATGATCCTCAGCGACTGACGCATCTCCTCCATGCGCACCATGAAGCGGTCGTACGCGTCGCCGTGCTTGCCGACGGGAATGTCGAAATCCATCCGGTCGTAGACGTCGTAGGGCTGGCTCTTGCGCAGGTCCCAGGCGATCCCGGTGGCGCGCAGCATCGGCCCCGAGAGGCCGAGATCGAAGGCCTGCTCCTGGGTGAGCACGCCGATATCGACATTGCGCTGCTTGAAGATGCGGTTTTCGACGAGAAGGGTGGCGATATCGTCGATCACCTGCGGAAACTTCTCGGTCCAGGTCCAGATGTCCTCGACGAGATCGGGCGGCAGGTCCTGATGCACGCCGCCGGGACGAAAATATTTCGCGTGCATGCGCGCGCCTGAAGCCCGCTCGTAGAACTCGCACAGGGTCTCGCGTTCCTCGAACCCCCACAGGATGGGCGTCAGGGCGCCGACATCCATGGCGTGCGTGGTGAGGTTCAGGATATGATTCATGATCCGCGTCAGTTCGGCATAGAGCACGCGGATATACTGTCCGCGCTCGGGCACCTCGATGCCGAGCGCTTTCTCGATCGCGAGCACGAAGGCGTGCTCCTGGTTCATCGGCGCAGCGTAATCGAGGCGGTCGAAATAGCCGATGGCCTGCAGATAGGTCTTGTGCTCGATCAGCTTCTCGGTGCCGCGATGCAGCAGGCCGATATGCGGGTCGGCACGCTCGACCACCTCCCCATCCAGCTCCAGCACCAGACGCAGAACGCCATGCGCCGCTGGATGTTGCGGCCCGAAGTTGAGCATGTAGTTCTGCTGGAGGATTTCGGGCATGCCTGCTTCCCGCTCAATCCGCCGCCTCGCGGGCCTTCTCGTCGCCCGGCAGCAGCCCGCCTTCCCAGGGGCTCAGGAAATCGAAGCTGCGCCAGTCCTGCGGCAGGTTGACCGGCTCATAGACCACCCGCTTGCGCTCGTCGTCATAGCGCAGCTCGACATAGCCGGTCTGTGGGAAATCCTTGCGCAAAGGATGTCCCTCGAAGCCGTAATCGGTCAGCAGACGGCGCAGATCGGGATGGTCGGAGAAGAAGATGCCGTACATGTCCCAGGTCTCGCGCTCGTACCAGTTGGCCGAGCCGAACACGCCCGTGACAGAGGGCACCGGGGTCGCTTCGTCGGTGCGAAGCTTGACCCGGATGCGCTGATTGTGGCGCAGCGAGAGCAGATGATAGACGACCTCGAAGCGCTCCTCGCGCTCGGGATAATCGGCGCCGCAGATGTCCAGCAGCATCTTGAACCAGCAGTTCGGCTCGTCGCGCAGATAGGTCAGGACGCGGACGATGGCGCTGCTCTGCACCCGCAAGGTCAGCTCGCCGCGCACGAGGCTGCTCTCCAGCACCACGTCGCCGAGGGCGAGCATGATCTCGTCGAGGAGCTCGCGCAGGGCCTCTTCGCGCTCAGCGAGGGTGGGAACGGTCATCGGCTGCTCATCCGTGCCCGCGGCTCACCGGTCGAGGGTGCCGGTGCGGCGGATCTTACGCTGCAGCAGGAGAATGCCATAGACCAGGGCTTCCGCGGTCGGCGGGCAACCGGGGACGTAGACGTCGACCGGGACGATGCGGTCGCAGCCACGCACCACCGGAAAGGAATAGTGGTACTGGCCGCCACCATTGGCGCAGGAT
>CAZAEP010000132.1:0-7439 GCA_964484045.1 uncultured Sphingomonadales bacterium
TCGGGGCCGTGCAGCCCTCGAGATAGCTGACATAGGCCCCTTCGTCGGCGACGATCAGCGTGCGCTCGAACTGCCCCGTATTCTCCGCATTGATGCGGAAATAGGTGCTGAGCTCCATCGGGCAGCGCACGCCCTTGGGGACATAGACGAAGGTGCCGTCGGAGAAGACGGCGGAATTGAGCGTCGCGAAGAAATTGTCGCGCACCGGGACCACCGAACCGAGATATTTGCGCACCAGGTCGGGATGTTCGCGCACCGCCTCGGAGATCGACATGAAGATGACTCCGACGCGGGCCAGTTCCTCACGAAAGGTGGTGGCCACCGAGACCGAGTCGAAGACCGCGTCGACGGCGACCCGGGGCGCGCCCTCGACGCCGGCGAGCACCTCCTGCTCGCGGATCGGGATACCGAGCTTCTCGTAAGTCCTGAGCAGCTCCGGGTCGACGTCGTCGAGGCTTTTCGGTCCCGCTTTCGTCTTCGGTGCGGCGTAGTAATAGATGTTCTCGTAATCGATCGGGGGATAGCTCAGCTTGCCCCAGCGCGGCTCGCGGGCGCGTCGCCAGATGGCGAGTGCCTTCAGACGCCAGTCGAGCAGCCATGCGGGCTCGCCCTTCTTTGCCGAGATGAAGCGCACGACGTCTTCCGACAGCCCCCTGGGCGCGTATTCGGACTCGATCGCGCTCGCCCAGCCGTGCTTGTAGGTGCCCGAGAGGGCCGAGACCTGCGCTTTGGTGTCTGCCGTGGCGTTCATCGGAGAAGAGTCCTCATCCTCATGACACGTCCTGCCGCCGCGTGCCGATTGCGTCCGCGTCGCGCCGTGCCAGCGCCGCCGCCGGCGGGGCCGCGCCGGCGATGTCCGACAGGCGGACGCGCTCCAGCCCCTCCCGGACCGCGGCATTGATGATCTGCCAGTGCGTGCGCATGGCGCAGACGGGCTCGAAATCGCAGTCGCCGGGGGCATTCTCGATGCAGTGCACGAGCGCGATCGGCCCGTCGACGGCTTCGATCACCTCGGCGATCGAAATCTCGCTCGCCGGGCGGGCCAGCGTGAAACCGCCCTTGAGCCCGCGGTGCGAGGCGAGGAGTCCGGCCCGCGACATGGCGCCGAGAATCTTCGACACCGTCGCCACCGGCAGGCCGGTGTCGCCGGCAAGCTCGGTGGCGTTGCTGCGGCGGTCGGTGCAGGCAAGCCGGCTTGCAAGAACGACCGCATAGTCGGCAAGATTGGTCAGGCGAATCATCTCGGCCCCAACTCCTTCGGGTGGCGCGCGACAGGGTCCGTTATCAAATCGGACCATAATCGTCCAGTTTCAAATGGCGCTTGCCGCCGCTCCTGTCAATGGGACAATTTTGCACGCATCGCGCCGGGGAGCACGAATTACGGGCGCAGGCGCGCCGGTCGCCGGTCGCGCCGCGGCTGCTGCGACTGATAGGCCTCGCGGCAATGGTCCTCGCAATAGGGCATGCCGGGGGCGGCGTCGCGGCCGCAGAAATGGAAATCGGGCTCGCCGGGATGGCCGATCGGCCATTTGCACATGCGTTCGGTGAGATCGAGAAGGCCGACCTTCGCCCGCTCGCCGCCGGTCTTTTTCTTCGGCCGCGCCTTCTTCGCCCTCGTCGCCTCGGCCTTGACGGGGGAGGGACGGGACTTGAGGCCAAGCCGGTGCGCCTTGCCGATGACCGCATTGCGGGTGATCCCGTCGCCGAGCTCGGCGGCGATCCGGCTTGCGGACAGCCCCTTGTCCCAGAGCTTTCTCAGTTCGCTGATCTTGTCGTCGGTCCAGGCCATGGGGCCTCCTTCACCTCGGTCGGCGGATTTCGCGCGGCGCCCGTGAATATAGGGGGCGGCCCGGTGATGGCAAGGCTTGAGCTTGCCAGCGTGCGCCGGGGCCGATATTGCTGGGCGCCGCACGGGACCTGCGCGGCGAGGAAGGACGGATCGTGAACGAGGTGGCGAAAGACCCCATGCCCGGTTTCGGCGTCCGGCGCATCGGCCGCGTCAATGCCCGTGGCCTGTGGACGCTCTACGAGAAGGAGGTGCGGCGCTTCCTCAAGGTGTGGCTGCAGACCATCGCCGCTCCGACGATGCAGGCGGTGCTGTTCTTCCTCATCTTCGCGGTCGTGCTCGGCGGTTCGAACCGGGTCACGACGCATGTCGCCTATACGCAGTTTCTCGCCCCCGGGCTCATCGTCATGGCGCTGTTGCAGAACGCCTTCGCCAATACCTCGTCCTCGCTCATCATCTCGAAGGTCCAGGGGACGCTCGTCGACGTCCTGATGCCGCCGCTGTCGCCGGGTGAGCTGGTGCTCGGCTATGTCGGCGGCGGGGTGACGCGCGGCCTCGTCATCGCCGCGGTGCTCATCGCCGCCTTCTGGGCGCTGCCGATGGACACCATCCTTCTTCGCCATCCCTGGGCGATCCTGTATTTCGGCACGGCGGCGGCGGTGATGCTGTCGCTCATCGGGCTCCTCACCGGCATCTGGGCGGAGAAGTTCGATCATGTGGCGACCATCGGAAATTTCGTCATCGCGCCGTTGACGCTGCTGTCCGGCACCTTCTTCTCGCTCGACCGTCTGGCCGCCCGCATGGGCGAGAACGGCCACTGGCTCGAGCCGGTGCTCGGCGCCAATCCCTTCTTCTACATGATCGACGGCTTTCGCTACGGCTTCATCGGCGAGGCGGACAGCGACCTCGCCCTCGGGGTGGTCGTCATCCTCGCGATCGACCTCGCCCTGTGGTGGCTCGCCTATCGCGTCGTCGATCGCGGCTGGCGGCTCAAGCCCTGAGGACCAGGCCCCGGACCTCCCGCCCGCCGTGACATTGACACCATTCCCGGGCCATCCGATAGTGCGCGGCACATCCCGGGAATGCGCGGCCGGCAGCGGCCGCGCTGTCGCTTTTCGGGATCAGGGACCTTTTCGGGATCAGGGACAAGGAGGACGAGGTGAGCTCGGCATTGATGTCGGTCTACCGGCCAGCGGATGTGGCCTTCGAGCGCGGCGAGGGCGTCTGTCTCTACGACACCGAGGGACGGCGTTATCTCGACTTCAATGCCGGCATCGCCGTCTCGGCGCTCGGCCATGCGCATCCGCACCTTGTCGAGACCCTGAAAGAGCAGGGCGAAAAGCTCTGGCACACCTCCAATCTTTACCGCATTCCCCATCAGGAACGCCTCGCCGAGCGCTTCGTGGAAGCGAGCTTCGCCGAGCGCTGCTTTTTCACCAATTCCGGCGTCGAGGCGATCGAATGCGCGATCAAGACGGCGCGCAAATATTTCCACGAGAAGGGCGAAGGCCGTCGCCATCGCCTGATCACCCTCGAAGGCGCCTTTCACGGCCGCTCGATGGCGGCGATCTCGGCCGCCGGTCAGGAAAAGCTCGTCAAGGGATTCGCGCCGCTCCTGCCCGGCTTCGATCACGTGCCGCCCGGCGATCTTGCGGCGGTCGAACGCGCCATCGGCCCCGAGACCGCGGGCATCCTCGTCGAGCCGATCCAGGGCGAAGGCGGTGTCCGCCCGCTTTCGGACGACTATCTGCGCGGGCTGCGGGCGCTCTGCGACACGCATGGCCTGCTTCTGCTGCTCGACGAGATCCAGTGCGGCATGGGGCGCACCGGCAAGCTCTTCGCCCATGAATGGGCGGGCGTCCGGCCCGACATCGTCGCCGTCGCCAAGGGGATCGGCGGCGGTTTCCCGCTCGGCGCCTGTCTGGCCACCGAAGAGGCGGCCTCGGGCATGACCCCGGGCAGCCACGGCACCACCTATGGCGGCAATCCGCTCGCCGCCGCGATCGGCAATGCGGTGCTCGACGTCATCCTCGCGCCCGGCTTTCTTGCCGCCGTCACGCGGGTCGCCGACTATCTCGAAAGCCGCCTGGAGGACCTCGCCGCGCGCCATCACAACCGCGTCGAGGCGGTGCGCGGCCGCGGGCTGATGCGCGGCATGAAGCTGCGCGGCATGGAGGCGCGGGAAGCCGTGGGCGCGATCCTGAAGCGCGGTCTGCTCGTCGCGCCGGCGGGCGACAATGTGATCCGCCTGCTGCCGCCGCTCGTCATCGAGGAGCGCCATGTCGACGAGGCCGTCGACATCCTCGATGCGTATTTTCGCTCCCTCGGCGAAGAGGCGTCCTGATGCGCGCGTCGGGTGTCGGTCTCCGGGGCGAAGCGAAGGCGGCGGACGGACGGAGGAATGCGCCGCCGCGGCATTTTCTCGATCTCGATGCCTTGTCGGGCGAGGTCCTGCGCGGGCTCGTCGCCGAAGCACGGCGGATGAAGGCGGTGCGCCGCGGCCTGCCCAGAGGGGCGCCCGATCCCGACGCGCCGCTCGCCGGCCATATGCTGCTGATGATCTTCCAGAAGGCCTCGACGCGGACGCGCATCTCCTTCGAGATGGCGATGCGCCAGCTCGGCGGCGCGGCCAGCGACCTCGCCGGCGATCGCCTGCAGCTCGGGCGCGGCGAATCGATCGCCGATACGGCGCGCGTGCTCTCGGCCTATGGCGACGCCATCCTGTTGCGCACCTACCGCCATTCCGACCTCATGGAGATGGCGCGGCATGCGAGCGTGCCGGTGATCAACGCGCTCACCGACCATTCGCACCCCTGCCAGATTCTCGCCGACATGCTGACCATCGAGGAACGCCTCGGCGCGATCGCCGGGCGTCCGGTCGCCTATATCGGCGACGGCAACAATGTCGCGCATTCGCTCATCCACGCCGCCATGCGCTTCGACTTCCCCTTGCGCATCGCCACCCCGCAAGGCTGTGAGCCCGATGCCGCGGTGGTCGCCGCGGCCCGGGAGGCGGGGGCGGAGATCCGGCTGACCCGCGATCCCGGGGATGCGGTGGCGGATGCGATCGCGGTCTATACCGACACCTGGGTCTCGATGGGCCAGGAGCGTGATGCCGACGATCTCGCCATGTTCGAGCCCTATCGCGTCGATGAAGCGCTGATGGCGGCGGCGGCGCCGGAGGCCATCTTCCTCCACTGCCTGCCCGCGCATCGCGGCCAGGAGGTCACCGACGCGGTGATGGACGGGCCGCAGTCGGCGGTCTGGGCGCAGGCGGAGAACCGGCTCCATGCGCAGAAGGCGATTCTCCGCTGGTGCCTGGGCGCCGCTCCTGCGGCGGCTCCGTGAGACGTCGGCGATGACCGCGCGCGATCGCCGTCCGCTCGACCGCCCGATCATCCTTCCCGAGCATGGCGGCGACAATCGCGTCCTGCCTTTCGCCATCGAGGGCATGGACGTGCGCGGTCGCGCGGTACGGCTCGGCACCGCCGTCGACTCCATCATCGGCGCCTGCTCCTGTCCCGCCGCCGTGGCCGGACTGCTGGCCGAAACGCTGGCGCTTGCCGCGCTCCTCGGCAGTCTGCTGAAGGACGCCGGCACGGTCACCGTCCAGGCCAAGGGGGCGGCCGGCGCGGCGATCGACTTCCTCGTCGCCGACTTCCGCACGCCCGGCGATCTCCGCGGCCATGCGACGCTGCATGCGGGCAGGGGCGATACGCCCCTGGCCGAGGGCGCCGGGCTCCGCGCCCTGCTGGGGGCCGAAGGCATGCTGGTCATCACCCTCGATCAGGGCGTTGGCGGCCGGCGCTATCAGGGTGTGGTGCCGCTCGACGCCCCCGATCTCGCGACCGCGGCGGAGACCTATTTCGTCCGCTCCGAGCAGATTCCGACCGCCCTGCGTCTCGCCGCCGGACGCGATGCGGTGAGCGGACACTGGCGCGCCGGCGGCATCATGATCCAGCATCTCGCGCGCGGCGGCGCGTCCGGGCCGGAGGCGGGACGCGAGGGCGAGCACGAACACGAGAACTGGCGCCGCGCCCGGCTGCTCATGGAAAGCGTGCGCCGGGGCGAGCTCCTCGACCCGCAGCTCGATCTCGAGACGCTTCTCTTCCGCCTCTTCCACGAGGATGGCGTGCGCGTCTTCGAGCCGGTCGAAATCGCGCATCGCTGCCGCTGCTCCCGCGACCGGCTCGAAGCGGTGATCGCCCGCTTCACCGCGGCCGAACGCGCCGGGATGACGATCGGAGGCGAGATCGTCGCGCGCTGCCGGTTCTGCGGCAGGACCTATCGCTTCGACCCGGCGGAATTCGCCTAGACGGGCGGGCCCTACAGCTCTCCCCGCTCCGCCGCGTCGCACAGGGCGTCGATCAGGCTCTGCGCCCTTTCCAATTGCGCGAAGCTCACATATTCATCCGGCTTGTGGGCCTGCCGGACCGAGCCCGGGCCGCAGACGATGGCCGGGATTCCCGCCACGTCCTGAAAGAGTCCGGCCTCGGTCGTGAAGGAGACCGCATGCGCCCGGTTGGCGCCGAGCACCCGGCGCAGAAAGGCTTCCGCGTCCTCCCCGCCCCGGGTGTCGAGCGCCGGCGCCGTGGCGACGGACTCGAAGGTGATCGCCGCCGCCTCGCCCGCACCCTGCTGCAGCACGGGCAGCACCCGCGCCTTCGCGAAGGCCTCGACCTCGGCGAGCAGCGCCTCCGCATCCGTCCCCGGCAGCGGCCGGTATTCCCACTCGATCTCCGCCGTTTCGGCGATGATGTTGACCGCCGCGCCGCCCCGCATGCGGCCGATATTGATGGTCGTGCAGGGGGGGTCGAAGCGGTCGTCGCAGGTGCCTTTCAGGCGTGTGGCGAGGGTAGAGAGAAAGCCGATGATCTCGGCCGCGGCGACGAGCGCATTGGCCCCCGCATCGGGCATGCTCGAATGCGCGGCGCGGCCGGTGATCCGCGTGCGGATGACGCGGATGCCCTTGTGTGCGGTGACGATGCGCATCTCGGTCGGCTCGCCGATGAGCACGAAGAGGGGTTTCGTCTCGAGCGTCGCGAGGTGCGCAACCAGGCTGCCGACGCCGGCGCAGCCCACCTCCTCGTCGTAGGAGATGGCGATATGCACCGGTCGCGCCAGAGGTCGCGCGGCAAGCCGCGGCACGGCGGCGAGGACAAGGCCGAGAAACCCCTTCATGTCGCAGGCGCCGCGGCCATGGAGGCGCCCGTCCGCCCGCCAGGGCGAGAAGGGATCGTGCGACCAGGCCTGTCCTTCGGTCGGCACCACGTCGCTGTGGCCCGAGAGTACGATGCCCGGGACGTCGGCGGGCCCGATGGTGGCGAGGAGATTCGCTTTCGTGCCGTCGGCGTTTTCGAACAGTCGGACGGGGATGTCGTGCGCCGCGAGCCGCTCCACGACATAGGCGATGAGGTCGCGATTGGAGTGCGCGCTGACGGTGGGAAAGCGAATCAGATCCTCTATGGTGTCGAGCGCATGGGGCACGAGCGGCACGGCTCATCCTTTCGCTTGCGGCCGGCGACGGCGGCGGCCTTCTAGGTAGCCCGCCGCCCGTCCGCTGTCCAGCGAGGGACGGTGCAAATCCCTTGATTTGTGCCGCTCGCGCGCATATTTTCCCGCCTCGCGGATGCGGGTGTAGCTCAATGGTAGA
>CAZAEP010000133.1:0-7426 GCA_964484045.1 uncultured Sphingomonadales bacterium
AAGGTCGGCGGCGGCTCCGAGGTCGAGGTCAAGGAGCGCAAGGACCGCGTCGACGATGCGCTGCACGCCACGCGCGCGGCGGTCGAGGAAGGCATCGTCGCCGGTGGCGGCGTCGCGCTTCTCTATTCGGTGCGGGCCCTCGACGGCGTCAAGGGCGCGAACGACGATCAGGAGAAGGGCATCGCCATCGTGCGGCGCGCGCTCGAGGCGCCGGCGCGGCAGATCGCCGAGAATGCGGGCTTCGACGGGGCGGTCGTCGCGGGCAAGCTGCTCGAGCAGGACAAGCCGAATTTCGGTTTCGACGCCCAGGCCGAGGAATATGGCGATCTCGTCGAGCGCGGCATCATCGACCCGACCAAGGTCGTGCGCACGGCGCTGCAGGATGCCTCTTCGGTCGCCGGCCTTCTCATCACCACCGAGGCGATGGTCGCCGAGATGCCCGAGAAGAAGGCGGCCGGCGCCGGTGCCGGTATGCCCGGCGGCATGGGGGACATGGACTTCTGATCTCCCCGATACGGGCGTTGAACCATGGGGGCCGGAGCGGATACCGTTCCGGCCTTCTTTCATGTCGCGGTGGCGACCGGCAAGGGAGCGGGCGGATGCGGTTTGCGGGCAAGTGCGTATGGATCACCGGCGCGTCCTCGGGCATCGGCGAGGCCCTCGCAGGAGCGCTCGCCCGGCGCGGTGCGCGCCTCGTTCTCTCGGCGCGGCGGGAGCGCGAGCTCGAACGCGTTCGCGCGGAGATCGTGCGGGCCGGCGGGGCGAGAGAGGATGTTGCGATCCTCCCCTTCGACGTCACCGACGAGGCCGTGCTCGACGACATGGTGGGGCGCGCCGAGGCGGCCTTCGGCGGTGTCGACGTGCTCGTCAACAATGCCGGGATCAGTCAGCGCTCGCGTGCGCTCGAGACCGGAATGGCGGTTCATCGCCGCATCATGGAGATCGATTACTTCGCCCCCGTGGCGCTGACGCAGAAGATGCTGCCGCACATGGTGGCGCGGGGCGAGGGGCTCATTGCGGTGACCGCCTCGGTGGCCGGCAAGGTGGGCGTGCCCCTGCGCACCGCCTATTGCGCCGCCAAGCACGCGGTGATGGGCTATTACGACGCGCTGCGCGCCGAGGTCGCCGCGCACGGGATCAGGGTGGCGACGATCGTCCCCGGCTTCATCCGCACCGACATCGCGCGACACGCCCTGCGCGGCGATGCCAGCGAGGTCGGCGAGACCACGCCGGCGATCGCCGGCGGCATGGATCCGGACCGGGCGGCCGAGGTGATCGTGCGCGGGCTCGAGCGCGAGCGGCCCGAGATCGCCGTCGGGACGGGGCGCGAGATGCTGCTCCTGCCAGTGAAACGCCTCTCGCACCGCCTCGTCTTCAAGGCCGTCGAAGGACTCGAGGCGAGCTGAGTTTGAGGGGCGGGGGCGGAGGACCGGCACGCCGACAGCCTCGGCCGCCGGGCGGGCCCGCGAGGCCCGCGCCTCGCCTCACCATTTCTCCATGAAGGGCCGCAGGTCGAGCTCGAAGGTCCAGGCCGATTTCGGCTGATGGGCGACGTGAAAGACGGTATCGGCGATGTCGTCGGCCTTGAGGAAGAAGGTGTCGGGCTTGTCGGGCAGCATCTTGCGCGTGCGCGGCAGATCGATCACGCCGTCGATGATGAAGAGCGCGACATGGATGCCCCTGGGCCCCCAGTGGCGGGCCAGCGATTGCGCCAGCGAGCGTTGCGCCGCCTTGGCGGCGGCAAAGGCGGTCGTTTTCGCCCCGCCGCGCCGGCTCGCGGTGGCGCCGGTGATCATGATCGCCCCGCCGCCCTTTCTCACCATTCCGGGCAGCACCGCCTGCGCCGCGACGAGGAGTCCCAGTGCATTGGTGCGAAAGCTCGATTCCATGTCCTCGACGGTCGTCTCCTCGGGCGTCGCCCAGCGTCCCGCACCGGCGTTGTAGCAGAGCACGTCGACCGGCCCCGGGCCCGCCGCGACCGCGTCAAGGGCCGCCCGCAGCGAGTCGGGGTCGCGGGCGTCGCAGGCGAAGGTCGCCGCGCCGCCGAGCTGGGCGGCGTAATGATCGAGCTTGTCCTTGCTGCGCGAGAGCAGCGCGATCTCGTAGCCGCCGGCGGCAAAGCGCCGCGCCAGGGCACAGCCATTGCCGGGGCCGACGCCGAGAATGGCACAGACGGGTCTGGGCATGTGTTGTTCTCCGATCGAGGTCGACGGCCTTCTGGCGGCATGGGTCCCAAGGGACGGAAACGGCGCATGTTAGCATATCGGTGCGCTTCCGCTTCCGTCAGGAATGTTCATGTCGCATGAAATAAGACAAAATAAGCAACCCATTGAAGTATATCGTGATATGCCATCAGCCGCATCCTGCGGGATTTCTTTCTAAAATAAGATCATGCCCAGAACGGGAGGTAACGCGCATATTTTCGCGAGCCCCCGACGGATTCATCCAGCTTGATCAGTCCGCACTCCATCGTTGCCGAAATGATCTGGGACACGATCGCGGCACGCTTCACTGGCAATTTGAAACGCTCGCGCAGGGACTGATTGGTCATTTTTTCCGACATGACCCATTTGAGAGCGCAGTGCTGATAGCAGGCCCTGACACGGTCGTTTCGGTCCATCTTGCGGAACGGCTTCGGCCCGAAAACAACGACGGACGTTCGACCGGATGCAGAGCGAAAATCGGGAGCCGGCAACTGGAACATCTCGGCCGCATCAACAACCCGGTCGACGCCGCTTCCCTTCTCTTCGCATATTCTCAATCGTCTCATCATATTTGCTAACCGTTCGTTCCGGGATTGATAGCCGTCGATGAATCGTTCCACCTGTACAATCGGCTCTCCCGGATTCGAAATCTCGATTCTCTGGGCATAGATTTCAATCATCGGGGACATGCCATATGCGGAAAAATCTTGATGTACCAATGCATTGGCGATCAATTCGCGCACGGCGACCTCGGGCAGAAGCTTCATTTCCTTTCGCAACGCTCCTTCGATCACCTCGTTTTGCGGAAGCTGTGACATAACGAAATCGACAAGGCCCTGAAATCCGACCGCATATCCTTTTTGCCCCGTCTGATCGAGCCGGGTGTTCAATTTCGAATTGCCGTCATAGACGACCACACGCGTCGCCTTCCGGCACAGATCGGGAAATGCGTCAAGACGTTTCGCGAGAAGCAGAGCGGCGAGGCGTCGGACGGCATACGCGTCGCCATGTGGATCGATCAGTCGATCGGAACATAGCCTGTCAAGGACTGCCGCCCGGTCCGTCGGGTAGGGCTGCTTCAGAAGCTCGAAATAGCCCTGCGTATCGAGGAGCGCGACGACGTCCTCTCCATGGAGCCTCGTCAAAGAATATTCCTCGAGCCAGGCCGGGCATCCTTCGGCAAAGTTGTTGCGGAGACGATCCGGAGACATGGGGACAAGAGCTTCTCCGGAACGCATCCAGTATGCTCCCTCATATTCATATGCCGTGCCGGAGGGTCTTCCGGGAGTCGTGAGGACGACGACCCTCCCGTCGGAATGGGAGACTTCCTCGACATCAACCCGGAACTTCAACGTTTCGAGAAGCTTCTTCTCCGTTTTTCGCGGCGAACGACATGCCTGTGTTCCGACGATGTGCCGTGGGGGGCTGTCCGTCACACCCAGAACCAGATGTCCTCCCCCCTCATTCGCCAGCGCGACGCAATATTTGCAGAGCTTCGAAAAATCGATCTGGTTCTTGGCTTCCTTGAATTCGAGATGATGGCCCTCCTCGCCTTCCCGAATCCACCTGTCGATGTCCTCGATTCGGTACATGATTCATTCCGCGGCCGCCGTCATGGTTTCCGCGACGGGGCGGATGTCGCCGCTTTTCAGCCGCGCGAGATAGCGTTTCGTGTCGCGCTTGATCTCGCCCGCCATGAGATAGATGCCGATGATGTTCGGCACCGCCATCAGGAAGAAGAGGCTGTCCATGATGTCGAAGACCTGGCGCATGGTGAAGGCGGCGCCGGGAATGATGGCGGCGATATAGATGATCTTGAAAAGTGTCCGGCTGGTCGCCGAGAAGCCGAAGACGAAGGTCCAGACCTTCGAGGAATAGTAGCCCCAGGAGATGATCGTCGAATAGGCGAAGAGCAGCACCGCGACGGCGAGCACGATGTCGAAGCCGTCGATCACCGAATTGAAGGCGTAGGACGTCATCTGGATGTCGGTCAGACCCTCGATCCTGTAGGCGCCGGTGACGATGATGACGAGCGCGGTCATGGCCGAGATGACGACGGTGTCGATGAAGGGCTCCATCAGCGCTACCATGCCTTCGGACACCGGCTCGTGGGTCTTCGCCGCCGCATGCGCCATGGTCGCCGAGCCGAGCCCGGCCTCGGTCGAATAGACGGCGCGCCGCATGCCCCAGACAAAGGCGCCGACGACGGCACCGATTCCGGCCTGGGGCCGGAACGCCTCGCGCACGATGAGCGTGATGGCGTCGTCGAGGACGCGCCAGTGGGCGCCGAGAATGAACAGCGCGGCGCCGATATAGAGCAGCGCCATCAGGGGTACGAGACGTACCGTGACGCGGGCGATCTTGGTGATGCCGCCGAGGATGACCGCGGCCACGAGGGCGGCGAGGAGAATGCCGAAGAGCCACGGCGCCTCGATCCCGGTGACCGCGGCGAGTTGGCTGTAGGCCTGGTTCACCTGCGCGATCTGCAGCAGCGTCGGCAGGGCGAAGAGGGCATAGCTCCAGGCCAGCACGGCCCCGATGCGCGGCCAGCCGCGGGCGGCGAGACCCCGTCCGAGATAATACATCGGTCCGCCCGAGACGGTGCCGTCGGCGTGCTCCTTCCTGTATTTGACGCCCAGCGTGCACTCGGCGAATTTGAGCGTCATGGCGAAGAAGCCGATGATCCACATCCACAGCGCCGCCCCCGGCCCCCCGAGGGCGATGGCGATGGCGACGCCGGCGATGTTGCCGAGCCCGACGGTGCCCGAGAGCGCCGTCGAGAGCGCCTGGAACTGCGTCACCTCGCCCGGGGCCGCGGGGTCGTGGTAGATGCCGCGGAGAATGTCGAAGGCGCGGCGAAAGCCGCGCAGATTGATGAAGCCGAAATAGAAGGTGAGGAAGACCATCGGCGCCGCCATCCACAGCACGATGAGCTCCACCGGCTGGCCGAAGATCGTCACCTGGTAGAAGACCGCTCCCGAGAGCGCCTTGACCGCTCCGTCGACGAGGCCGGCGAAGCCGGAGGGCGCGGCATCGCCCGTCGCGGCCGCGGCGGGGCCGGCGCCCATGACCGTCAGGACCGCCGCCGTCGCCCACAGCAACTTCTCTCGCCCGTGCACCATCGATTCGTCCTTCCTCGCCGTCACCGGTGCGGCGGAGCTTAAGCGAGGCGGGCACTCCGGGCCAAGGGCGAAACGCTTGAGGGCGCCGGCGCCTTCTGCCACTCTCCGGCGCGATCGCACGTCGGAAGAACGAGCAGAAGGGGCCTCATCGTGTCGCAATCGCGCGCCGCCGGGTCGGCGACAGTCACCTTTTCCAGCCGTCTCGCCTTCGTCTTCGCCGCCGTCGGCGCCGCCGTCGGGCTCGGCAATGTCTGGAAGTTTCCCTATCTCGCCGGCGAGAACGGGGGCGCGGCCTTCGTCCTCGTCTATCTCGCGGGGCTCGCGCTCGTCGCCCTGCCGATCTTCATCGCCGAGGTGGTGATCGGCCGTCGTGGCGCGGCGAGCCCGCCCGAGGCCCTCGCGCGCCATGCGGTCGAGCACGGACGCTCCCCGCACTGGCGCGTTCCGGGCCTCTTCGGGCTGTTCGCCGGTCTTGTCATCATGAGCTTCTATTCGGTGGTCGCCGGCTGGACCTTCGACTATCTTCTCCACACGGCGGACGGCACATTGAGCGGCTTGTCCCCCGATCGCGCGGTGGCGCATTTCGAGGCCCTGCAGGCCTCCCTGCCGCGGCTTTTCTTCTGGCAGGGCGTGTTCATCCTGCTGACGCTGGGCATCGTCGCCAAGGGGGTGACCTTCGGCATCGAGCGCGCCGTCGGCATCATGACGCCGGCGCTCGGCGTGCTTCTGCTGGTGCTCGTCGGATATGCGATCTATGCCGGCGACGTATCGCGGGCCGTCGCCTATCTCTTCGCTCCGGACTTCGCGAAGCTCACGCCGCGGGTGATGCTGGCGGCCGTGGGCCAGGCCTTCTTCACGCTCTCGGTCGGCATCGGCGGCGTGATGATGTACGGCGCCTATCTGCCGCGCGGGGCCTCGATCCTGCGCCTGTCGGGCTATGTCGCGCTCGCCGATACGGCGGTCGCCCTGCTCGCCGGGGTCGCCGTCTTTCCCATCGTCTTCGCCAACGGCCTCGACCCCGCGGGCGGCCCCGGCCTGGTCTTCGTCACCCTGCCGCTCGCGTTTGCCGACATGCCGCTCGGGGCCCTTGTCGGCGCGATCTTCTTCTTCTTCCTCATCCTCGCAGCGCTCACCTCGTCGATCGCGCTTTACGAGCCGACCGTCGCCTGGCTCGCGGAACGGGGGGTGAAGCGCGGTCATGGCGTGCTCGTCGCCGCCGGACTGAGCTGGCTCTTCGGCATCGCCTCGGTGCTCTCCTTCAATCTCTGGCGCGACTGGCATCCGCTCGGCTTCGTCGATGCCCTTGCCGGCGCCACGCCCTTCGACCTCATCACCCGCGGGATCGACGTCCTGGTCCTGCCGCTCGGCGCACTCGTCATCGCCTGTTTCGCCGGGCGGCTGCTGCCGATGAGCGCGAGCCGCTCCGAGTTCGGCCCCGCGGACGGCCGGGGCTACTGGCTGTGGCGCTTCGCCGTGCGCTGGCTGACGCCGGCGCTCATCCTGGTGCTGCTCCTCGCCAACATCTTCTGAGCGGCTTTCACCGGGCTTTGATGCGAACGTGATTGGCGGTCGCGGTCGCCGCTTTCTAGAGTGCCCGCATGCGTCTTCTTCTTCGCCGCGGTCTCTTTCTCCTGCCGCTCGTGCTTGCGAGCGCGGCGCTGGCCGCAGGCGTGCCGCGGGCGTGGCAGCGCGCCTGGCCGGAGACCGACTTCACGAAGCACAGCATCGATTATGCCGGGATCCTCGAAGGCGGACCGCCCAAGGACGGCATTCCCTCGATCGACCGGCCGCGCTTCGAATCGATCGACAAGGCGGCGACCTGGCTTTCCGACCGCTCGCCGGTGATCGGTCTCGTCCTGGGCGGTGAGGCGCGCGCCTATCCGCTGGCCATTCTCATCCAGCCCGTTGATAACAATAGTTTCGCTCACGATATTTCCTCTAACATATATACCTGATATTAAGCCTGTCAGCAGCATCCCTGTCATCTATGCCAAGGGCATCGGACATGCCGATGGGCAGACTCTGGGAGCGTCCGAGCGGAGCCATTATCTTTTTCATCTCTGTGCGGATTGCCTTGAAGGTGTCAACCACCCTTTCTGC
>CAZAEP010000134.1:0-7410 GCA_964484045.1 uncultured Sphingomonadales bacterium
ACGAGGCAGAGCTTCGGCCAATAGGTTGTGTCGCGGATGAACTCCGTGTCGATCGTGATATAGGGCGCTTTTCCGAGGCGCGAAACGAGCTTTTCGAGGGCAGGCGTGTCGGTAATGAGGGGCATGGCGGTCCGCTGTCTGGATTTCCCTTCGAGCTATACACATCTTCACCGCGCTGTCACCTGCCACGCTGCCGATCTCTTCCGACGAGGTCGGAGGGCCAGTTTCCGACGCGGATCGGCGGGTATGGCGAACGTCCGCTCGAAAGACACGCGCTTTTTCCTGACATTTTGCTCGGAATCGGGCCTGTGCCGTGGCGCAACTGACTTACCGTCGGACTTGGTCAGAAATGGCCCCCCGACGGGGTTATTCATTTCAGGGGGGTGAAATGACGCTCGCGCCCGCAACGAAAAACGCGATGGCGTTCATTGATGGGCAGAATCTGTATCGCCATGCGGAAAGAGGCCTTCGGCCATCATCACCCGAATTATCATCCGGTGCGGCTGCATGACGCCGTTTGCCGGGCCAATGGGTGGCGATCCCTACGCGACCGACATCAGATAATCCGCGGCTCCCAAGGGCAGGAGCAAAGCGCGATCACCCCCCGGGAGAAGGGGATCGACGTGCGCCTGGCTCTCGATCTCGACCGTCTCGCTCGAAATCGTCTTGAGGGACTTTGCAGCTTGGGCGAATCCGCGCCTGCGGTAGCCCCTCGCTTGACAATTTCCGTCAAGCATGCCCTTTGAGCGCGCCCGGTTCCGGTGACGAATTCATTTCTTGCGAGCGCGTCCATGAAAGACATCACGACATCTCCGGCCCATCCCTATCGCACGCATCACTGCGGCGCCCTGCGCCTGGCCGATGTGGGGACGTCCGTGCGGCTCTCGGGCTGGGTGCACAGAAAGCGCGATCACGGCCACCTGCTGTTCATCGACATGCGGGATCACTACGGCATCACGCAGGCCGTGCTGGAGGCCGGAAGTCCGGCCTTCGCGATTGCCGAGCATGTGCGGGCGGAGTCGGTGATCCGCGTCGACGGCACCGTGGTCGCCCGCTCGCCGGAGACGGTCAATCGCGATCTCGCGACCGGCGAGGTCGAGGTGCGCGTCACATCGATCGAGATCCTGTCCGCTGCGGGCGAGCTTCCGATGCCGGTTTTCGGCGAGCAGGACTATCCCGAGGATATCCGTCTCAAATACCGCTTTCTCGACCTTCGACGCGAGAAGATGCACCGCAATATCGTGCTCCGGTCGGAGATCATCTCCTCGATCCGGCGGCGCATGATCGAACAGGGGTTCATGGAGTTCCAGACCCCGATCCTCACCGCGTCGTCGCCCGAGGGAGCGCGCGATTTCCTCGTACCCTCGCGATTGCATCCGGGCAGGTTCTATGCCCTGCCGCAGGCCCCGCAGCAGTTCAAGCAGCTCATCATGGTCTCGGGGTTCGACAGGTATTTCCAGATCGCACCCTGCTTCCGCGACGAGGATGCGCGCGCCGACCGCAGCCCCGGCGAGTTCTATCAGCTCGACATGGAGATGAGCTTCGTCACCCAAGAGGACGTCTTCGCCGCCATCGAGCCGGTGCTCGCCGGCGTCTTCGAGGAATTTTCCGACTGGCCGGTGACGAGACCGCCTTTCCCGCGCATCCCGTATGCGGAGGCGATGCTCAGATACGGCACCGACAAGCCGGATCTCAGAAACCCGATCGTGATCGCCGATGTGACGGAACATTTCCGGGGGGGCGGTTTCGGGCTTTTTGCGCGGCTCATCGAGGGCGGTGGCGTGGTACGGGCGATCCCGGCTCCCGGCGCGGGGGCACGGCCGCGCGCCTTTTTCGACAAGATGAACGAATGGGCGCGCGAGGAGGGGTTCGCCGGACTTGGGTACATCAACATCAAGAGCGGCACGCCGGGCGGCCCGATCGCCAGGAATCTCGGCGTCGAGGCGACGACGCAGCTTCTCGGCGATCTCGACCTCGGCGACGACGACGGCGTCTTCTTCGCCGCCGGCAGGGAGAAGGAGGCGGCGCGGCTGGCCGGGCTCGCACGCACGCGTATCGGCGAGGAACTCGGTCTCGTTCGCGAAGAGGAATACAATTTCTGCTGGGTCGTCGATTTCCCGATGTTCGAGTACAATGAGGAGGAACAGCGGATCGATTTCTCGCACAATCCCTTCTCGATGCCGCAGGGCGGGCTGGAGGCGCTTGAACGCGAGGACCCGCTCGACATCCTCGCCTGGCAGTACGACATCGTGTGCAACGGTGTCGAGCTCTCCTCGGGTGCGATCCGCAATCACAGCCCCGAGATCATGAAGAAGGCGTTTGCCATCGCGGGCTATTCCGAATCCGAACTCGAGGAGAAATTCTCCGGCCTGCTCAACGCCTTCCGGTACGGCGCGCCGCCGCATGGCGGGATCGCGCCGGGGATCGATCGCATCGTCATGCTGCTCGCACGCGAGCCCAATCTGCGCGAGGTGATCCTCTTTCCGATGAACCAGAAGGCCGAGGACCTGATGATGGGCGCGCCCTCGCGGGTGAGCGACAGACAGCTCCGCGAACTCCATATCCGGGTGGTTGAACCGCCGAAGGCGACGGGCTAGATCTGTCGTCGCAGAGGGGAGCGCAGGCGGCTCCGTGGCACGCGCGACTGGCGGCGTGACAGGGGCTTGCGGTGCGCTATGATGGACTCGGCGGGAAACGGCCGCCCGCGAATCGTCGAGACGCTGATGAGACGTTGTCCGCTCCTTCTGCTGCTGATGCTTCTTGCCCCCGCCGCATGGGCGACGGCCGGGCCCGTGGCACGGGTCGACAATCCGCATACGCGCGTCGGGATATACACCGAAACCATGACCGTCAGGGCAGGCGAACCGCTCTGGGTCGCCATCCGTTTTGCGCCGACGCCGGGTTGGCACACCTACTGGAAGAATTACGGCGATTCGGGAAAGGAACCGGGACTCCACTGGCAATTGCCGGCGGGCTGGAGCGCCGCCGCGCCGCTTTACCCGGTACCCGAGCGCATCCCCGTCGGGCCTCTGATGAATTACGGCTATGAACGACCGCAGAGCCTGCTCGTCGCGCTGACGCCGCCCGCCGATGCGCCCGCCGGGCCGGTGACGATCGCGCTCGATGCCGAATGGCTGGTGTGCGAGGAGATCTGCGTTCCCGAGGACGGACGGTTCCGCTTCGGGATCGCGGTCGGCGAGACGACGGGTCCGCCTTCGGCGCCCGACGTCTTTGCGGCCGCGCGCGCCGAGCTGCCGCGCCCGTCTCCATGGACGGCCACCGCCCGGATGAGCGCGCACGCCTTTCGCCTCGATATCGACATGAGCCCGTCGGAGAGGGCGCTCGTCAAGGACGCCTATTTCTTTCCGCTCGACGACGGGCTCATCGACTATGCGGCGCCGCAGAAGCTCATGGTTTCCGATGCCGGCCTTGCACTTGCGGTGGCACGCCCCGGGGACGCGCCGGAGATGGCGGTGGCGCGCGGGGTGCTGGCGATCACCAATGCGCGCGGGGAGCGCGAGGGCTTTTCCCTGAGCGTTCCGATCGCCTCCGACCCCGTTCTCACGGTGGCCGGGACGACGGGGACGGATCTGGGTCTATGGACGGCGGCGCTCTTCGCTTTCCTCGGCGGCATGCTTCTCAATCTCATGCCCTGCGTCTTTCCCGTCCTCTCGCTCAAGGCGTTTGCACTGGTCCGCGCGCACGGGGCGGGGGCGGCCGCGGCACGGCGCGACGGTCTCGCCTATGGCGCCGGCATCGTGACGAGCTTTCTCGTCGTCGCCGGCATCTTTCTCGCCCTCCGCAGCGCCGGCGCCGCGATCGGCTGGGGATTCCAGTTGCAGTCGCCCTGGGTGGTGACGCTGCTCGCCCTCATGCTCTTTATCCTCGGGCTGAGCCTCGCCGGATTTGTCACTTTGGGTGCGCGCTTGAGCGGGCTCGGCGAGGGGCTGGCGTCGCAAGGCGGTCTCCGAGGAGCCTTCTTCACCGGTGTCCTGGCGACCGTGGTGGCCACGCCCTGCACGGCTCCCTTCATGGCGCCCGCGCTCGGATATGCCGTCTTTCAGCCGACTCCGGTCGCCCTTGCGGTCTTTTTGAGCCTCGGGCTCGGGCTCGCCGCGCCCTATCTGCTCATCGCCTTCGTGCCGGGTGTGCGGCGTCTTTTGCCGAAACCCGGCCCGTGGCTCGAGACATTTCGCCAATTCCTCGCCTTTCCCATGTTTCTCACCGTCATCTGGCTCCTCTGGGTACTGGGGCAGGAGGCGGGCAGCGAGGCCGTGGCGCTGGCGCTCGTTGCCATGCTGGGGACGGCATTTCTGATCTGGCTGTGGCGGGCCGGAACGCGCTTCGGCCTGCGCGGACGCGGCGTGGTGGCGGTCCTCGGGCTTGCTCTCGCGGTTCCCTTCGTTCATGCCGGCAACGATCTTTTCGCCGCCGCCGCGAAGGGGACGGGGGTCGCGCGCGCTGCGGCGGGCTTCAAGGAGGCGCTCGGGGTCGAGCCCTGGTCGCCGGAACGGGTGGATGCCCTGCGAGCCGAGGGCCGCCCGGTCTTCGTTTATTTCACCGCCGCCTGGTGCATCACCTGTCAGGTGAACGAGCGGATCACCTTCGACAATGCGAAGGTTGCCGCCTTTGTTTCCGAGCGCGGCATCGCCATGCTGGAAGCCGACTGGACGAACGAGGACCCGCGCATCACGAAGGCGCTGGCGCGTTTCGGTCGCAATGGCGTGCCGCTCTACCTCTATTACCCGCGAGATGCACGGGCGCCTGTGATCCTGCCGCAGATCCTCACCCCCGACATCTTCATGTCGCGCATCGATTCGGCATCGCGGAACATGGCGGAGTCCTGAAGATGCCCCGACATCTTGCCGCACTCCTGTTGCTCGGGTTGCTCGGGGGACTCGCGGTCCTTCATCCCGCGATCGGGCATGCGGCGCCCGCGATCGGCGCTCCGGCCCCGGACTTCACGGCGCCGACGGCAAGCGGGAAAACCGTCCGCCTGTCCGATTTCAGGGGACGCATCGTGGTTCTCGAATGGACAAGCGACGCCTGTCCCTTCGTGCGCAAATACTATCGGACAGGGGCCATGCAGCGATTGCAGAGCCGGCTTGTCGACGCGGGAGTCGTGTGGCTCTCGGTCCTTTCCGACGCACCCGGTGCGCCGGGCTATGCGGACGCCGAGAGGGCGCGGAAGATCGCCACGCGCAAGGCGTCCTATGCGAGCCACATCGTGCTGGACCCCCAAGGGGAGCTCGCGCGCCTTTATGATGCACGCTCGACCCCGCACATGGTGTTGATCGATGGCGAAGGGCGGCTGCGCTATTGGGGGGCGATCGACGATCAGCCCTCGGCGCGCATGGCGAGCGTCGCAGTGGCGCACAATTATCTCGCGGCGGCCTATGACGCGCTCAGGGCGGGGAAACCGATCCGGCAGCCGAAAACGCGCCCCTATGGCTGCGCGATCAAACGCGCGGACGCCGACCCCCGCTGATCCCGGCACGCGGGCCGTTCCGGGCGGCGGCGAAAAGGTCAGGCTTAATCTCTTTTTAAACCGGATTTCCCATAGTCGTCGGCGGACTCCGGCCTGTCTTGCGACATGACCGGGGCCGTGTCTCAGGCAAGAAACCGGTCGCTCGCCAATGTTCGTCATTATCGGCCTTGTGGTCGTTCTCAGCATGGTCTTCGGGGGGTTCATCCTTGCCGGCGGCAAGATGGAGATCATCATCCATGCCCTGCCGCACGAGCTGATGACCATTTTCGGGGGGGCCATCGGTGCCTTCATCATCGCCAATTCCGGGGGCGTGATCAAAAAGGCGCTCGGCGGCATCATGAGCGCCATCAAGGGTCCGAAATGGAAGCGCGAGGATTTTCGCGACCTTTTGAGCCTTCTCTACCTGCTCATCAAGACCATGCGTTCGAAAGGCGTCGTGGCCATCGAACAGCATATCGAGCACCCGGAAGAATCGAAGATATTCCAGAACTTTCCGAAGATCGCCGCGGATCACCATGTGGTCGAGTTCATTGCCGACTATCTGCGCATGATGACGATGAATTTCGAGGATCCGCACCAGATGGAAGACGCCATGGAGAAGGACCTCGAGCGTCACCATGCAGAAGAGCATGAGCCCCAGCACGCGCTCCAGACCATGGCCGACGGTCTGCCGGCGATCGGCATCGTCGCCGCGGTGCTCGGCATCATCAAGACCATGGCCTCGATCAACGAGCCGGTGGAAGTTCTGGGACGCCTCGTCGGCGGCGCGCTTGTCGGCACCTTTCTCGGCATCTTTCTCTCCTACCTTCTCGTCGCGCCGCTCGCCGGGCGATTCGGACAGGTGCTGCAGGAGGAGGCGCAGTTCTTCAAGATCATCAAGACCGTGCTCGTTTCGCATCTGCACGGCAACGCCCCGCAGATCTCGATCGAGATCGGACGGCGCAACATTCCCGCCCATCTGCAGCCGAGCTTCCTCGAGGTCGAGGAGGCGCTCGGCGACCTGCCGCCGGATCTCTGATCAGGCGCGGAAGTGGTCGGCGATGCTCCAGGCGCCGATGGCAAGGAAGCCGAGGCCGGCGATGAGCTTGAGCGGAACCATGGCAAGATAGCGCTCCGCCGTCATGCCGAGAAGGACGGCCAGACCGGTCGCGGCAACGAGCGCCAGCGCAGCGGCGGCGAAGACGCCCCAGGGCGAGCGATCGGGAGCGCTGGCAAAGAGAATCGTCGCGAGCTGCGTCTTGTCGCCGAGCTCGGCGAGAAAAACGGTCACGAAGACGACAAGCAGTTCTTTCACGATGTGCTCCTCGGCGGGGGTTATTCGGCGGCGACATGCGCGATTTCGGAAAGCCAGAGCGACATGGCCGCACGCGCACGCGCGACATGGGCGCTCTTGCGCGCCGCTTTCCGGGCACGTTCGGCAAGTGGCGGCAGGAGTCCGAAATTGATGTTCATGGGCTGGAAGCTGTCGCTCATGGCGCCGCCGGTGATGTGATGCAGGAGCGCGCCGATGGCGGTCGTCGGGGGAGGCGGCGCGAGCGTCTCTCCACGCGCCTCGGCGGCTGCGAAACGCCCGGCCAGAAGTCCGATCGCTGCCGATTCCACATAGCCCTCGACACCGGTGATCTGGCCGGCGAAGCGGATGTGGGGGCGGCATCTGAGCCGCAGGCTCGCGTCGAGCAGTCGCGGCGAATTGAGAAAGGTGTTGCGGTGCAGACCCCCGAGGCGCGCGAAGCGGGCATCCGCCAATCCCGGAATCATGCGGAAGATCCGCGTCTGCTCGCCATGTCTGAGCTTGGTCTGGAAGCCGACCATGTTGTAGAGCGTGCCGAGCCGGTTGTCCTGACGCAGCTGTACCACCGCATGGGGTTGTCGGCCGGTGCGCGGATCGACGAGCCCCACCGGCTTCATCGGGCCGAAGCGCA
>CAZAEP010000135.1:0-7270 GCA_964484045.1 uncultured Sphingomonadales bacterium
GCAGCATCTGATCGCCCGCGTTCTCGGCATCGCCGATCATGCGGTGACCGTCGAGGTGCGGCGCATGGGCGGCGGCTTCGGCGGCAAGGAATCGCAGTCCTCGATCTGCGCGACCCTGGCGGCGTTGGTCGCGAAAAGGACCGGACGCGCGGCCAAGCTCCGGCTCGATCGCGACGACGACATGATCATCACCGGCAAGCGCCACGATTTCGAGATCGAATACGAGGTCGGCTTCGACGACGAGGGGCGCATCGCGGGCATCACCTTCGATCTCGCCTCCCGCTGCGGCTACGCCACCGATCTCTCGCTTGCGGTCAATGACCGCGCCATGTTCCACGTCGACAACGCCTATTATCTGCCCGCCGTGCGTATCCGTTCCTGGCGCTGCCGCACGCATACGGTATCGAACACCGCCTTCCGCGGTTTCGGCGGGCCGCAGGGCATGCTCGGCATCGAGGCCGTGATGGATGCGATCGCGCGGCATCTCGGGCGCGATCCGCTCGATGTGCGCAAGGCCAATCTCTATGGCGGGCGGGGCCGCGACGTCACGCCCTACGGGCAGAGGGTCGAGGACAATGTCGCGCCCGAGATCATCGCCGCTCTCGCGGAAGGGGCCGACTATGCCGCCCGCCGTGCCGCCGTGCACGCGTTCAACGCGCGCTCGCGCTGGCTCAGGAAGGGGCTCGCCCTGACCCCGGTCAAGTTCGGCATCTCGTTCACGACGACGCATCTCAATCAGGCGGGTGCGCTGCTGCATGTCTATACGGACGGCTCGGTGCAGCTCAACCACGGCGGCACCGAGATGGGGCAGGGCCTGATGGTCAAGGTGGCGCAGGTCGTCGCCGAAGAGCTGCAGATCGACATCGACCGCATCAGGATCACGGCGACGACCACGACGAAGGTGCCCAACACCTCGGCCACCGCCGCGTCCTCGGGGTCGGACCTCAATGGCATGGCCGCGCGCGACGCGGCACGCAAGATCAGGAACCGGCTCGTCGCCTTCGCCGCCGAGCGCTACGAGACGCCCCCCGAGCGCATCCGTTTCGAGGGCGGACATGTGTTCATCGACAATGAGCCGATGACCTTCGCCGCACTCGTGAAGGAAGCCTATCTCGGACGCGTGTCCCTGTCGGCGACGGGTTTCTACCGTACGCCGGAGATCGCCTATGACCGGGCGAAGCATCAGGGACGGCCGTTCTATTATTTCGCCTATGGCGCGGCCTTGAGCGAGGTGCTCGTGGATGTGCTGACCGGCGAGTACAAGTTGTTGCGCGTGGACATCCTTCACGATGTCGGCCGGTCGCTCAATCCGGCGGTCGATCTCGGGCAGATCGAGGGCGGATTCATTCAGGGCATGGGCTGGTTGACGAGCGAGGAACTGCGCTGGAATGCCGAAGGGCATCTGCTCACCCACGCCCCCTCGACCTACAAGATCCCGACCGCCGGCGACCGGCCCGACGAGTTCAACATCACGCTGTTTGCAAACGCCAATCGCGCCGACACGATCCACCGTTCAAAGGCCGTCGGCGAGCCGCCGCTGATGCTCGCGATCTCGGTCTTCTCAGCCATAGCCGATGCCGTGGCGAGTCTCGGGGACGGCCGCACGCAGCCGGACCTGCGGGCCCCTGCGACACCGGAGGCCGTGCTCGCGGCGATCACCGGGATCACGGGACGATCGCAGCGATGACGGACTGGGTCGAGCGTGCGCGGACAGCGCTGGCCGCCGGAGAGCGGGCGATGGTCCTGAGCGTCGTCGCGACGCGCGGGTCGGCGCCGCGCGGGCCCGGCGCGCACATGCTGGTGACCCCGACCGCTCAGGCGGGCACCATCGGCGGCGGCAATCTGGAATTCACCGCCATCGCGGACGCGCGACGCCTTCTGGCGGCGGGGGCGGCGACGGCCGAGCTCCGGCATTATGCGCTCGGTCCCGCGCTTGACCAATGCTGCGGCGGCATCGTGCGGCTGCTCTTCACCCCGCTCGCGCCGGAACTGGCGCCGCTCCTGGATGCGGAGGGCGCGCCGGGGCGCTGGTTGCACGTCCCCCTGCGCGAAGGGGTGCCCGCGCCGGTCGTGCGCGATGATGCGCCCTCCGGCGAGGCTCCGGTCATCTGCATCGATCGTGAACGGCGGCCCGTGGATGCGTCCCGTGCGCCACTCGACCGGATCGCCGGTGTGATGATGAATTTCGTGCCGGCGCGACCGCGGCTCTACATGTTCGGAGCCGGCCATGTGGGGTGCGCGCTCGCCCATATTCTGGCGCTGCTGCCGCTCGACGTGCGCTGGATCGACGCCCGGCCCGGAGTGTTTCCGCAGACCCTTCCCGCCAATGTCACGGCCGTGCCGGTCGCGGACTGGGAGGGGGAGGTGGATGCCGCGCCGCCGGGCGCGCTCTATCTCGTGTTCACGCATTCGCATCCGCTCGATTACGAGATTACTGCCGCCATCCTCGCCCGCGGGGATGCTCGCTACTGCGGTCTGATCGGCTCGGAGACCAAGCGCGCCCGCTTTGTCAAGCGCTTCCGCGAGGAGGCGGGACTGAGCGAAGCGGCGATCGGGCGGCTTGTCTGCCCGATCGGGCTCGGGGGGCCGCCGGGCAAGGCCCCCGAGGCGATCGCCATCGGCGTGGCGGCGGAGCTTCTTCACATCCTCCATGACGAGAAGGAACAGGCTCTATGACTATCGACTGGACGAGCTGGGCGGGCCTCGTGCTGCGCTGGTTTCATGTCATCGCGGGTATCGCCTGGATCGGCTCGTCCTTCTATTTCGTCTGGCTTGATAATCACTTGCGGCGCCGACCCGGTATGGACGAAGGGCTCGCGGGCGAGCTCTGGGCGGTGCATGGCGGCGGCTTCTATCAGAGCCGGAAATATCTCGTCGCACCCGAGGCGCTGCCCGGGGAGCTGCACTGGTTCAAATACGAGGCCTATTTCACCTGGCTCAGTGGCTTCTTCCTGCTTGTGCTGCTCTATTATTACGGTGCCGAACTCTATCTCATCGACCCGACCCGGCTCGCGCTGGCAAAAGGCGAGGCGATCGCCATCGGCCTTGGCGTTCTCGCGGGCGGCTGGATATTCTACGATCTGCTGTGCCGCTCACCGCTCGGACGCCGCGACGGACTGCTCGGCGTCGTCTGGTTTCTTGCGCTCGTCGCGCTGGCCTTCGCTCTCGAACAGGTCTTCAGCGGGCGCGGCGCCTATATTCATGTCGGGGCGGTGATCGGCACCGCCATGGCGGCGAATGTCTTCTTCGTTATCATCCCCAATCAGAAAAAGGCGGTGGCGGCGATGATCGCCGGCGAGCGTCCCGATCCGGAACTGGGGCGCAAGGCGAAGCAGCGCTCGCTGCACAACAACTACATGACGCTGCCGGTCGTCTTCATCATGGTCTCGAACCATTATCCGATGACCTACTCCAATCATTACGGCTGGGCGGTCCTCGCCGGCCTGTCGCTCGCCGGCGTGCTTGTGCGCCATTTCTTCAATCGCCGCCACAAGGGCGAGACACGGGTCTCGCTTCTTATCGCCGCCGCGTTCGTCTTTGCGCTGACGATGCTTCTGGCCGCGGAAACGGGCCGGTCCCGCGCTGCCGTGGCTGCGGGAAAAGTGAGCTTCGCCGAGGTGCGGGCGATCATCGACCGTCACTGCATCATGTGCCACAGTGCGACGCCGACGCACCCCGGTTTCGACACGCCGCCGGCGGGCGTCGCCTTCGACAGCGCCGAGGAGATTCGCCGCTACGCGCCGCGCATCAGGATGCAGGCGGTCGATGCCGACATCATGCCGCTCGGCAACGAGACCGGGATGACGGCGGAGGAGCGGGCGCGTCTCGGGGCGTGGATCGGGCGGGAAAGCGGAGACGATGACGGACGTTGAGCAGGTGAAGCCCACGCCTTTGACGGCGGAGGCCTTCGCGCCCTTCGGCGAGGTCGTCGATGCCGCGGCGGCCCGCGTCGCCGAACGCATCAATGAGGGCCACACGCTGGCCTTTCGCGACCTCGCGCGTATCGACGTCGTGGCCGAGGGCGGCCGGCCGCGGCTCAGCCTTTACCGCACGCGGCCCAGGACACCGCCGCTGCGGCTCGAGGTCATGGAGCGCCATCCGCTGTCAAGTCAGGCATTCTATCCCCTGAGCGGGCAGCGCTGGCTCGTCGTCGTCGCACCGCCCGGCGATTTCGATCGCAAGGCCGTGCGTGTCTTTCTCGCGGGGCCGGAACAAGGCGTCAATTATCGCCGCGGCACCTGGCACCATTATTCGCTCGCCCTTCATGCGGTGAGCGACTTTCTCGTCATCGAGCGTGCCGGACCGGGTGAGAACTGCGAGGAGGTCCGTCTCGATCCGCCCCTTCTCGTCGATCTCGACGAGGTGACGTCATGACGGCAAGCGCGCACCGGGGGGCGATCCTGCACTGCCTCGACGATCCCGCGGCCGGCGCGGAGGCGGTGGAATTGATCGCCGACGGTCTGCTCCTCGTCGAGGACGGGTATGTCGCGGCCGTCGGCGCCTATGAAGAACTCGCCCCCGGACTCCCGGAATCGATGCCGGTCGCGCATCATGAGGGCCGGCTCATCGTGCCCGGTTTCATCGACTGCCATGTCCACGCACCGCAGCTCGACATGATCGCCGCGCCGGGCAAGCAGCTCCTCGACTGGCTCGAGACCTACACCTACCCCGCCGAGATGGCCTGGGCCGATCGCATCCGTGCGGCGCAGGCCGCGGGGGTGTTTCTCGATGCACTCTTGCGCCACGGGACGACGACGGCGCTCGTTTTCGCGACCTCTCACAGCCATTCGGTCGACGTGCTCTTCGAGGCGGCGCATGCGCGCGGCATGCGTCTCGTCGCCGGCAAGGTGCTCATGGACCGCAACGCGCCCGCGCCGCTCCTCGAGCCGCCGGCGCGCGCCTATGCCGAGAGCAAGGCGCTGATCGAGCGCTGGCACGGGCGAGGGCGGCTCGGCTATGCGATCACGCCGCGCTTCGCGCCGGCCTGCAGCCCGGACATGCTCGATATCGCGGCGCGGCTGCTCGACGAGCACCGCGAGGTGCTGCTGCAGACCCATCTCGCCGAGAATGCGGAAGAAGCGGCGCTCGTCGCCCGTCTTTTCCCGCAGGCGCGTGACTATCTCGACGTCTATGACCGTGCGGGACTTCTGGGCGCTCGCTCGGTTTTCGCGCACGCCGTCCATCTCGACGATGACGCGCGCGGGCGCCTCAAGGCGGCCGATGCCGCGATCGCCTTCTGCCCGACGTCGAACCTTTTTCTCGGCAGCGGACTGTTCGATTACGGGGCCGCACGCGACGCTGGTCTCCGCATCGGTCTGGGCAGCGACATCGGCGCCGGCACGACGCTGTCGCTGCTTGCCACCATGGGCGAAGCCTACAAGGTGGCGCAGCTCCGTCATCGCACGATCGAGGCCTTCGAGGCCTTTCATCTCGCCACCCTGGGCGCGGCGCGGGTTCTTCGGCTCGAAGACCGAATCGGCAACCTCATCCCCGGCAAGGAGGCCGATTTCCTGGTTCTCGACCCCGCAGCGACACCGCTTCTCGCGGCACGGCAGAAGGCGAGCCGATCAATCGCCGAGACCCTGTTCGTCCTGATGATGCTCGGCGACGAGCGCGCGGTCGAGGCGGTCTATGTCGCGGGGGCGCGCTGGTCCGATCCCGTTGCCGCGGGCCGGCCGTGACGGAGGATCGGCAGATTGCGGACCGGGTCCTCCCGGACTTGCCGCGCGCCGTCCGCGCCGATGAAGGCGAGACCCCACGGCATGAGCTGTACGATATAGGCCTTGCGCACATGGTCCGCGACATTGGCGCCGGTCCTGTGCGGGGTGAGCGAGGAGAAGATCACCATGTCGCCGGCGGTGACCGGCACCGGCACCGCCCGGGCGGCGATCTCGGGGTCGTCGGCACCGCGTATGGCGATGCCGTCCGGGGTGTCGTCATGGACCAGCGTTCCGAGCCGGTGCAGCCCCGGCAGCACCCACGGGCAGCCCGCCTCGATACCGGCGTCGCTCAGCGCGAGCCAGCAGGTGAGATAGGCCTGCGGTTCGGTGAAAGTATAGCCATTGTCCTGATGCCAGGGAAACTCGCGCGCCTTGCCCGGCTTCTTGTAGACCGCCTGGTCCCAGTAGAGCCGCACGTCGGGGCCGACGAGATCGTGAGCGATGTCCTGGAACAGGGGGCCGGCGATGAATCGTCGGAGGCGCTCCGAGCGGGTGACGAGATTGCGCGCGAACGTCATCGCATCGGCCTTGTAGGTGAAGCGGCGCTCGCCCTCGAGGGTGAGCACGGTATCCTCGACCTCCGCCTCGAAAGAATCGATAACCTCGCGGATCGCGGCAAGCTCGGCGGGCGGCACCGCCTGTCGCAGCACGGTGCAGCCGTCGCGATTGAAGGCCGCGACGGCCTCGGGCGAAAGCCGTCTGAGCCCCTCGAGCGGGCGGTCCCGCCAAACGAATTGGCGGTTCATCGGATGGCGAACGAGCGGCATGTGGCACCTGTCCGTTTCTTGTCTCCTCCTGTGTCCGGCATGCACCGCGGACAGCCCATGATGACGGTTTTCTCCGCCCGGCGCCATGTTCGACTTGCCGCATTGCGTCCCGGACGCATAGGGTGCGCCGCCGGCATCCCATTCGACCCAAAGAAGGCGGGGGCGGTCTCCAGGGTCTGCGCGACGTTGATGAGGGCGATGCTTGCATGACGAAAAAGACAGCGCACCATGTCCTCCCCCTTGCGGAGCTCCATTGCCACCTCGAAGGGACGGTGGCGCCGGCATTGGCCCTGCGTCTTGGCCACCGGCACGGTCTCGATCTGAGCACGCTCGTCGATGCCGGGGGGCGCTATCGCTGGCGCGACTTCGCCGAGTTTCTCCATGTCTATGACGCCATGTCGGCGGCGATCTGCACGGCGGAGGACTACTACGAGATCACCGCCGACTATTACCGGCGGATGGCGGCCAAGGGGCTCGTCTATGGTGAAATCTTCGTCTCCCCCGAACACGCCATGCGGCAGGGGTTGTCCTACCCCACGCTGATCGACGCCGTGGCCGCGGCGATGGCCGATGTCGAAGTCGAAACCGGGACGGTGGCGCGGATCGTGGTCACCTGCGTGCGCCATTTCGGACGCGAACATGCGGAAGAGACGGCGACGCTCGCGGCGCGGCATCCGCACGCCCGTGTCGCCGGCTTCGGCATGGCCGGCGACGAGAGCATGGGCGTGCCCGCCGACTATGCCCGCGCCTTCGCCATCGCCGCCGACGCCGGGCTCGGGCTCA
>CAZAEP010000136.1:0-7225 GCA_964484045.1 uncultured Sphingomonadales bacterium
TTGCAGTCGCGCATTCTGACGCACGCGGCGCGGTTTCACGGGCGAACGCCGGTGGTCACCTATTCGGTGGAGGGGCCGGTCCATCGCACCGATTATGCGACCATCGAGAAGCGCGCCCGCAAGCTCGCACAGGCGCTCGCACGGCTCGGCGTGACAACGGGCGATCGCGTGGCGACACTGGCCTGGAACACCTGGCGCCATCTCGAACTCTGGTTCGGCGTCTCGGGCATGGGGGCGATCGCGCACACCGTGAACCCGCGCCTGTTCGATGATCAGATCGTCTATATCCTCAATCATGCGGAGGACCGCATCCTCTGCCTCGACCTCAGCTTCGTTCCCCTCGTCGAGCGCCTGCTGCCGCGAATCGAGAGCGTGCGCCATTTCGTGATCCTCACCGATCGCGCCCACATGCCCGCGACCACCCTTCCCGGCGCCCTTTGTTACGAGGAGCTCGTCGCGGCGGAGCGCGGCGACTATGCGTGGCCGACCTTCGACGAGCACACCGCTTCGGGGCTTTGTTACACCTCCGGAACGACCGGGAATCCCAAGGGCGTTCTCTATTCCCACCGCTCGACGGTACTGCATTGCTTCGCCACCATTTCCACCGACACGCTGGGCATCTCCGCGCGCGAGACGGCGCTGCCGATCGTGCCCATGTTCCACGCCAATGCCTGGGGCGTGCCCTTCGCCACCACCATGACCGGGGCGCGGCTGGTCCTCAACGGACCGCATCACGATCCGGAAACCCTGTGGACGATCCTCGACCAGGAACGGGTGAGCGTGACCGCGGCGGTGCCGACCATCTGGCTCGCGCTCCTCGAATATCTCGAACGGACCGGGCGCAAGCTGCCGTATCTGAAGGCGGTCACGATCGGCGGTGCGGCGGCGCCGCGCGCGATGATCGAAGCCTTCGAGAAGGATTACGACGTGCGCGTCCACCATGCCTGGGGAATGACCGAGACCAATCCCCTGGGCTCGGTGGGCACGATGACGGCGGAGACCGCTGCGCTTCCCGAAGCGCGCCAGCTCGACCTCAAATGCAAGCAGGGGCGGCCGGTCTTCGGAATCGAGATGCGCATCACCGACGACGAAGACCGTCCGCTTCCGCATGACGGCCGCTCCTCGGGCCATCTCAAGGTGCGCGGTCCCTGGGTCGCGCGCGCCTATTTCAGGGACGATTCGGAGATCCTCGACGCCGACGGTTTCTTCGACACCGGCGATATCGCCCATATCGACGCGCATGGCTTCATGCAGATCACCGACCGCTCGAAGGACGTCATCAAGTCGGGCGGCGAGTGGATCAGTTCGATCGCGCTCGAAAACGCCGCCGTCGCGCATCCCGATGTGCGCGAGGCCGCGGTGATCGGCATCCCGCACCCGAAATGGACCGAGCGCCCGCTGCTCGTCGTCGTGCCCCAGGAGGGGCGCACGGTGAGCCGCGAGGAGATGCGCGCCTTCCTCGAGGGCAAGGTGGCCAGATGGTGGCTGCCGGACGACGTCGTGATGGTCGAGGACATCCCCCATACGGCCACCGGGAAAATCCGGAAGACGGCGCTGCGCGAACGTTTCAGGGACTACCGGTTCAGCGACGCCATGGCCGGGGACTGAGGCGCGTTGCCGATCGCCAGGAGCTCGTCGAGCCTGAACAGCGGCACCGGTCCGCCATAAACGAGACCGGTATCGATGAACAGCGCATTGCCCAGACGCAGGGGCTGCGCAAGCGGCGTATGGCCATGGACGGTAAGAGTGACACCGGCGACCGTGCGCACGAGCTTGCGGGACACGACCTCCCGTCCCCACAGCATGCGGAGACGATCGCCGGGATCGGCGATCGCGTCCGCGACCTCCGCCCAGTCGGGCCGCGGATATTCGGCGTGACAGACGCCCACCCGCTCGCCGTCGGGCAGATCGAGCGTGAGCGCAAAGGGCAGACGCGGCAGAAGTGCGGAGAGCCGCGCCGCGATGGCCGTTTCGTCCGCGTCCCCGATCCAGGCGCCGCCATTGAGATACCAGCGCGCACGGCCCTGTCCCTCGAGGAGGGCCGCGATCATCATCGCCTCGTGATTGCCGCGCACGGCATGGAACCACGGCTCTTCGAGAAGCGCGAGGCAGCGTTCGGAATCGGGACCGCGATCGACGAGATCGCCGACCGATATCACGCGGTCGCGGGCGGGATCGAAATCGCATCGTGCCAGCGCCGCGACAAAGGCGTCGTACATGCCGTGCAGGTCGCCGAGAAGAAAATCGCGACCCGACCGGTTGGCGTCGATATGGAGATGCCCTCGGCCCATCTTTCCCGACCCACGCGCGACACCCTCGATTCTTGGGCGGCTCCCGCTCTCATGTTATGGCTCGACCGCGCCCTCGCAAGGCCGCCGCAGATCATCGGGAGAGCTTCCGTCCATGACCGACGCCCAGCCATCGCCGCCCGCCTGGTATCGCGACGGGATCGACCATATCTGGCTGCCCTATACGCAGATGAAGACGGCGCGCCCGCCCCTGCCCGTGGTCCGCAGCGAGGGCGCGCGCCTGCATCTTGCCGACGGGCGGGTGCTGATCGACGGCATCGCGAGCTGGTGGACGGCGGCGCATGGCTACAACCACCCCCATATTCTCGCCGCCGTCGAGGCGCAGTTGCGGCGCTTGCCGCACGTCATGTTCGGCGGTCTCGTCCACGAGCCCGCCCTGCGCCTCGCCAGGCGCCTCGCCGAGATCGCACCCGGCGATCTCGAGCGGGTCTTCTTCGCCGAATCGGGCTCGGTGTCGGTCGAGGTCGCGCTCAAGATGGCGGTGCAGTACTGGCTCAATCGCGGCGAGACGCGCGCCCGTTTCGTCTTCTTCCGCCACGGCTATCACGGCGATACGACGGGCGCGATGGCCGTCTGCGATCCCGACGAGGGCATGCACGCGCGCTTCTCGGCGCTGCTCCCGCGCCACCTGATGGCCGAGTTGCCCGAAGACGATGCCCGGACCCGCGCCCTCGACGCCCTCCTCGCCCGCCGCCGTCACGAGATCGCCGGCATCGTCATCGAGCCCCTCGTGCAGGGCGCCGGCGGCATGCGCTTTCATGCGCCCGCGGTGCTCGCCACCGTGGCACGGCTTGCGCAAGAGCACGGGGTGCTTCTCATCGCCGACGAAATCTTTACCGGCTTCGGGCGCACGGGCACGCTCTTCGCCTCGGAGCAGGCGGCGGTCGTGCCCGACATCATGACGCTGTCGAAAGCGCTCACCGGCGGCGTCGCGCCGCTCTCGGCCTGCCTGGCGCGCGCGCACGTGTTCGCCGCCTTCTGCGACGACGACCCCGAAAAGGCGCTGATGCACGGGCCCACCTACATGGCGCACGCGCTGGGCTGCGCGGCCGCCAATGCCGCGCTCGATCTCTTCGCGCGCGAGGACCGGCTCGCGCAGGTGGCGGCGATCGCCGAGCAGATGCGCACGGAGCTGGCGCCGTGCCGCGACCTGCCCGCTGTGCGCGAGGTGCGCGTCAAGGGCGCCATCGGCGTCGTCGAGCTGCGCGAACCGCCGGACCTCGAGGCCCTGCGCGCAGCCTTCGTCGCCCGCGGGGTCTGGATCCGCCCGCTCGGACAGGTGATTTATCTGACGCCGCCGCTCACCATCGCGCCGGACGACCTTTCGCGGCTGACCGGCGCGATCCGTGCCGTCCTTGCCGACTGATCGTTTCCGTTCCGTAAACAGAGAATGGCGAATTCGCGCCCTTTATCGTGCGCGCCCGCGTGCGATATCTCCCCTGTACGTTCCCGGCCGGCAATCCGGAGGGACTTCCAGCACGGAGAGGAGAGACGCCCATGACCAAGGTTCTCGTTCTTTACTACAGCATGTACGGCCATATCGAATGCATGGCTGCGGCGGTGGCCGAAGGGGCCCGGAGCGTCGAAGGCGTCGAGGTAGCGGTGAAACGGGTGCCGGAGCTTCTCCCGCCCGAGGCCGCGGAAAAGGCCGGCGCGAAGCTCGATCAGTCCGCCCCCGTCGCACGTCCCGAGGAGCTTGCCGAGCATGATGCGATCATCATCGGCACGCCGACGCGATTCGGCAACATGGCGGCGCAGATGCGCAATTTCCTCGACCAGACGGGCGGGCTGTGGATGAAGGGGGCGCTCATCGGCAAGGTGGGCAGCGTCTTCACCTCGACCGGCACCGGCGGCGGCAACGAGACCACGATCGTCTCCACCTGGCTGACGCTCGCCCATCACGGCATGGTGCTCGTCGGGGCGCCCTACAGCATCACGGAACTGACCCGGATCGACGAGGTGCGCGGCGGCTCCCCCTATGGCGCGGGGACGCTCGCCGGCGCTGAGGGCAGCCGCACACCGAGCGAGGTCGAGCTCGCCATCGCCCGCGGCCAAGGGGCGCATGTCGCCCGCATCGCGAAGAAGCTGCACGGCTGAAGAGCCGCCCCGTCGCGCTTTGCTCAGCGCCGGATGGTGGCCTCCTGAATCAGGACCCGCGCCGTCCCGGCACCGAGGATGCGGTCGGTCGTCGTCTGCAGGATCTCGGCGATGAGGGCGACGTCGATCGCCTTGCCGGGGGTGACGTAATATTGCGTGAGATCGGTGAGATTGGCGAGATAGGCCGCCTCGAGCCGGGGCAGCAGATGCGTGACCTCCTGCTCCTGCTTTTTGTTCTCGACCCCGAGAACAAGCTGCAGATCGAAGCGTCCCCGCAGTCGCGCACCGCGCACGATCGGCACCGAAAGCGGAGAGACCGCGACATAGATCGGCGCCGGTTCGGGCGCAGCGCCCTCCTGCTCCGCGGCGACAGCCGAGCGGAGAGCGAAAAGGACCATCAGGATCGGCAGCACCGCGCGCATGGCGCGACTATTCCATGCCGCTCCTTAAGATCGGGTAAGCGCCTCTTATCGCATATCGCCACCGGAATTTTTCGCATTTTGCAAAGCATATTGCGGATTTCTCGCATTCGGAGAGTGAAACCGACGGTTCTGAACCGCAGTTTCGTGCCGTTTCTCAACTGGCACGGAACTTGATGGGAAAGGGGCGACCATGTGAGCTGGGCAACCGGGTGCCGGCCGTTACCTCGACCCCCATGGCGGGTACCTTGCTCACTCAGGGTCTTTGCGAAGCGTGCACCACCCTGGCCGGTCCGGCATCCCCATCCCGGACCGGCCTCTTTTTCCGCCGCATCCCTGCCCGTTCAATCGGCAAAAGGCGCCAGGCGATCGGCGAGACGGGCCAGGTGATGGCGGTCGGCGCCCTTGCGCGCGGCGTCGAGCAGAAGCGCCGCCTGGCGCTTCATCTCGCGCTCGAGCGCCGTCCCGGCCGGAAGCGGCATGGCGCGTGCAAGCTCCTCGAGCCCGCGCCGGCTGTCGCGTGTGTCCTCGAAACGCAGCAGCATGCGCCCGAATCCGACGCGAATGACCGGGTCTTCCGGTGCGCGTGCAAGGGCGGCCTCGAAGGCGGCGATCGCCTGCTTGCGCCTGGCGCCGAAGAAGAGGGCGGCAAGAAACCGCCCGGCGCCGAGCACCGTGCGGCCGTGCCAGTAGCCGAGCGCCGCCAGGGCGAGCGGTTCGTCGGGCGCCAGCGCAAGCGCCCGCTCGACATGGCGGCGTGAGCGTCGGACATCGTTTGCCGAACGCCGCACCTGGGCACGGAAGCCGTAGGCCGCGGCCGCCTGAAGCTGCGCCTCCAGCCAGTCCGGATTGCGCGCAAGAGCGGCCTCGACGTCCCTGACGGCCAGTTCCAGAAGCAGATTGCGCCGGTGCCGGTCCGTTTCCAGGCTGGCCGCAACGAGGGTCGCGCGCGCCGCCAGGGCATAGCCCGCGGCGCTCGCGTCGCCGCGGGCGAGACCGGCCGCCGCCAGCCAGGCGCCGTGCGCAAAGAGCCGCTCCGCCGCGACCAGATTCGGCGACGCGGTCGCGAGACCCGAAAGCCAGAGCGCGATGATCACAAGCAGCGCACGCATGTCGTCTCAGCCTACGCCGATGCGGGCCGCCGCTGCAAACCGCCCGCGTCGCTGAAAGGAGGAGCCGGCGGGCCGTCGCGTCTTATCTGGGAACGAGAACCATCGTCATCTGACGTCCTTCGAGACGGGGGCGCGATTCCACCTTGGCGATCTCGGCCATGTCGTTCTCGACGCGTTTGAGAAGCTCGAGACCGAGTTCCTGATGCGCCATCTCGCGGCCGCGAAAGCGCAAGGTGACCTTGACCTTGTCGCCGGCCTCGATGAAGCGGTTCATGGCTTTCATCTTGGTCAGGTAGTCGTGCGTATCGATGTTGGGACGCATTTTGATCTCCTTGACCTCCTGCGTCTTCTGCTTCTTCTTCGCCGCGCTCGCTTTCTTCTGCAGCTCGTATTTGTATTTGCCGAAATCAAGCACCTTGCACACCGGCGGATCGGCGTTGGGAGAGATTTCGACAAGATCGAGCCCGATCTGCTCGGCGACCTTGAGGGCGGTCTCGATGTCGACGACACCGTGATTGTCACCATCCGGACCGATCAGGCGCACTTTCGGCACCTTGATCCGTTCGTTGATCCGCGGGCCGGTGGGTTTCGGCGGCGGACCGATCATACGACCTCTACGTATGAGCCTTCCTCCTTTCGCAAATATTGCTCCCATTTCCCCGTCGCCGTCGCGGCAAGGGGAAAATCACACAAGCTATACTGGATCGCGGATGAAATGGCGAGTGGCCGCGCGGCAACACTCGACGCCGGAACGGTGACCCCGCGGCGGCGTTCATCGAGGGACCCGCGCGTCGCGGCGCAACAGGTCGACCGCCGCCTCGAGAGCCATCGCGCGCTGCTCCTTCACCCCCAGACGACGAATGGCCACCGTTCGCTCCTCGGCCTCGCGCCGGCCGACGACGAAGAGGACGGGGACCTTCGCGACGCTGTGTTCGCGCACCTTGTAGCCGATCTTCTCGTTGCGGAGATCGGACTCGACGCGCAGGCCGGCCGCCTGCAGCGCCGCCGCCACCTCGCCGGCATAGGCGTCGGCATCCGAGGTGATGGTCGCCACCACCACCTGCACCGGGGCCAGCCACAGGGGCAGCTTGCCGGCGTAATGCTCGATCAGGATGCCGATGAAGCGCTCGAAGGAGCCGAGAATGGCGCGGTGCAGCATGACCGGACGATGACGCTCGCCGTCTTCGCCGACATAGCTCGCATCGAGCCGTTCGGGGAGTACGATATCGACCTGCAGGGTGCCGCACTGCCAGTCGCGACCGATGGCGTCGGTGAGCACGAATTCGAG
>CAZAEP010000137.1:0-4062 GCA_964484045.1 uncultured Sphingomonadales bacterium
CGCGCCCTCGCCGCCCATCTGGGTGAAGGTCGCGGTCGCGCGATCCATGTTGATGGCCATGATGTGGCAGCCGATGCCGGCCAGCGCGCGGCTGCCGTCGGGGACCCGGGTCGACCGGTTGTGCGGACAGCCCGAACAGAAATAGGGCGTGCGCGCGAGCGGCGGCGCATAGCCTTCCGCCTCCTTCTTGCGGGCCTCGAAATAGGCGAGGCGATCGCGGATCTCCGGCATGTCGTGGATTCTCGCCAGCCGTGCGGCGATGGCGTGCGCGACGAGTGAAATGTCGAGCTCGTTGTCCGGCGGCAGGAGCCAGCGGCCGTGCTCGTCGTACTTGCCGACGATGCGCGGCCGTACGCTGTGTTTCCAGTTGTAGAGCTGCTGCATGAGCTGATACTCGATCATCTCACGCTTTTCCTCGACCACCAGCACCTCGTCGAGGCCTTCGCAGAAGGCGCGCGCCCCCGCCGGCTCGAGCGGCCAGACCATGCCGACCTTGTAGAGGCGAAGTCCGAGCTCGCGCGCCATTCCGGCGTCGATCCCCATCTCGCGCAGGGCCTGCCGGACGTCGAGATAGGCCTTGCCTGAGGCGATGATGCCGAGCCGCGGCGTCCTGCCGCCGTCCCAGACCAGACGGTCGATGCCGTTGGCGCGGGCGAAGGCATGGGCGGCGAAGCCCTTGTAGCGCTGCAGGCGGGTGTCCTGTTCGCGCCAGGGGTCGGGCCAGCGGATATGGAGTCCCCCCGGGGGCATCTCGAAATCCTGCGGCTCGACGATCGTGCGCCGCTCGCGGGCGAGGTCGACCGAAGCGCTCGTCTCCGCCGTCTCGGACGTCGTCTTGAAGGCGACCCAGGCACCGGTGAAGCGCGACATGGCGAGACCGAGCAGGCCGAACTCGACGAATTCGCCGACGCCGGCGGGATAGAGCACGGGGATCATGGCGGCCATGAAGTCGTGCTCGGTCTGATGCGGCAGGGTCGAGGACTTGGCGCCGTGATCGTCGCCGGCGATGGCGAGCACGCCGCCATGCCGCATGGTGCCGGCGGCATTGGCGTGTTTCAAGACGTCCATCGAGCGATCGACGCCCGGCCCCTTGCCGTACCAGATGCCGAAGACGCCGTCATATTTCCCCTGGCCGGCGAGATTGGCCTGCTGCGAGCCCCACACCGCGGTCGCCGCCAGATCCTCGTTGAGACCGGGCTGGAAATGAATGTTTTCGGCTTCGAGCCAGGGGCGGGCGCGGGTGAGCTCGAGGTCGTAGGCGCCGAGCGGCGAGCCGCGATAGCCGGAGATGAAGCCCGCGGTCTCGAGCCCCGCCTCGCGGTCGCGCCGGTGCTGGACGAGGGGCAGGCGCACCAGCGCCTGAATGCCGGTCATATAGGCATGCCCGTCGCGGAGCACATATTTGTCTTCGAGCGTGACGCGTCTCAGATCGTCCATGCGTGTCCATCCATGGGCGCGGTCGCGCGGGTCCCTGAAAGCGCCGCCAGTATGCCATCAAGCGGCGGCAATGAGCTTTCGTTCTTTGCCGGTTTTGTGCGCAATGATTGGTCCATATTGCGCAAGATTTGAAATTTGCCGCCGCGTCGAGCGACCGGACCGCGATCCCGCATCGCCGTGGTCGCGCGCCGGGTGCGGATCGCCGATGCCCCCTTGCCATGCGGGACAAAAGAGGGGAGGATTTGAGTTCATCGAGCGGAGGATACGCCATGACCGTTGCTTCGAAGCCCTCGCGCGCCATCGCTCTCATCGGCCCGCCCGGCGTCGGCAAGACAACGCTTGCGGCGGCGCTTGCCGGGCTCGAAGGCGGTGCGGTCGAGGACAGCGGCGAAGGCCTCGTGCGCTGCCTGAGCTTTCCCTATATCGACGAGCAATGGGTGAGCATCGACTGCCCCGGCGCCGCCGATCTCGCACAGGCGACGAGCGACGTGCTGCAGGTCGTCGACGCGGCGGTGGTCGTGGTGTCGCCCGATCCGGCGGCGGCCGTCCTTGCCGCTCCGCATATCCGGCTCGTACAGAGCTGCGGCGTGCCGCTTGTCGTCTTCATCAACCGCATCCGGGAGAGTCAGGGACGGGTGCGCGATATCGTCTCGGGACTGCAGCATTTCTCCAACGGTCCCCTCGTCGTGCGGCAGGTGCCGGTGCGCGAAGGCGACGAGGTGGTCGGCGCCATCGATCTCATTTCCGAACGCGCCTGGCGCTATCGCCCCGGGCAGCGGTCGGATCTCGTGGAGATCCCCGCCGAATTGCGCGACGCCGAGGCGGAAGCGCGGTTCAGCCTGCTCGAGACGATGTCGGATTTCGATGAGGGTCTGCTCGAGCAGATCATCGAGGACAGGGTGCCGCCCTGCGACACGCTTTTCACGCTGTGCAAGCGGTTGCTCGCCGAAGGGGCGACGGTCCCCGTCTTTTTCGGCGACGCCGCGGAGGGACACGGGATCAATCGCCTGATGAAGGCGCTGCGGCACGAGGTGCCGGCGCTGGAAAAGACCGTCGCGCGCATCGGCGATACGCCACTCGCCGGCGTTTTTCATGCGCATTATCAGAAGCATCTCGGCAAGGTCTGCCATGTGCGGGCGCTCGCCGGCACGCTCAAGCCGGCGATGCCGCTCGGCGGTGCCAAGCTCGGTCAGATTCTCTCGCTCGACGGGGCCAAGGGGCAGCTTCTGGATGCCGTGGCGCCGGGCGCGGTGGCCAAGATCGTCAAGACCGAGCAGCTCAATGCCGGTACGCTCTACGATGCTGACGGCCCGGTCGCGCCGGCGCGACCGGCGCCGGTTCTCGAGCCGCAGGCGAACGTCACCATCGCGGCCAGGAACAGCAAGGACGAGGTACGGCTGTCGGAGGCGCTCCATCGCCTTGCACAGGACGACCGGGCGCTCACGGTGAGCCATGACGAGGACAGCGGCACGCTCCTCCTTTCGGGTCAGGGCGACCTGCATTTCCGCCAGGTCGCCGATGCGCTCAAGGCCGATTTCGGCATCGAGGTCCGCCTCGGCGAGCCACGCCCGAGCTATCGCGAGACCATCGCCAAGTCGGTCGACGTGCATTATCGCCACAAGAAGCAGAGCGGCGGCTCGGGGCAGTTCGCCGACATCAAGTTCACGGTCACGCCGGCGCCGCGCGGCTCGGGCTTCAGCTTCGAGGAAACCATCCATGGCGGCTCGGTGCCGCGGCAATACATTCCTTCGGTCGAGGAGGGCATGCGTCAGGGCCTCGAGAAAGGGCCGCTCGGCTTTCCGGTGACCGATCTTCATGTGCGTCTCACCGACGGTCAGCACCATTCGGTGGACAGTTCCGACATCGCCTTCAAGATCGCCGGCCAGATGGGCATCCGCGAGGCGCTCGAGCAGGCGGGCTCGGTGCTGCTCGAGCCGATGTACGAGGTTTCGTGCCATGTGCCGGACAGCTTCACCGGTGCGCTCAATCCGCGCATCGCCGTGCTGCACGGCCAGGTGCTCGGTTTCGAACGCGACCCCGAGCACGAGGGGTGGGAGGTTCTCAAGGTGATGCTGCCGGGCCAGTCGCTGCACCGTCTGCTCGGCGAACTGCGCGGAGCGACCCAGGGCACCGGCCGCTTCGAGGCCCGCTTCTCGCACTATCAGGAGGTCTATGGCCGCGAGGCCGAAGCGGTGCTGCAGTCCTCCTGAGAGCGCCTTTTCCGGCCATCCGGGATGCCAGCCCGCGGCGCCCTCCGGGAACCCTCATTCGCGGGCTCGAGCGGCGAATTCATGTCGATGCCGGGCGCTCTGCACCCCCTCTGTCACCCGCCGGTCACGCCGGCGGGTGACAGAGGAAGGGATGCCGGGTGACGAAAAAGGGCCGTCGAGAGGATGGGGAAAAGACGGGGACCCGTGAAAGGACCGTCATTCGCCGGCGTGTCCGGCGAATCCATGGTCGCGCCGGGCGTCCTGCGCTCTTGGCGAACCGGCGTCGCGGTCGCGCGCCCCCGTCAATCCTCGGCGCGCACGAGGTCGCGATAGGCGTGCCAAGTGGCCAGTCCGACGAGTGGGAAAGTGAGGACGAGGCCGACGAACGCCGTGGCCAGACCGAAGGCGATGAGGA
>CAZAEP010000137.1:4162-7209 GCA_964484045.1 uncultured Sphingomonadales bacterium
GGGAAAGTGAGGACGAGGCCGACGAACGCCGTGGCCAGACCGAAGGCGATGAGGAGCAGGATCAGCCACGCCCAGAGGATCATGGGGCCGGGGTTCCTGCGCACGGCGGCAAAGCTTGTCGCCATCGCGGTGACGGCGTCGATCCTGTGCCGCATCAGGACGGGCACGGAAACCGCCGCCGCAGCGAAGATGACGAAGGCGATGACACCGCCGATCAGCGTGCCGCTGGCGAGAAGCAGCAGCCCGTTCCAGGTGAAGAAAAGATCGCTGAAGAAGCGTTCGAGCGGCGGAAACTGTGCGTTGATGCCGTTGATCAGCGCAAAAAGCAGCATCGCGATCCGCACCCAGGCGAGATAGGCGAGCAGCAGCAGCACGCCGAGAAAGGCGAGCTGCCCCGGCGCGGCCGTGCGGACGAAGAGCATGTCCCGGAAGGTGACGGGCTCCCCGGCCTCGAGCCGGCGCGCGGCCTCGTAGAGTCCGACCGCGAGCAGAGGGCCGAGAAGCAGAAAGCCGCCGCTCAGGGGCAGGATGAGCACGAGCAGGTCGTTGAAGAACAGCAGGGCCGCGACGGCCGCGGAGATGAGCGACAGAGCGAGACCGTAGCCCAGGGTGACCCGCGGCGCGGCGAGGATCCCGGTCCATGCCTTTGTCAGCCATGTCCAGGGCGCTTCCATCGAGATCGTGGCGACGGTCAGTCTGGCCGGTGTGTCGTGCCCGACGACGGCTTGTGCGCTCATTCTTCTCCCCCGTGGATTCGTTGACGCCTTCACCGGCGAAGTATAGCGGGAAAAGGTGGCCCTGTCGCGACGATCTCGGCAAGACGGCACGCAAGGAAGGGAATGCGATGACGACAGCGGGAGGCAAGGCTGGCGGGGAGAAGCTCGGGCTCGTCGAGCTCGTCGCGATCGGCATCGGCGGCATGATCGGCGGCGGCATTTTCTCCGTTCTCGGGCTCGCCGTCGACATCACCGGCAACGCCGCGCCGCTCGCCTTCGCCATCGGGGCGATCATCGCCGCCTTCGCCGGGCATTCCTATATCCGACTCGCGCTTGCCTTCCGCTCCGACGGTGCGAGCTACACCTATCTCGAATACGCCTTCCCGGGGCATCCCAATATCGGCGGTTTCGTCGGCTGGGTGGTGGTGCTGGGCTACATCGGCACGCTGGCGCTCTACGCCTTCACCTTCGCGGCCTATGCCGCGGACATGCTGGGCAATCCCGGCCTTGCGCCGTTGCGCTTCTTTCTCACCGGCTTCATCCTTCTCTTCTTCATGATCGTGAATCTCCTCGGCACGCGCGCATCCGGGCATACCGAGGACGTCATCGTCTATGCCAAGGTGGCGATCCTCGCGCTCGTCGCGGTGATCGGGCTCTGGACCATCGATGTCGATCACCTCCTGCCGGTGGCGAGCAAGGGGGTGCCCTCGATCTTCGCCGCCGGGGCGGTGATCTTCGTCGCCTATGAGGGCTTTCAGCTCATCACCAATGCGGTCACCGAGAGCGAGAGGCCCGCGCGCAACGTGCCGCGCGGCATCTATACGGCGGTCGCGGTGGTGGCGGCGGTCTATATCCTGCTCGCCATCGTCGGCGTCGGCAATCTGACGCCGCAGGAGATCAGGAGCGCCGAGGAATATGCGCTCGCGGTCGCCGTGGAGCCCGTGCTCGGCGACGCCGGGCGCTTCGTGATCGGCATCGCCGCGGTGCTCGCGACCGCCTCGGCCATCAATGCGACGATCTTCGGCGCCTCGCACATGATGGCGGTGATGGCGACCGAGAAGATGATGCCCCGGCCCTTTTCGCACCGCTCGCGGCGCGATACGCCGGCGGTGGCGATCGTCGTGCTCACGGCGCTGGCGCTGCTCTTCGCCGCCACCGGCGGCCTCGAGATGATCGCCGCCTTCTCCAGCATGACCTTTCTGCTCGTCTCGCTCGCGGTCTCGGTGGCGAATTGGAAGTTGCGCGTGAAGACCGGCGCGAAAGGCTGGGTCGTGATCAGCGGGATCCTCTTCATGCTCGCCGCGCTCGGCGAGCTCGCGGTCTATATGTGGGAGACCGAACGCGACCGGCTGTTCATCGCGCTCGGGCTCTATCTCGCGGTCCTCGTCGCCGAACTCGCCTTCAGCAGGCGGCGCCTCATCTTCCGCCCGCGCACAGGCGACGCGCCGTGACGGTGATGGCGTCGGCATGCGGCAGCCAGGCATCCTCGAGCTCGGGCGCGAAGGGCACGGGCGTGTGCGGCGGGGTGATGGCTGCCGGCGGCGCCTTGAGGGCGTCAAAGGCGCGCGCGCTGACGAGGGCGACGATGTCGGCGGCCATGCCGCAGCGCGCAGCCCCTTCGTCGACGACGAGGAGGCGGCCGGTCCTCGCGACCGAGGCGAGGATCGCCGACTCGTCGAGCGGCACGGTCGTGCGCGGGTCGATGATCTCGGCCTCGATCCCCTCGGCCGCAAGCCGTGCCGCGGCTTCCGTGGCGCGGTGGACCATGGCGGCGAAGGCGACGACGGTGACGTCGCGTCCCGGACGCACGATGCATGCTCTGCCGAGCGGGATCGGCTCGGGCGTCTCGGGCATCGGGCCGCGCAGGGAATAGAGCATCTTGTGCTCGCAGACGATGACCGGATCGGGATCGCGGATGGCGGCGAGGAGAAGCCCGCAGGCGTCCGCCGGCGTTGCCGGCAGCACGCATTTGAGCCCGGGGATCGAGGTGAAGAGATGGTGCAGCGACTGGCTGTGCTGCGCCGCGGCGCGATCGCCGGCACCGATGGTGGTGCGCAGCACGAGCGGCAGCCGCACCTGACCGCCGGTCATGTAGCGGAGCTTGGCCATCTGGTTGAGCACGGCGTCGAAGGCGACGCCGACGAAGTCGGCGAACATCAGTTCGACCACGGGAATGAGTCCGGTCGCCGCCGCCCCGATCGCGGCGCCGATGAAGGCGGATTCCGAAATCGGCATGTCGATGACGCGATCCGGTCCGTGTCGTGCGACAAGGCCCCCCGTCACGCCCATGGCGCCGATGCGCACGTCCTCGCCGATGAGGATAAGGCGTGG
>CAZAEP010000138.1:0-7201 GCA_964484045.1 uncultured Sphingomonadales bacterium
CACCTCGAGCGAGGGCAAGGCGCTTGAGGATCCGGCCGCGGAGGCCGAGGAATTCGTCTATTCACGCACCGTGGCGCCCGAAGACGCCCCCGACACGCCCGAATACATCGAGATCGATTTCGAGGGCGGCGATGCGGTGGCGCTCGACGGCGAGGCGCTTTCGCCGGCAGCCCTTCTCGCGCGTCTGAACGCGCACGGCCGGCGCCACGGCATCGGCCGCATCGACCTCGTCGAGAACCGGTTCGTGGGCATGAAGTCGCGCGGCATCTACGAGACCCCGGGCGGCACCATCCTGCTTGCCGCGCACCGCGGCATCGAGCAGGTGACGCTCGACCGCGGCGCCGCGCATCTCAAGGACGAGCTGATGCCGCGCTATGCCGAACTCGTCTACAACGGCCTGTGGTTCTCGCCCGAGCGCGAGATGCTGCAGGCGGCGATCGACCGGAGCCAGGAGCATGTGACGGGCCGCGTGCGCCTGAAGCTCTACAAGGGCACGGCAAGCGTCGTCGGACGCAGCTCGCCGCATTCGCTCTACAGCCTCGAACACGTCACCTTCGAGGAGGATTCGGTCTACGACCAGCGCGATGCGGAAGGCTTCATCAAGCTGAACGCCCTGCGCCTCAGGCTGCTGGCACGCCGGGGGAGGGGTGACGCTTCCTAGAAATCGGCCGGCCGCAATTTCAAATTGTTCACGACCGAGGCAGTGGAAATTCAGATGCGCTTCTTGAACAGGACATAAGCGGAGAATGCGCGCCGGTCTTTGATGGGAACGCCTGTGAAGTTTGCCAGCGCGGTGTCCGAAGCCTCGATCGCTTCCGGAACTTGCGATTTCTGGAAACGAGCCGAAGGGTCGCAGTCCGCGGCAGGCCTGCTTCGGCTGGATCCATGACCGCCCACCAGGGTATCGGCACGGCACCGCGCCGGACAATGAAACCGAGCGTATCAGGCCGAACTGACCGCCCGGCGCAAATTCACCTGCGACGGTCTTCGCGACGCATGGGCAGCAAGCAGGCGTGCCGATTTCAGAAAATCATGCGGCTGCAGGGGTCATCCTCTTCGCATCGGACGTCGAAACATAAGAGATGATCGGGAAGCGGTCTTCCTTAAGTTCATGCAGCTTTTCACGCACATGCCGAACCATGCTCACGGTCTTGTTGGAATCGTGGCCGCCCTTCTCGGCATCAAATATCACCAACACGCGCAGGATTTCGTCGCCGTCATGATCGATATCTTCCTGAACGGTGATGCGGTCGATCACGGCATCGGAAAGTTGCTCCCGAATCGTATTCTCGATCACATTCTGAATGTCTTCTTTCACCGCTTTCGATTCTCATGGATGAGTTCCGATACCCTACCATGAGATGAGAAGATTGAACAAATCGTTCCGCAGGCCAGGGGTGAAAACCCGCTCGCCGTCGAGAGGACCGAGGGCGGCATTGACATTGCCGTCCGGGCGGGTGGAATAGCTCCATGGTGAAGGTCGGCATCGTCACCGGACTGGCTTTCGAGGCGGCGACGCTCACGCGCGCGGCGCGACGCGCCGGCGTTCCGGATCGCGTGCACGTCCTGTGCGTCGGGCCGGGGCCCGCAGGGGCCGGCGCCGCGGCGGCACGGCTGATCGCGGCGGGCGTCGAGCTTCTGCTTTCGGCCGGGCTCGCCGGCGCGCTCGACCCGGCGCTCGCGACCGGCGACGCCCTCCTCGCCACCACCGTGATCGCAGCGGACGGCGCGCGCCACGACGCCGATGGAACGGCGCTCGCGGCGGCCGCACACGCGCTTGCGGACACCGCCGGCGTCCGCACCGGCCTTCTTGCCGGCGCCGATGCGCCCGTCGCCTCGATCGCGGAGAAGGGGCGGCTTCATGAAGAGAGCGGCGCGCTGTGCGTCGACATGGAAAGTCACGCCGTCGCCGCGGCGGCCGCGGAAGCGGGGCTACGCTTCCTCGCCCTGCGCGTCGTCGCGGATCCCGCGTCCCGGGCAATCCCGTCCGCCGCGCTCGCCGGCATGCGCGCCGACGGCTCCATGCGTCCATGGCCGGTGATCCGGGCGATGCTGGCACGCCCGGCGCTTGCCGCCGAGATGCTGCGTCTGGGGCGCGAGAGCCGCGCGGCGCGGCGCCGCCTAGGCGCTCTTGGCGAGCGCCTTCTTCCCGCCCTTGCCGCTCTCCGTTTCTGAGAGGAAGCCCTCGACCTGCCGTTCGAAGATGTATTCGGCCGGACGCTGGCCATCGAGCGGGATCTCGGGCGCCATCGGCCCCTCGGTGCGGGGCCCGCGCAGAGCGACGAGAAGCGCCTTCAGGGGATGCGCCAACGCGTCGGCCGCCGCCGTCGGCTCATAACCGCAATGCGCCATGCAGTTGGCGCATTTCTCGTAATTGCCGGTGCCGTAGGCCTCCCAGTCGGTGGTCTCCATCAGCTCCTTGAAGCTCGCGACGAAGCCTTCGCCCAGAAGGTAGCAGGGCTTCTGCCAGCCGAAGATATTGCGCGTCGGCATGCCCCAGGGCTGACAGCGGTAGCTTTGGTTTCCGGCGAGAAAATCGAGATAGAGGGCGGAATGGTTGAGCGGCCATTTCCGACCCTTGCCGAGCGCCAGGATCCGGCGAAAGAGCGTCTTCGTCTTCTGACGATTGAGGAAATGCTCCTGATCGGGGGCGCGCTCATAGGCATAGCCCGGCGAGATCGTCACGCCGACGCCGAGCTCCTTCGCGAAATCGAGGAACCGCGCCACCCGCTCGGGCTCCGCGCCGTCGAAGACGGTGGCGTTGACATTGACCTGGAAGCCCTTCTCCTGCGCCGCCTTGATGGCTCTGACCGCGCGCTCGAAGACACCCTCCTGGCACACCGAGCGGTCGTGCTCCTCCTTCAGCCCGTCGAGATGGACCGAGAAGAAGAGATAGGGCGAGGGCTCGAACAGGTGCAGCTTCTTCTCGAGCAGGAGCGCGTTGGTGCACAGCGAGACGAACTTCTTGCGCTTGACGATGCCGGCGACGATCTCGCCGATCTCCTTGTGGATCAGCGGCTCGCCGCCGGGAATGGCGACGATCGGCGCGTCGCATTCGTCGACCGCGGCAAGGCACTCCGCGGCCGAGAGGCGCTTGTTGAGGATCGGTTCGGGATAGTCGATCTTGCCGCAACCGGCGCAGGCGAGATTGCAGCGAAACAGGGGCTCGAGCATCAGCACCAGCGGATAACGCCTGTTGCCCTTGAGCTTCTGCTTCAGGATATAGCCGCCGACGCGGAGCTGCTGCAAAAGAGGAACGCCCACGATCTGTCCTTTCCCTTGTCGATCCGGCCCGATCAGGCCTCGCCGCGCACCAGCGCCGGCAATTTGAACTGTACATTCTCGACGATGCCGTTGTGCGGCACCACATCGATCGGCGCGAGGTTCTCGAGCCGCGCGATCAGCTCGTCGACGAGCACCTCGGGGGCCGACGCGCCGGCGGTGATGCCCACCGTCTCCGCTCCCTCGAGCCAGGACGGATCGAGCGCCGCGGCGTCGTCGATCAGATAGGCCGGCACGCCCATGGCCTCGGCGATCTCGCGCAGACGGTTCGAGTTCGAGCTGTTGCGCGCGCCGAGAACCAGCAGCACGTCGACCTTGGCCGCAAGCTCCCTCACCGCCTGCTGCCGGTTCTGCGTCGCATAGCAGATGTCCTTGACGTCGGGCCCCTTGATCTGCGGAAAGCGGCGCGTGAGCGTGGCGATGATGTCGCGGGTGTCGTCGACCGACAACGTCGTCTGCGTCACATAGGCGACGCGCTCGGGATTGCCGACCACGAGCTGCTCGGCTTCCGTGACCGAGCCCACGAGATGCACCGTGCCGTCGATCTGCCCGAGCGTGCCCTCGACCTCGGCATGGCCGGCATGGCCGATAAGGATCACCTCGTAGCCGGCGCGCGCATAGCGCTGCCCTTCATGATGCACGCGGCTCACCAGCGGACAGGTCGCATCGATCACCTCCAGCGCGCGATCGGCGGCATCGGCCTCGACCTTGCGGGAGACCCCGTGCGCCGAGAAGATCGTCAGAGCGCCTTCCGGAATCTCGTCCACCTCCTCCACGAAAATGGCCCCTTTCGAGCGCAAATCCTCGACCACCCGGCGATTGTGCACGATCTCATGACGGACATAGACCGGCGGCCCGTATTGTTCGAGAGCCCGCTCGACGATCTCGACCGCCCGCTCGACCCCGGCGCAAAACCCCCGCGGTTGTGCAAGGAGAACCCGCATCGACGTTCCTTCCTCATTCCTCCGATGCCGCCTGTCATCGGTACTCTTTTGTTTGTCCGGCGGTTGCCTGTCCGACCAATCGGACCGACATGGTCCGATATTAGGGAGCTTGCTTCGCGGTCTCAAGCACTTGGCGAAATCGTGAACATGACATGCCGTCTTCCGTCGGGGACATCGGCGCTCCATCGCCCGACGGCGGGACGGCTTCGGCGAACCTCACTCTCAATGCGCCTCCGCCCAGTTGCTGCCGATCCCGATATCGACCACGAGCGGCACCGAGAGCGCCAGAGCGGGCGCACAGGCGCCTTCCATCGTCTCGCGGATCACCGGCTGCGCCGACTCCAGCAACGCCTCCGGCGCCTCGAAGATCAGCTCGTCGTGCACTTGCAGCAGCATTTTGACATTTTCAAGGCCGGCCGCGGCAAGCGCGCCGGTCATCCGCACCATGGCGCGCTTGATGATATCGGCGGCCGAGCCCTGGATCGGCGCGTTGATCGCCGCCCGCTCCGCAAAGCCGCGCTGATTGGGGTTCTTCGAGTTGATGTCGGGGGTGTGCACGCGACGACCGAACAGCGTCTCGACATAGCCCCTCTCGCGGGCCGTCGCCCTGGTCGCCTCCATATAGTCGCGGATGCCGGGGAAGCGCTTGAAATAGGTCTCGATATAGGCCGCCGCCTCCTCGCGGGAGATGTCGAGCTGGCGCGCCAGCCCGAAGGCGGAAATGCCGTAGATGATGCCGAAATTGATCGCCTTGGCGCGCCGCCGGGTCAGCGGATCCATCTCCCTGAGCGGCACGCCGAAGACCTCGGATGCGGTCATGGCATGAATGTCGAGGCCGTCGGCGAAGGCCTGCCTGAGGGCACCGACATCGGCGATATGGGCGAGAATGCGGAGCTCGATCTGACTGTAGTCGGCCGACAGCAGCCGGCAGCCCGCCTCGGCGATGAAGGCGCGACGGATGCGTCGCCCCTCCTCGGTGCGCACCGGGATGTTCTGCAGGTTGGGATCGGTCGAGGCAAGGCGCCCGGTCGTGGTGTTGGCCAGCGAATAGGAGGTATGGACACGCCCCGTGCGAGGGTTGATCGCCGCCGCGAGCGCGTCCGCATAGGTGCTCTTGAGCTTGGCGAGCTGCCGCCATTCGAGCACCCGGCGCGGCAGCTCATGGCCGTCGGCGGCCAGCTTCTCCAGCACCTGGGCGCTTGTCGAATAGGCGCCGCTCTTCGACCTCTTGCCCCCCTCGAGTCCCATCCTGACGAAGAGGATTTCGCCCAGTTGGGCCGGGCTCGCGATATTGAAGGCCTCGCCGGCGAGGGCATGGATTTCCTTCTCGAGCGCCGCCATCTTGCGGGCGAACTCCGCCGATAGACGGTTGAGCTCGGCGCGATCGACCTTGATGCCGTGCCGCTCCATCGACGCAACCACCGGCACCAGCGGCCGCTCGATGGTCTCATAGAGCGTGCGCAACCCTTCCGCCGCCAGACGCGGCTTCAGAAGACGGTGCAGCCGTCCCGCAAGATCGGCGTCCTCGGCGGCATAGCGCGTCGCCTCCGCGATCGGCACCCGATCGAAGGTCACCTGCGCCTTGCCGCGGCCGGCGACCGCCTTGAAGGTCACCGGCTCGATGCCGAGATGGAGCTTCGCCAGCTCGTCGAGCCCGTGCCCGTGCAGCCCGGCCTCGAGCACATAGGAGATGAGCATGGTGTCGTCGATGGGGGCGACATCGATCCCCTCGCGGGCGAGGATCGCGATGTCGTATTTGATGTTCTGCCCCACCTTGAGGACGCCCGGGTCCTCGAGGACCGGCTTGAGCGCCGCGAGCGCCTCCGCGAGCGGAATCTGCCGCAGCGTCCCGGCCGCGAGATCGAGCCCGTCGCGCGGCCTGTGGCGCAGCGGAACATAGGCGGCCCTGCCGGCCTCGACGGACAGCGAGATGCCGACGAGCTCGGCGCGCGCCGGATCGAGGCCGGTGGTCTCGGTATCGACGGCGACGATCCCGACCTCTTCGATGCGCGCGATCCAGCGCGTGAGCGCCGCCATGTTGTCGACGGTCTCGTAAACGAGGTCCCCGACCGCGACGGCCTCCGCCTCCGCGGGGCTCGTCCCCGGCACCGCCTCGCCGAGATGGGCGATGAGGCGCGCGCGCAGGGACTTGAACCCGTTGGCGTCGACGAAGGCGAGCACCGGCCCGGGGTCGAGCTCGCGCACTTCGAGCGCCTCCAGAGGCCAGTCGTCGAGCGGCACGTCCGGGTCGAGCGTGACGAGCCGCTTCGACAGCCGTGCCGCCTCGGCATGGGCGAGGAGATTCTCCCGCCGCTTGGGTTGCCGGATCTCCCCGGCATGGGCGAGCAGCGACTCGACGTCGCCATATTGCCGGATCAGTTGCGCCGCCGTCTTGGGTCCGATGCCCGGCACGCCGGGAACATTGTCGGAAGGATCGCCGCACAGCGCCTGCACCTCGATCACCTTTTCCGGCCCGACGCCGAACTTCTCGCGCACCTCGTCGGGACCGATGCGCCGGTTCTTCATCGGATCGAGGAGCGTCACGACGTCATCATCGACGAGTTGCATCAGGTCCTTGTCCGAGGAGACGATGGTCACCTTGAATCCCTTCTCGCGAGCCTTCCTCGTCAAGGTCGCGATGATGTCGTCGGCCTCGAAGCCCTCGCGCTCGATCGCGGGCACCGAGAACGCCTGCACCGCCTCGCGGATGAGCGGGAACTGCGGCACCAGATCCTCGGGCGCCTCGGGCCGGTTGGCCTTGTAGTCCGCATAGAGGTCGTTGCGAAACGTCCGCCGCGCGGCATCGAAGACGACCGCAAGATGCGTCGGCGCCGCGCCCTCGTTCACGTCCTTCAGCAGCTTGAACAGCATGTTGGAAAAGCCGAAGACGGCGTTCACCGGGGTTCCGTCCGGCCGCGTCATCGGCGGCAATGCGTGATAGGCGCGGAAGATGTAGCCCGAGCCGTCGACGAGAT